>DATKKS010000145.1:0-4261 GCA_035542815.1 Saccharimonadales bacterium (SeqCode) | reverse complement strand
GCGGGGGTGTCAATCCGACCCGCGCTGCAGCTTGAATCTCGCGCCCCCCGCCCTTATTGTGTCGGCGGTACGTCCATGGACCAGAGCAAGCTGATCGCCGAGAACCGCAAGGCCCGCCACGACTACCACATCCTGGGCCGGGTCGAGGCCGGGATCGCGCTGGCCGGCACGGAGGTCAAGTCGCTGCGCGCGGGCAAAGCCTCGCTGGCCGACTCCTACGCCGCGATCGAGGGCCGGGAGGCGTTTCTGCACAACCTGCACATCAGCCCGTACGACCCGGCCAGCCGGTTCAACCACGATCCCAGGCGCAAGCGCAAGCTCCTGCTGCACCGCTCGGAGATCCGCCGGCTGCGCGCCCAGACCGACGAGAAAGGCTGCACCCTGGTGCCGCTGAAGCTGTACTTCAACGCCGACGGCCGGGCCAAGGTGGAACTGGCCGTGGCCCGCGGCAAGCGGGCCCACGACCGCCGCGACACCCTCTCCGAGCGCGAGGCCCGGCGCGAGATCGAGCGGGCGATGAAGGAGCGGCGGTGAGCGCCGCCCGCGCGGCGGCTGCGGCGCTGCTGGCCGCGGCGGCGGTGTGCGCCGCGGGGGTCGCCGGGCGCGGCGCGGCCGCGGTTGGCGCGGGGAGCGCCCCGCCCACCGCCGAGGTGCGCCTGGCGGGCGGCGCGGCGCGGCGCGTGGCGCTGCGGCGCGAGGGCGGGGCCGACTACGTGAGCGCCGCCGACCTGGTGCGCTGCCTGGGCGCGGCCCGCGAGTGGAACGCGGAGCTGGACAAGCTCACCCTGCGCTTCGGCGGCCACACCGTGCGCTTCACGGTGGACACCCGCTGGGTGCAGTGCGACGAGCGGGTGGTGCAGGTGGACGCGCCGGTGCTGTACCGCCGGAACATGGTGTGGGTGCCGGTCTCGGCGCTGGCGACGGCGCTGCCGGAGGGCTCGCGGATGCGCTGGGACGCGCAGGCGCGGCGGCTGGATCCCGCGCCGCGCGGCGGGCCGGCCACCGGGCTGGTGGCGGGCGGGGCCGGCGGCACGGCCGCCCCGGCGCTGCCGCCGGCGTCCTCCGCGGGCGCTGCGGGCGGGTCCGCGGCTGCGCCGCCGGCCGCGCCGCCGGGCGCCGCGCAGGCTCCGGCCGCGCCGGCCCCGCCGCCGGCTTCCGCCGCCGCGCCGAGCGCCCGCCGCGCCGGGCTGCCGGCGGGGCACGTCCGGGTGGTGCTGGATGCCGGGCACGGCGGCTCGGACGGCGGCGCCAGCGGCGGGGGGCTGCGCGAGGCGGACGTCACCCTGGCGCTGGTGCGCGCGCTCAAGACCGAGCTGGAGCGGGACCCCTCCGTGGTGGTGCTGCTCACCCGCGACATGGACCGCGAGGTGCCCGCCGAGCGGCGCGCGGAGGCCGCCAACCTGGGCGGCGGCGCGCTGTTCGTGTCCCTCCATGCCGACGCCGGGCCGCCGGCGGTGAGGGGGTTCGAGGTGCTGTGCTGGCCGCCGGCGCGGGTGCGCCCGGGCCCGCCCACCAGCCTCTCTCCGGGCGGCTCCGGGCCGGGGCTGATCCCGTGGGAGGACGTCGCCTACCGCTACAGCCAGGCCAGCGACAGCCTGGCGCGGCAGATCCAGGCGGCGCTCACCCAGGTGTGGCCCGACGGCGGGCGGGGCGTGGTGCACCGCCGGGTGCTGCCGGTGGAGGGCGTGGCCATGCCCGCGGTGATGGTGGAGTGCGGGGTGCTCACCTACGGGCCGGACGCCGAGCGGCTGGGCACCGCCCCGGGACAGGAGCGGCTGGTGCTGGCGCTGGCCGAGGGCATCCGGCGGCAGGTGGGGCTGGCCGATCCGGCCGCCCCGCCGGCCTCCGGCGCGCCGGCGGCGCCCAAGCCCCCGCGGGGGGCGGTGTCGCGCACCGCGGCGCCCGCGCCGTGAGCGGAGGACGGAGATGACCGGCGACGCCCAGGCCCACCGCGCCCTGCCTCCCGCGCACCGCGCCCAGCGGCTGGTGATCGCGGGCAGCGTGCTGGTGGCGGCGGTGCTGGTGCTGTTGGGCACGTGGCTCTTCTCGCCCCGGCCGGCGGCCCACCCGCCCCGCGAGAAGGTGGTGGAGCCGCCGCCGCAGTCGGTGCAGGTGGAACTGTTCTTCGGCTCCCCGCAGGGCGAGGGGCTGGCCCGCGAGAGCCGGGTGGTGTCCCTCCCGGAGAACCTCTCCGAGCGGATGCGGGTGCTGGTGAACGAGCTGGCGGCCGGCTCCACCGCCGGCGGTCAGTCGCTGCTGCCGGCGGCGGCCACGCTGCGCGCGGTGTACCTGGTCCAGAACGGCGAGACGCTGTGCCTGGACTTCTCGCGCGACCTCAAGGCCGGCCTGAACGCGGGCTCCACCAACGAGTACCTGGTGCTGGGCTCGCTGGTGGAGACGGTGCGTGCCAACGTGCCCGGCGTGAAGCGGGTGCAGGTGCTGCTGGAGGGGCAGATCGTGGAGTCGCTGGGCGGCCACTACGACCTGTCGCGCCCGCTGGACCTGGAGGAATGGAAGGAGGGCTCGGATGCGGCGGCCCCGTAGCGGCTCCCGGCACGACCCGCGACCGGTGGGGGTGTTCGACTCCGGCGTGGGCGGGCTCACCGTGGTGCGGCGGCTGGTCGAGTACCTGCCGCACGAGTCGGTGCTCTACTTCGGCGACACCGCGCGCCTTCCGTACGGCTCCAAGTCCCGGCCCACGGTGATCCAGTTCTCGATCGAGAACACCCGCTGGCTGGCCGAGCACGGCGTCAAGGCGCTGGTGGTGGCGTGCAACACCTCCAGCGCGCTGGCCCTGGAGGTGCTGCAGCGGCGGTTCGACCTGCCCATCATCGGGATGATCGCGCCCGGGGCGCACGCCGCGCTGCGGGCCACCCGCAGCCGGCGGGTGGGGGTGATCGGCACGCGCGCGACCATCGCCAGCCACGCCTACCGGCGCGCCCTGCGGCGGCTGGACCCGGAGGTGCACGTGTTCGAGCGCGCCTGCCCGATGTTCGTGCCGCTGGCCGAGGAGGGCTGGATGGACCACCCGGCGGCCTGGCAGGTGGCCGAGGAGTACCTGGCGCCGCTGCGGGCCCGCCGGGTGGACACCCTGGTGCTGGGGTGCACCCACTACCCGCTCCTGCGGCGCATCATCCAGGGCGTGATGGGGCCGGAGGTGCGGCTGATTGACTCGGGGGAGGAGGCGGCCCGGGTGACCCGCGCGCTGCTGCGCCGCTCCGGGGCCACCGCGCCGGAGCGCCAGCCGCGCCACGAGTTCTACCTGAGCGACGTGCCGACGCGGTTCACCCGCTTCGGCTCCGTGTTCCTGGGCCGCCCGCTGCGCACCGTGCACCGCGTCCGCCACGAGGACGGCGGCTGGAAGCTGTAGGCGGGCCGCGCCGGGCGCCGCGCCGCGCGTGCCCGGGCCGACCACCGAAGGCGCCCCGCGGGGCGCCCCGCGCCGGGGCGAGCGCGCCCGCCCCCGCAGGAAAGGACCGGTATGCCACGCATTGACGGCCGTGAGCCGGAACAGCTGCGCCCCACCACCATCCAGTGCAACGTGATCCGCCACGCGGAGGGCTCGGCGCTGGTGGACATGGGCGGCACCCGGGTGCTGTGCGCCGCCACCGTGGACGAGCGCGTCCCGCCGTTCCTCAAGGGCACCGGCACCGGCTGGGTGACCGCCGAGTACGGGATGCTGCCGCGCTCCTCCGCCGAGCGGATCCCGCGGGACCACACCCGCTCCGGGCGCACCCAGGAGATCCAGCGCCTGGTGGGGCGCTCGCTGCGCGCGGTGACCGACCTGGCCGCCTTCGGCGAGCGCCAGGTCATCCTGGACTGCGATGTGCTGGAGGCCGACGGCGGCACCCGCACCGCGTCGGTCACCGGGGCGTTCTGCGCCCTGTACGACGCGTTCCAGAAGCTCAAGCTGGCGGGCAAGGTGAACGCCCCGCCGCTCAAGGACTTCGTGGCCGCGGTGAGCGTGGGGATGCTGGGCAGCGCGCCGCTCCTGGACCTGTGCTACGAGGAGGATCACCGCGCCGAGGTGGACATGAACGTGATCATGACCGGCGCGGGGCACTTCGTGGAGCTGCAGGGCACCGCCGAGCAGCGGCCCTTCGACCGCGCCCTCCTGGACCGGATGCTGGCGCTGGGGGAGGCCGGCGTGCGCCAGCTCATCGAACTCCAGAAGAAGGCCCTCGGCATTGAACGCCTGTAGGGGCGCGCGGCAGTGCACCCGGGTGGGCCGTAGGGGCGCACGGCAGTGCGCCCGTTCGTC
>DATKKS010000144.1:0-9662 GCA_035542815.1 Saccharimonadales bacterium (SeqCode) | reverse complement strand
AAGAAGAACGCGCCCCATGGGGGTCTTCAGCGACCGCACCAGCATGGAGCGCATCCTGTTCGCCATCTTCACCTACGAGAACCACAAGCAGGGAACCGGGACCCCCTTCCCGCTCCTGACACACAACTCTTGACGTTACCGACGGACCCGGGCCTGTTGGGGGGAGCACGCACGCCACCCCCGGGCGGGAGCGACGCGGGACGCGGACATGCAGGCGTCGGCGGCGGCCCGTCGCCTCAGGTCTTCGCCAGAGTGAACGTCCACGCCTCGAACAGGGACTTGTCGACGTAGTCGTACGGGAGATAGCCGAATCCGTGCTCGCCCCAGTCCCTGCCCCACGAGTTGACGAACTTCAACTGGCGCGTCGCGTCGTTGTAGCCGACGATGACGACGGCATGCCCCCCGACCACCCGTTCCGTCGGCTTCGGGAGCGGCAGCACGCCGGTCTTGCTGACCGCCTTCGTCATCGCGCTCTGGTGGATGGAGATCCCCGCAACCACCGGGCCGTGCTGCTTCAGCGCGAACTTCAGGTCGTCGAGGGTAGTGAGCGACCTGATATCGGTGATGTGGAACCGTTCTGCCTTCTCCACGGCCGCCGGTGGTTCCTTCGCGTACTCCCCGGGCTTGTACGGCCAGACGTCCTCCGCCACCGCCCCCATCCGCGACAGCGCCGTAAGACCATCCTCGATCCTCGCCCCGCTGTCCTCTTCGAGGCTGCCGCCCGCCACCTTTCTGGCGGCATAGTAGATGTAGCGCGCGCTGACCTTCTCCGGCCTCTTGGTCTCCTTGGCAATTTGGAATTCCAGAGCCGTCGCCAGCGCCAAGCCCACGACGCTTCCCTCGGGGCCGCTGTCGCGGACGGACTTGATGGCCCCGGAGTAATCGAGGGCCGGGGGCAGGGGCTCGCCGGCCACCGCCAGCTGCGCGGCCCCCGCGGGTGGGGCCGAAGGCGAGAGATCGGCGATGCGCGCGGTGACCCAGGCTGCCAGCTCCCGCTGCTTGGGATCCTGGAGGTTCGGCTGGACTCGCCGGTAATACGTCAGGGCCTTGAGCGAGTCCTTGCCGCTGTCCGCGATGCGGGCCGCGAGGTAGACGAGTTCCGGCCAGTCGGGGACCTTGTCGGCCAGGGCGGTGATGGCGGGGATGAGCGCGGCGTACTCTCCCTGGGCGGGGCGACCGCGAAGGGACTTGCGGTTGGCCTGCGCGACGCTCACGAGCACGTCCGCGAGGCTCGTGAACTCCTCGGGATCCAGGATCTCCAGGCGGTTGGTCGTGTCGCGCGCCAGGTAGCGGTGGACGATCTCGTGCGCGAGCGCATCCACGACCGCGTCCGGCGTGGGCGCGTTGCCGTCCGACCCCTTCACCGACAGGCGGACGGCGGCATCCGGGAGCTTGAGTGCGTCCAGCGATCCAAGAACCTGGGCCTGGCCGGCCTGCGGGCAGAGCGTGAAGTGCAGCGTGCGCCGGCTGCTCAACCGCTGCTGGAGCCAGGGCAGGATGCCGCCGACATCCACGCCGCCCACGGAGAGCTTCAAGTTGATGGGCTGAAAGAGGTCGGCGTGGAGTGCGACCGGTTGGGTCCACAGTCGAACGTCTCCGACCTGGCCGGCCGGCGCCCCCTGCACCATGGCCGGCGTCTGCACGTCCTTGGTGAAACCCGCCTGAGCGTCGCCCAGCTCGCGCACCAGGGACTGGAGGTGCGCCTGCAGCAGTTGGGCCAGCGCCTTCCCCAGCTCGTCGTTGGGCTTGCCGCTGGGGTCGATCACCGTGAACGGATCGATGACGACCTGCCCCGTGCCTCGGATCTCCCGATGGAGGAAGCCGAGATACCAGATCATGGCGACCGTCAGCGCCAGGCCCACGAGAATGAGGAAGGTGACCCGTATGGTGTCGTCGAACATCGTCGTCCCCGTTCTCACCATTGACCATCCGGATGCACGGCCGGTCATCCTGGGTCCGAAGTGTCAGAAGTGCTGCCGAGGGTCCGCCGCATCGTACGCGCGGGCGAATGCGAGTTCAACCGGGTTGTCGGGGCCGCCGGGCGGAGGATGCGAAGCCCCCGTCCGGGCGGCGAATCACGGGCGGATCAGCTTTACGCTCGCGGCGTGCTTCGCGCACAGCCCGGCATCCCAGTCCCCGGTGCAGTAGACGGCCAGGGTCGAGATCGCCCCGTGCGGGACGTCCGCCCGCGCCATCTCCCGCGAGTACCATTCCTGGCCGTCCTGCTCCCACCGCTCCTCGAACTCGAGCACGAAGCCGGTCTCGGTCGCGTCGCAGCGCCAGCGGGGGACCTTGCCCGGCCCCGGGTGTCCGGCCCTGCGAAGTGCGACCACCTCGGCGATGCCCGCCCCCTGGAGGCGCCACTTGGGCATGGTGAAGTCGCAGAAGACATCCGGTGTGAAAAGCCCCTCGGGCACGTCCCCGGTCTCCAGGAACTCGATGAAGCGGCGCGCCAGCGCCAGCGCTTCCTGATGCCTCATGCGTGGTCCCCCGCGCGGCCAGCGTGGTGAGTGCTCGGGTTCATGCGGCTGCCAGCGGTCGCGCGCTCATCTCGCAGCAGCGTCTGGTCCATCACCGGTGGTGACCTTGTCCACGGAAGTGAGCACCCGACGGAGAGTCATCACGGCCACGACCGCGCCGATGAACGCGAGGGCCACACCGATGCAGCACCGTGTGGGGCGCACGATGGCCATCCGCCCACCTGGGTGGGAGAGTCTGGAGACGGCCGGCCCGGGGAGCCAGCTGCGGCGGCCGCCGTGAATCTCGCTGGCTTGAGAGACGCGCAGATTGTAGGCCGGAGGGAGGGGGAGTTCAACGGGGTTGGGGGCCGGCGTCCAGGAAGCGAACCACGAGCCGCCCCCGGGGGAGCGAGCCCCGGGGGCGGCGGTTGGCGGTGCGTCAGCGGCCGACGGCGGGCGGGTGCCGCCGCGGCGGGCGCACTGGCATGCGCCCCGACGGCGGGCGCATTGCCATGCGCCCCTACTCGGCCTTGCCCAGCACCAGGGCGATCAGGGCCATCCGCAGGACCACTCCGTTGGCGGCCTCGATCCAGTAGCGGGCGTGCCGAGTGCTGTCCACGTCCGTCGGCAGCTCGTCCATGCGCGGCAGGGAGTGCAGCACGATGGCGTTCCTCTTGGCCTTGTCGCGCAGCATGGCGCGGGTGATCTGGTACTTGGCCGGGGTGGTGCCCTTCTTGGCGCCCTCGGCCTCCACGCGCGACTTGGTGTAGTCGGCCTGCACCACCGGCTCGATGTAGATCACGTCGGCCTTGGCGATGCACTCGCCGGTGCTCTTCCACTCGTTGTAGCGGACGTTGCGCTCGGCCAGCTCCTTCTTGAACTCGGCGGTGGGGGCCATGTCGGGCGGGTACACCACGTCCAGCTCCATGTCGAACTGGGTGGCGGCGTGGCCGATGGAGTGCATGGTGCGCATCCGGTGGTCGCCCACGCACAGCCAGCGCAGGCCGTCCAACGAGCCCACCTCGCGCCAGATGGTGTACAGGTCGGTCAGGACCTGGGTGGGGTGCTCGCCCCAGCCGTCGCCGCAGTTGATGATCGGCACGCTCGAGTACTTGGCGGCCTCGTGCGGCGCGCCCTGCTGGAAGTGGCGCATGGCGATGACGTCGGCGTAGTACTCGAGCATGCGCACGGTGTCCTTGATGGACTCCTGGTAGAAGTCGCCGGCGCGGGTCATCTTGGCGTCGGAGAAGCCGAGCACGTGGCCGCCGAGGCGGTGCATGGCGGCCTCGGTGGACATCCGGGTGCGGGTGCTGGGCTGGTAGAACGCCGTGAGCAGGGTCTTTTCCTTGCACAGGTCGGTGTTGCGGCGGTTGTGGGCGAACGGCGCCAGGCGCTCGCAGACCTCGAAGATGCGGGTGTAGTCGTCCCGCTCGAAGTCCCGGAGCGACAGAGTGTCGCGGCCGATGAAGCTCCTCATGGTTCCCCTCCCGACATGGTCAGTGGATGTTGGACAGCCGAGTGCATCGGCCGTGGTCGAAGTCTAGGCTCCGCCTTTCCCGAACAGCCGCTCCAGCACCGCCGGGTCGGGCGGGATGATCTTGGGCTCGCCGGCCACCTTCATGGCCGAGGCCACGTCCTTGAGTCCGTTGCCGGTGATGAGCGCCACCACCTGCCAGGCCGGGTCCACCAGCCCGCGCCGCACGGCTTCCTTGAGCCCGGCGTAGCTGGCGGCTGCGGCGGGCTCGGCGAACACGCCCGCGCCCCGCGCCACCTCGCCGATCGCGGCCAGGATGGCGGCGTCCGGCACGGTGATCCCGAACCCGCCGGACTCGCGGATGGCCTGCACCGCGGCTTCCCCGTCCCGCGGCAGGCTCACCGAGATGGAGTCGGCCACGGTCTCCCCGGACACCGGCTGGATCACGCCGTCGCCGGCGGCCGCCCGGACCACCGCGGCGCTGCCCTCGGCCTGCACCGCCAGGAGCTTCGGTGCGCGCTCGATGAAGCCCAGGCGCTGGAACTCGGTGAAGCCCTTCCACACGCCCGAGATGATGTTGCCGTCGCCCACCGGCACCACCACCAGGTCCGGCACGCGCCAGCCGAGCTGCTCGGCGATCTCGAACGAGACGGTCTTCTTGCCTTCGCGGGTGTACGGGTTGAAGCCGGTGTTGCGGTTGTACCAGCCGAAGCGGCGGGTGGCCTCCAGGCACAGGTCGAAGGCCTGGTCGTAGGTGCCCTCGACCGCCAGCACCTCCGCGCCGAAGGTCAGCAGCTGGGCGATCTTGGCGCGCGGCGCGGTCCGGGGCACGAAGATCCGGGTGCGGATGCCGGGCGCGGCGGCGAGCACCGCGGTGGCCGAGGCCGCGTTCCCGGTGGAGGCTGCGGTAACCAGGCTCTGGCCCACCTCGCGCGCCCGGGCCAGGGCCACGGAGCTGGCGCGGCACTTGAACGAGGCGCTGGGGTTGCGCCCGTCGTCCTTGAGCAGGAGCGGCTGCGAGAGTCCCAGCGCCTGGGACAGTCGCGGCGCCGGCACCAGCGGCGTCCAGCCCACCGGCGGCCCCGGGAGGCGCTCCGAGACCGGCAGCAGGGGGAGGTACCGCCACAGGGTGCGGTCCTCGCTCCGCTCCAGCTGCTCGCGCTTCCAGGTGCGGCGCAGCGCCTCCAGGTCGTACACCACCCGCACGTTCGCACCGCAGCCCGGGCACACGTAGCGGTCCGGGGTGATCCCGGAGAGCCGGCCGCAGCGCACGCACTGCAGGCCGGTGGCGTTCCCGGCGGGGGTCACGCCACGATCCAGGTGCCGGTCTTGCCCTCCACCGCCGGCACCAGGTGCTGGGGATCGGTGATCAGGGCCTGCTTGCCGCCGGCCTCCAGGAACTCGATCACCGCCTCCATCTTGGGTTTCATGCTGCCGGGCGCGAAGTGGCCCTCAGCCAGGTACTTCTTGGCCTCGGCCAGGGTGATGCGGTCCAGGTCCTTCTGGTCCGGCTTGCGGTAGTTGAGGCACACCTTCTCCACGGCGGTCGAGATGATGAGCAGGTCGGCCTTGAGTTCCCGCGCCAGGAGGCTGGTGGCGAGGTCCTTGTCGATCACCGCCGCGGCGCCCACCAGGTTGCCGCCGGCGTCCTGCACCACCGGGATGCCGCCGCCGCCCACCGCCACCACCATGATGTCGCTCTCGAGGAGCCTGCGGATGGCCTCCAGCTCCACGATGCGCCTGGGCCGGGGCGAGGCCACCACCCGGCGCCAGCCGCGCCCGGCGTCCTCCACCACGTCCCAGCCGTCCTTCTGCCGGTGCTCCTTGGCGTCCCCTTCGTTCATGAACGAGCCGATGGGCTTGGACGGCTTCTTGAAGGAGGGGTCGTCGTGGTCCACCAGCACCTGGGTGACCACCGTGGCCACCACCGGCCGGGTGGGCCAGTTCTTCATCTGGTTGAACATGGCGCGCTGCACCTGGTAGCCGATGGCGCCCTGGGTGTCAGCGCCGCAGGAGTCCAGCGGCACGTCGTGCAGCTCGTGGCGGGCCAGCTCGCTGCGGCGCAGGATGAAGCCGACCTGCGGCCCGTTGCCGTGGGTCACGACCACCCGGTAGCCCTTCTGCAGCAGGCCCGCGATGTGCCGGCAGGTCTCCTCCACGGCGTGGAACTGGTCCTCCACGGACTTGTGGGCGTCGTCGGCGATGAGCGAGTTGCCGCCCACCGCCAGGATGGCGAGTCGCTTCGATTCCGTCGGCATGTCCTTCCCTTCGCTAGGCCAAGGCCTTGAGCAGGCCCGTCTTGTCGTTGAACTCGCGGATCAGCCCGTCCCAGTCCGGGACCTGGGCGAACGTCTCGGTCCAGAAGTCCGGCTCCCACAGGCGGGCCAGCTCCTCCGAGGTCTTGCCCTGCTGCTCGACCCAGGTGAAGTACTTGAGGTTGTGGAGCCGCTTGCGGTCCCAGTAGGTCAGCTCCTGCAGGTGGTCGATCTCCGCCCCCTCCAGGTAGCGCGAGAAGTCGCGCGCGGCGCGCTCGCGGGTGTACGCCCCGCGCTCCTCGCGCAGCTCCTTCTTGCGCGACTCGTACAGGTCCATGGAGTCGGTGAGCGGCGTGACCAGGACGTCCCGGCCGTCCAGCTCGAAGTACTTGGCGGTCTTGATGGCCGCGACCAGGTTGCAGATGCTGGAGATGCCGACCAGCGGGAGCTGCTTCAGGAACTGGCTCTTGAGCCCGCAGCTCTCCAGGAAGCGGACCCCCTCCTCCTCGTTGAACAGCCGCAGCAGGCTCATGCACTGCTCGTCGTCGATGGCCGCCACCATGTCGGTGTTGCGCACGTTGTGCACCCACGGCACGTGCTTGTCGCCGATGCCCTCGATGCGGTGGGCGCCGAAGCCGTTGAGAAGCAGGGTGGGGCACTGCAGCGCCTCGGTGGCCACCACCTTGAGGTGGGGGAAGCGGGTGCGCAGGTAGTCGCCCGCGGCGATGGTGCCGGCCGATCCGGTGGCCGAGATGTACGCGGCCAGGCGGCTGTCGGGCCTGCGGATCTGCCCGAACACCTCCTCGACGATGGAGCCGGTCATGGTGTAGTGCCAGGCGGCGTTTCCGAACTCCTCGAACTGGTTGAAGATCGAGACCGCGCCGCCGCGCTCCTTCCGGAGCTGCCAGCACTTGTCGTAGATCTCCTTGACGTTGGACTCGGTGCCCGGCGTGGCGATGATCTCGTCGGTGCCGATCGCCCGCAGCCACTCGAAGCGCTCCTTGGACATGCCCTCGGGCAGGATGGCGATGGCCTTGCAGCCCAGCAGGGCGCTGTCGAACGCGCCGCCGCGGCAGAAGTTGCCGGTGGAGGGCCAGGCGGCCTTGTGCACCTCGGGGTCGAACTCGCCGGTCACCAGGCGCGGCACCAGGCAGCCGAACGCGGCGCCGACCTTGTGCGCGCCGGTGGGGAAGTACTTGCCGATCAGCCCCACGATGCGCGCCGGCACCCCGGTCAGCTCGGGCGGGAACTCGATCCAGTTGCCGGTGTTGTAGAGCCCGCCCTTCTCCTTGGGCTCGTTCTTCCAGGTGATGCGGAAGAGGTTCAGCGGGTTGACGTCCCACAGCCCGACCCCCGCCAGGCGCTGCTTGATCTTCTCCGGGACCCGGGTGGGGTCCTTCTGCTCGGCGAAGGTCGGGATGATGATGTTCCGCGCCCGGCAGCGCTCCACGGTCTTCGCCAGCGCCGCCGGGTGGGTCTTCGGGTGGGTCGGCATCCGGGTACTCCTCCTCACGCCTGCAGGGCTTCGAGCCGCTGGGCGAGCTTGGGCATCTTGGCGATCGCCAGCATCGCCATGATCACGTACATCTTCTTGTTGGCCTCGCGGGCCACGTCCACCACCGCCTTCTGCATCACGCCCGGGCTCACCTCGGCGCCGATGTCGGCCGGCAGCGGGTGCAGGTACAGCGCCGCGCCGCCCTGGGTGAGGGCCATCTTCTTCTCGTCGCAGATCCAGTCCCGGTACTTCGCGTTGGTCGCCAGGGCCCGCTGCTCGATCTCGGCCATGGCCTTGTTGTCGCGGGCGCGGTTGGCCACCACCCGCTCCAGCATCAGGTCGTACGGGCCCCAGCTCTTGGGGTACACGATGTCGGCGTTCTTGAACGCCGCGCTCATGTCGTGGACCACCTCGAAGGAGCCGCCCGACTCCTGGGCGTGCTGGCGCGCGGCCTTGAGGCTCGAGTCCATCAGCCGGTACGGCTCGGGGTGGGCCAGCACCACGTGGGCGCCGAAGCGGGTGAACAGCGAGGTCACCCCCTGGGCCACCGAGAGCGGCTTGGCGTAGCTGGGGGAGTAGGCCCAGCTGACCACGATGCGCTTGCCCTGGACGCCCTCGGGGAACCGCTCCCGGACCCACTGGAAGTCGGCCAGCGACTGCGTCGGGTGGTCCACGTCGCACTGGAGGTTCACGATCGGCACGTTGCGGGGGTCGCCCGTGGCGGCCAGATACTCGTCGATGCCGCGCTTCATCTCGCGGATGAACTTGTTGCCCTCGCCGATCACCTTGTCGTGGCGCACGCCCAGGGCGTGGGCGTTCATGCCCAGCATCGCCCCGGTCTCCGAGGGCGTCTCGCCGTGGGCCACCTGGGTGCTGCTGCCGTCGGAGATCACCGGACGCATTCCCAGCCGGGCGGCGGCGCCGGCCCACGCCGAGCGGGTGCGAGTGGACTGGTCGAAGAACAGCCCGTAAGCGAGCTGGTCGGGGAACATGGCCACCGAGCGGCCCGCGAAGTCGGCGTTCTGCAGAATGGCCGCCACGTCCAGCAGGGCCTTCAGCTCGGCGGTGCTCCACTCGTCGGTGATGAACAGGCTCCGTCCGGAGAGCCGGTCGAGCACGCTGGAATCCAGCGCCACGCGGGCAGAGGCGGTCTTGGTCATGTGCACTCCTTCACAAGGTGGCTCCGGGACGGCCCGATGGGCCGGCTCCGGGGCAGCAGGTGGAACGAATCGCGAAAGATCCACGGGACATCGCCACTCAGGCCTGTGCGGTCACGGCCGCGTCCGCAGGGCAGCGGAAGGTCTTGTGCGGGACGAATCTCCACCGGGCCGGGTGCCCAGGCCGCGCAGCGGCGGGCGCCAAAGTGAGTCCAGAGAGGGAGTTCCCTTCGCTGGCCACCAGGCTGGAGGGTACGTCGTGGCGATGTGCGGGGTCGCCTTGAACCGGCGACTATACCAGCCGGCGCCCGGCCCGTCAAACCGGGCCTCCGTCCTCCGCCCTCATGGCCTCGGCGATCAGCGCGGCGCACGGGGACAGGTCGATCCGCTCGCCCTCGGCCAGCTCCGCGGCGGGCTCGGCCGAGGTCAGCGTCCAGCCGTCCGCCTTCCAGTAGGCGCGCACCCGCGGGCCGCGGTACACGGCCTCGCCCCCGGTCACCGCCAGGCGGTGCGCCTGCCCGCCGATGCGGGCCCGGATCACCAGGGCGCCGGCCTCGCGGCACAGGCGGCAGGCGTCGCCCGGGGCGGCGCGGAGTTCCTCGTCCGAGGCGCAGCGGCGCAGCGCGCCCGGGCGTGGGCGGGGGGCTGCGCCGGGCCCGGGGGTCAGCTCGCCGCCGCGCATCACCAGGCAGGCCGGGAAGGTATCGGGAAGAGGCATGGGGTCCTCCGGGCGCACTGCCGTGCGCCCCTACGCCTCGCTGCGAACGATGTTGACCCCGCGGCGCTCCAGCGCGCCCAGCACGAACTCGCACGCCCGCTCGT
>DATKKS010000143.1:0-4590 GCA_035542815.1 Saccharimonadales bacterium (SeqCode) | reverse complement strand
GGCCCCGCGCCCGGAGCGGGGGCCGGCCCGGGCCCGTCCGCCGTCCCGGAGCACGGCGGCACCTTCTACCTCCAGCTGGGGCTCTTCAGCCACTACGGGAACGCGGTCTCCCTGCTGCGCCGGGCGCGGCTCGCCGGCATTGACGCGCTGCTGGACTCGATCCCGCGCGAGGGCCCGCCGCTGTACCGGGTGCGCACCTCGCGCTGGCCGTCGCGCGAGGCGGCCGAGCGCGCCGCGCAGCGCTGCCAGGAGGCGGGCTTCCCGACCCAGTTCAAGCCGGGGGGACCCTAGGTTGCCGGCCGACAGCCCGGTGATGGCGCAGTACCAGCGGATCAAGGCGTCCTACCCGGACGCGCTGCTCCTGTTCCGCATGGGCGACTTCTACGAGACCTTCTACGAGGACGCCCAGACCGCCTCCAGCGTGCTGGGCATCGCCCTCACCTCCCGCCAGAAGGCCCGCGACGGCGAGGCCATCCCCCTGGCGGGCATCCCCTGGCGGACCCTCGACAGCTACCTCGCCCGGCTGCTGCGCGCCGGCTACAAGGTCGCGGTGTGCGACCAGGTAAGCGACCCCCGCGCCGCGCGCGGGCTGGTGGAGCGCGAGGTGGTGGAGGTGGTCACCGCGGGCACCGCGGTGGCCGAGGGGCTGGTGCCGGAGCGCCGCTCCAACTACCTCGCGGCGGTGCACGCCCGGGGCGAGCGCGTGGGCCTGGCGTTCGCCGATCTCGCGGGCGGCGAGCTGTGGCTGGGAGAGTGCGGGCCGGCCGACCTGGAGGCCGAGTGGCTGCGGTACGCGCCCAGCGAGGCGCTGGAGGCCGAGCCGGGCGAGCCGGCGCTGGACCGGCTGCGCGAGCTGGGCCTGGACTTCGCCCGCACCGCGCGGCCGGCGGCCGGCTTCGACCCCGCCCGCGGCCGGGAGCTGCTGCGCGCGCGGGCGCCGTCGGCCGCGCCGGGGTTCGAGGACCTGCCCGCGGCCCTGGCGGCCCTCGCGGCGCTGGAGGCCTACGCGGCCGAGCTGCGCAAGGCGGCGGCCCTGGCCCTGGACGAGCCGCGCCGCTTCGAGCCGCGCGAGGCGCTGCTGCTGGACGCCGCGGCGCGCCGCAACCTGGAGCTGTTCGAGACCACCGCGGGCCTGGCCGAGGGCTCGCTTCTGCAGCACCTGGACCACACCGTGACCGCCGCCGGGGCGCGCCACCTGCGGGGGATGCTGGAGCGCCCGCTGTGCCGCCCGGCCGCCATCCGGGACCGCCAGGCGGTGCTGGAGGCGCTGCTCACCGAGCCGTCGAAGCTCCGGGCGCTGCGCGCCGAGCTGGCCCCGGTGCCGGACCTGGAGCGGCTCCTGGGCCGGCTGGGGGCGGGCCGCTCCTCGCCCCGCGACTTGGGCCGGGTGCGCGAGGCGCTGCGCCGGATGCCCGCGGTGCGCGCCGCGGCCGAGGCCGCTCCGTCGGCCCTCGGGCTGCTGCTGGCGGCCGCGCTGGCGGCGCCCCCGGGGCTCACCGAGCTGCTGGACCGGAGCCTCGAGGACGACCTGCCGCTGGTCCCGGGCGACGCGCCGCTCATCCGGGCCGGCTGGGACGCCGAGGTGGACCGGCTGCGGGACCTGGCCCGCGGCGGCAAGGAGTGGCTGGTGAGCTTCGAGGCCCGCGAGCGCGAGGCCACCGGCATCGCCGGCCTCAAGGCCGGCTACCACCAGGTGTTCGGCTACTACCTGGAGGTCGGCCGGCGGGAGCTGGACAAGGTCCCGGAGCACTACGTGCGGCGCCAGACGCTGGCCGCCGCGGAGCGTTTCGTCACCGAGGAGCTGAAGGAGCGCGAGCGGGAGATCCTGACCGCCGAGGAGGCCCTCACCCGCCGCGAGCAGCAGCTGTACGAGGAGCTGCGCCGGGGCGTGCAGGAGCGGGCCGCGGAGCTGCTGCGCGCGGCCCGGGCGCTGGGGGAGCTGGACGCGCTGGCCTCCCTGGCGCAAGTGTCCATGGAGCGCGGCTACGCGCGGCCGGAGGTGGACGAGGGCCTGGTGCTGGAGTTCACGGACCTGCGCCACCCGGTCCTGGAGGCGGCCATGCCCCCGGGACAGTTCGTGCCCAACGACGTGCGGGCGGACCCCGCCGACGCCCAGATCCTGCTGGTCACCGGCCCCAACATGGCGGGCAAATCCACCTACCTGCGCAGCGTCGGCCAGGCGGTGGTGATGGCCCAGGCTGGCTGCTTCGTGCCGGCGCGCGCCGCCCGGGTGGGGGCGGCCGACCGCATCTTCACCCGCATGGGCGCCAGCGACGACATCACCCGCGGGGCGTCCACCTTCTGGGTGGAGATGCGCGAGGTGTCGGCGCTCCTGGCGGAGGCCACCCCGCGCAGCCTGCTGCTGCTGGACGAGGTGGGCCGGGGCACCAGCACCTACGACGGGATGAGCCTGGCCTGGGCGCTGCTGGAGCACCTGCACGAGGCGCCGCGGCTGCGCGCGCGCACCCTGTTCGCCACCCACTACCACGAGCTGACCGACCTGGCGGAGGCTCTCCCGAGGCTGCGCAACCTGCACTGCCTGGTGCGCGAGTGGCAGGGTGGAGTGACGTTTCTGCGCCGGATCGTGCCCGGGGCGGCCAGCCGCAGCTACGGGATCGAGGTGGCCCGCCTGGCGGGGGTGAGCGAACCGGTGCTGCGGCGGGCCAAGGAGCTGCTGGTGCTGCTGGAGCGGCGCAGCGCGTCGCTGGGGCTGCTGGGCGAGCCGGTGCAGCTCACCCTGTTCGACGCGCGCCGGCACGACCGGGCGGTGCTCGAGGCGCTGGAGTCCATGGACGTGGACCGCATGACCCCGCTGGAGGCGCTGGCCCGATTGCACGAGCTGCGGCAGATGCTGCTGGACGAGAGCCGCGAGGGCGGGGGTTGAGCGCGGCCTCGGTGTTTGCGGTGTGGCGCGAGCGCGACGCGCTCCTGGCGCGCCTGGCGGCGGGCTTCCCGGAGGTGCGCTTCGACGGCGTGGCCCACCCCGACCAGTTTCCGGCGCGGGCCCTGGACTGCGACGCGCTGATCTCGTTCCAGCTCCGCCCGGAGTGGCTGCCCCGGCTGCCCCGGCTGCGCTGGGTGCAGTCCATCGGGGCCGGGGTGGACCGCCTCCTGGGGCCGCCCGGGCTGCCGGCCCGGGTGCAGGTGACCCGCACCCGCGGGGACTTCGAGCACCAGCTGGCCGAGTACGCGCTGGCCGCGGTGCTGCACCACGCCGGCGGCTGGCCGCAATGGGCCGCCGGGCAGGCGGCGCGGCGGTGGGAGCGCGCGCCCCGGGCGCTGGCCCGCGGCCGGCGCGCCGGGGTGCTGGGCCTGGGCTGGATCGGGGGCGAGGTGGCGCGGGCGCTGAAGTCGGCCGGGATGGCGGTATGGGGGTGCTCGGCGGGCGGGCGGCCGCACCCGGCGTGCGAGCGGGTGTTCGCCGCGCCGGCGCTGTCCGAGTTTCTGGCCGGCCTGGACTACCTGGTGGTGGTGCTGCCGCTCACGCCGGCCACCCGCGGGCTGCTGGACGCGGCGCGCCTGGCGGCGCTGCCGGCGGGCGCGGTGGTGATCAACGTGGGCCGCGCCGAGGTGGTGGTGGAGGCGGCCCTGGCGGAGGCCCTGGAATCGGGCCGGCTGGGGGCCGCGTACCTGGACGTGCACTGGCAGGAGCCGCTCCCCGCGGACAGTCCGTGGTGGGGGCGGCGGAACGCGTTCGTGACCCCGCACATCGCCGGGGTCACCGAGACGGGAGCGCTGGCGGATGAATTCGCGGAGAACCTGCGGCGGTACCTGGCCGGGCAGCCCCTGCAGCACACGGTGGACCGGTCGCGTGGCTACTGAGGCCGGCGCGGCCCGGCCGCCGCGGGCTGCGGGAGAGCGGGCCGAGCGGCGCCCCGCGGGCGCGGCGGCGGCGCGGGCGTGGCGAGCGGGCCGCCGTCGCGCGGGGACGGCGGCGCTGGCGGTGGCCGCGCTGCTGGCCGCCGCGGGCGCGGCGCGCGGCGCGGAGCCCGCGCCGCTGCGCTTCGACCCGGCTACGATGATCGCGGCCGAGGACGTCCGCACCGGCATGCGCGGCGTGGCCCGGACCGTCTTCCACGGGGACAGCATCGAGGAGTTCCCGGTGGAGGTGCTGAGCGTGATGCGCCACGCTTCCAGCGAGGGCGACCTCATCCTGGTGCGCTGCCTGGGACCGGAGGTGGAGCACACCGGGGTGGCCGCGGGCATGAGCGGGAGCCCGGTGTACCTGGAGGGCAAGCTGGCCGGGGCGATCGCCCTGGGCTGGCCCTTCAGCAAGGACCCGGTGGCGGGCGTCACCCCCATCGCCCAGATGATCCGCTCCACCGACGCCGGCGCCCTGGCCGCGCCCGGCGCGGCACGCGACCGCGCGGCGGCCGAGCTGGAGCCGCGGGCGCCCGCGGCGGCGGGGCGGCTGGCGCCGCTGCCGCTGCTCGCCGGCCTCCGGGGGGGCGCCCCCGGCACCGCCGCGCTGGCCGAGTCGGCGCTCGCCGGCCTGGGGCTGGTGCTGGCCGACGCCGGCGCCGCCGGGCGCGCGCCGCGCAGCGCCCGGCCCCCGGCGCTGGTGGCGGGCTCGGCGGTGGGGGTGTCCCT
>DATKKS010000142.1:0-11100 GCA_035542815.1 Saccharimonadales bacterium (SeqCode) | reverse complement strand
CCCGGGCGGAGAAGGCCGCCGAACGGACCCGCGAGAAGCCCTCGGGCGCGGTGCCGCCGGTGGTGGTCACCTCCGGGGATCTCCCGCCCACCAGCCTGCTGGCCGAGCCCATCCCCGGCGGCGAGGCGCTCACCGAGGAGCAGCTGCGCGAGAAGGCCGAGGTGCTGGAGCGCACCCTGGCCGAGTTCGACGTCATCGGCGCGGTGCGCGAGGTGCACCCCGGCCCGGTGGTCACCATGTTCGAGTTCGAGCCCGCCCCGGGGATCAAGGTCAGCCAGATCGTGACCCGGGCCGATGACCTGGCCCTGGCGCTGCGCGCGCGCCACCTGCGCATCCTGGCGCCCATCCCGGGCAAGGCGGCGGTGGGCATCGAGGTGCCGAACCCCAAGCCGCAGACGGTGTATGTACGGGAGGTGGTGGAATCGGACACCTTCCGCGGGCTGCAGGGCCGCATGCCCATCGCCATGGGCAAGGACACCAACGGCCGGGTGTACACCACCGAGCTGACCAAGGCCCCGCACCTGCTGGTGGCGGGGGCCACCGGGTCGGGCAAGAGCGTGGCCATGAACGTGATCATGGCCAGCCTGCTGTTGCGGCACTCGCCGGAGACCCTGCGGCTGCTGCTGATCGACCCCAAGATGCTGGAGCTGACCGGCTACAACGGCATCCCGCACCTGCTGTGGCCGGTGGTGACCTCGGCCAAGCCGGCGGCGCGGGCGCTGCGGTGGCTGGTCTCGGAGATGGAGCGGCGCTACCGGCTGCTGGCCGCCGGCGGCACCCGGCACGTGGACACCTACAACACCCAGGTGGAGCAGAAGGGCGAGGGCGAGAAGCTGCCCTACATCGTGGTGATGGTGGACGAGCTGGCCGACCTGATGCTCACCCTGCCGATGGAGATCGAGGAGCCGGTCGCGCGGCTGGCGCAGATGGCGCGGGCGGTGGGGATCCACCTCATCGTGGCCACCCAGCGTCCCTCGGTGGACGTGATCACCGGGGTGATCAAGGCCAACTTCCCGTCGCGGATGTCCTTCCAGGTGGCCTCCAAGGTGGACTCGCGGACGGTGCTGGACATGAACGGGGCGGAGACCCTGCTGGGCAACGGCGACATGCTGTTCCTGCCCGCCGGGCGGCCCGAGCCGATCCGCATCCACGGCGCGTACATCTCGGAGGCCGAGGTGGAGGCGCTGGCGAAGTTCTGGCGCGAGCGGGCGCCGCAGGGGCCGCCGGCTCCGCCGGTGGACCTGGGCCGGGAAGGCGGCGCGGGCGACGAGGGCGGTGTGGAGGAGGACGACGACGACGATGAACTGGTGGCCGAGGCCGCCCGCGTCGTGATACTGTCGCAGCGAGGTTCGGTTTCGCTGTTGCAGCGGCGCCTGAAGATCGGGTACTCGCGCGCCGGCCGGATCATGGACAAGCTGGAGGGCCTCGGGGTGGTGGGGCCCTTCGAGGGCAGCCAGGCGCGCGAGGTCCTGGTGGACGAGCGCTTCCTCGAGGAGCACGGCCTGACCCGCAAGAGCGAGGTGTGAGCGGGGGCCCGCCCGGGCGCGGGTCCCGGCGGCGAAGGCCTCCCGCACCCGGCCGACCGACGGTATCGTGACCTCCGCATCCAAGCTCCAACCCGCGGGCCGCGCCCTCCGTGTGGGCTTCGTGACCCTGGGCTGTCCCAAGAACCAGGTGGACAGCGAGCGCATGCTCGGGCTGCTGGCGCGGGCCGGCTTCCTGGCCACCGGCGAGCTGGGCACGGCCGAGGTCGCGGTGGTCAACACCTGCGCGTTCATCGAGGCGGCCCGGCAGGAGTCGGTGCAGGCGATCCTGGAGGTCGCCGAACTCAAGCGCCGGGGGCGGCTCGCGCGGCTGGTGGTGACCGGGTGCCTGGCCCAGCGGTACGCGGAAGAGCTGCGCCACGAGATCCCCGAGATCGATGCGCTGCTCGGCACCGGCACGGAAGCGGAGATCGTGGCGGCGTGCCGCCCCGATGGGGGCAGCCGGGGGGCGGTGGGGCGGCCGGGGAGCCGCTGGAGCGCATCGGTGCCGCGGGCGCTGTCCACGCCGCCGCACACGGCCTACCTGCAGGTGGCGGACGGGTGCAACCACGGCTGCGCCTTCTGCGTGATCCCGCGGCTGCGGGGGCGCCAGCGGAGCCGGCCGGTGGAAGACCTGGTGGAGGAGGCGCGGGGCCTGGCCCGGGCGGGGGTGCGCGAGATCAACCTGATCTCCCAGGACACCACCGCCTACGGGGAGGATCTGGGCGCGGGTCCGCGGCTGCCGGCGCTGCTGCGGGAGCTGTCCCGGATCCGGGGGGTGGAGTGGCTGCGGCTGCTGTACACCCACCCGGCGCGCTACACGGCCGAGCTGGTGGAACTGCTGCGCTCCGAGGCCCGGCTGTGCAAGTACGTGGACCTGCCGCTCCAGCACGTGGACGACGCGGTGCTGGCGCGGATGCGCCGCCAGGTGGGCGCCGCCCAGGTGCGGGCGCTGCTGGGGGCGCTGCGCTCGCGGGTGCCGGGGATCGCCATCCGCACCACCCTGCTGGTGGGCACGCCGGGCGAGAGCGAGGCGGAGTTCGAGCGGCTGCGGGCCTTCGTGGAGCAGGCGGAGTTCGACCACCTGGGCGTGTTCGTCTACTCGCGGGAGGAGGGCACCCCGCTGGGGGCGGCGCCCGCGCAGCTTCCGCCGGGGGTGATGGAGGCGCGGCGGCGCGAGCTGCTGCAGCTGCAGCGGCGCATCTCGCTGCGCCTGCACCGGCGGCGGCTGGGGCAGCGCGCTCGGGTGCTGATCGAGCGGCGGACCGGCCCCCGCGAGGCCGTGGGGCGCAGCGAGCACCAGGCGCCCGAGATCGACGGCGTGACCGTGGTGCGGGGCCGGGACCTCCGGCCCGGCGAGTTCCGCGACGTGACCCTGGTGGAGGCACGGGCGTATGACTGGGTGGGCGATGCGAACTGAGCGCGCGGCGCCGCGGGTGGCGGCGGTCGCGGTCCTGGCGCTGTGCGCGGCGGGCGCCGCGCGGGGCGAGCGCCTGGCGTCCAACTCGGAACTGTTGCGCCGCGTCATCCACGGCGCGGTGGACTCGGTCCTGGCGGCCGTGCCGGTGGCCTCGGGGGAGGCGGTGGTGGTGATGCCCGCGGCCGGACAGTCGCAGGAGTGGGCCCTGGAGAACGAGCTCGCGGCGGCCCTGCACGACCGCGCCCACCGGGTGACCTTCCACGGCCCGCTCGAGGACAGCGCCTCGGCCGCTCCCGGCGCGGCCGCCGCCGAGAGCGCCGCCGCCGCCGAGGCCCCCCAGCGCCCGGCGCGCCCGCGGCCGGGGCCCGACCTCCGGCCGCTGGACCCGAACGCCGACCGGCTCGAGTACCGGGTGGCGGCGCTGGGGGTGAGCTACACCCACGTGTACCGCCGGCACCTGTTCGGGCCCGGCGACGTGGAGCGGCTGGCCAGCGCTTCGGTGGGGCTGCGCCTCATCGGGCCCGACGGGCACCTGCTGTGGTCGGGCCACGCCAGCGGCCAGTACACCGACCGCGTGCCCCAGTCCCGCATCCGCGAGGTGGACGACCGCCTCTTCCAGGTGCCGGCGCCGGTGCTGCCGGAGCGCAGCCTGTCCCGGCTGGTGGAGCCCGCCATCGTGGTGGGGCTGGTGACCGGGCTGATCTACCTCTTCTATACCAACCGGAATTGACGCGCGCATGACCCCGGGCCGAGGCAGACCGAGGCGGATGGCGTGGCCGGGGCGGCCGGCGCTGTGGGCCGCCCTGCTGGCGCTGCCCCTGGCCGGCTGCGCCGCCGGCGCGGGCAGCGTCCACTACGCGCCCGGCGAAGACTCGTTCATCGCCGGCAAGGACCTGTACCAGAGCGGCGACATGGCGGAGGCGGCGGCCGCGCTCAAGGCCTACCTGGACGCCACCCCCGGCGGAGCGCACGCGGAGGAGGCTGCCTTCCTGCTTGGGCTGTCCTACATGCGCTCGCGGCAGAGCACCCTGGCGGCGGTGGAGCTGCGCCGGTACATCGAACTCTACCCCGCCTCCCCGCGCCTGGCGGAGGTGGAGTACTCGCTGGCGCAGTGCTACTGGGACGAGTCCCGGCCCGCCCCCTACGACCAGGAGAAGACCAGCCTGGCCCGCGACGAGCTGCAGCGCTTCCTGGCGCTCTACCCGTCGAGCCCGCTGCAGCCGCAGGCCCGGCAGCTCCTGACCCTGGTGCGCGCCCGCCTGGCCGAGAAGGAACTGCTCAACGCGCGCCTGTACCTGCACCTGCGCCAGCCCGGCAGCACCCTCTTCTACTCCCAGCGCGTGGTGCAGGAGTACTCGGACACCCCGTGGCTGCCGGAGGCGCTGTACCTCTGCGGAGAGGCGCTGGCCGAGCAGGGCAAGGCGGCCGAGGCGCGCAGCGCCTGGAGCCGGCTGGTCCAGGACTGCGCGGGCACCGAATGGGCCGCCCGGGCCCAACAGCGGCTGGCGGACTCCGCGCCCGACGGCCGGCCGGACCACCCGCCGGAACACCCATGAAGCTGGGCCTCTTCGGGGGCACCTTCGACCCGGTGCACCGGGGGCACCTGGAGGCCGCCGCGCGCGCCCGCGCGGAGCTGGGCCTGGACCGGGTGCTGTGGCTGGTGGCGGGGGACCCGCCCCACAAGCGCGGCCGCCCGCTGAGCGCGGCGGGGCACCGGCTGCGGATGCTGGAGCTGGCGCTGGCCGGCACCCCGGGGATGGGGGTGTGCGAGGTCGAGACGCTCCGCCCCGGCCCCAGCTACACCATCGAGACGTTGCGCGCCTTCCGGGCCCTGCTGCCCCGGGCGCGCCTGGTGTTCCTGGTGGGCATGGACAGCCTGCTGGAGCTCCCGGGGTGGCGGGAGCCGCGCGCGATCCTGGACTTCGGCGTGATCGCGGTGCCGCGGCCGGGCTTCGACGTGCGCCGGGTGCCCGCGTGGGTGCGGCGCCGGGTGGTGGTGCTGCGCGGGCCGCGGGTCCGGCTCGCCGCCAGCGGCCTGCGGCGGCGGCTGCGCCGCGGGCTGGACCTGGCCGGGGAGGTGCCCGATCCGGTGTGCGCCTACATCCGCGAGCACCACCTGTACCGGCCGGCGCCGGGGGCGCCCGACGCCCGCGCCGCCCGGCGAGTCCGCCGCGCCGCCGCAGCCGCGGGACCGGGGCGCGCGGCGCGCGCTCCGCGGAGGCCGCGCCGGTGAAGCTGCTGCTGGTGGACGGCATGGCGCTGCTGTACCGCGCCTACTACGCCCTGATCCGCCGGCCGCTGCGCGACTCCCAGGGCCGCAACACCAGCGCCATCTTCGGCTTCGCCCAGGTGATGCTGAGCCTCCTGGAGCGCGCCCGCCCCACCCACTGGGCGGTGGCCTTCGACACTCCCGCGCCGACCTTCCGCCGGCAGCGCTTCCCCGCCTACAAGGCGCAGCGCCCGCCCATGCCCGAGGACCTGGTGCCGCAGATCGGAGAGGTGCGCCGGCTGCTGGAGGGCCTGCGCGTGCCGCTGCTGCTGCGCGACGGCTACGAGGCGGACGACCTGATGGCGGCGCTGGGCTGCCGCGCCGCGCACGAGGGCGCCGAGGTGCTGCTGTACTCCAGCGACAAGGACCTGCTGCAGGTGGTGGACGAGCGGGTGCACGCGCTGGTGCCGCGCGGCAGCGGCGAGGAGGCGGCGGAGATGGGCCCGGACCAGGTCCGCGAGGCCTGGGGCGTGGGGCCCGAGCACATTGTGGACCTGCTGGCGCTGATGGGGGACGCCTCGGACAACGTGCCGGGGGTCCGGGGGGTGGGCGAGAAGACGGCGGTGAAGCTGATGCGCCAGTTCGGGAGCCTGGACCGGCTGTACGCGAACCTGGACGAGGTGGCCCCGCCCTCGCTGCGGGAGAAGCTGCGGGCGGGCCGCGCGGACGCCTACCTGGCACGGGAGCTGGTGACGCTGGACCTGGGGGCGCCGGTGGCGCCGGCCCCCGAGGAGCTGGCGGTGGCGGAGTTCGACGTCCCGCGGCTGGTGGAGCTGTGCCGGGCGTGGGACTTCCGGCGCCTGGGCCAGCGCTTCGCGGCGATGGCGGGGACGGGGCCGGCGGGGGACCGGTTCGGCGAGCCGGGGCCGGTCTCCGGGGATGCGGCGGCGCCGGGCGCGGCGGCCGTGGCGCCGGTGTCCGTGACCGCGGACGCGCCGGCCGTGGCGGGGCCGTCCCGGGCCGGTGCGGGCGGCGGGCCGGTGCGCGCCGAGCGCGCCGCAGAGGCCGAGCGGGCGTTCCGCGAGTGGCTGGGGGTGGAGCGCGCGGCGCTCGAGCTGACCGGCGAGGGCGGCGGGGTGCTGGGCGTGGAGCCGGAGTGGATGGTGCTGGCCGGCGGCGGGCGGCGGGCGGCGGTGCACTGGCGGCGCGCCGCGGCGGGCGCGGGGGTGCGGGCGGCGGCCGCCGAGTTCTTCGCGCGGGGCCCGGAGCTGGTGGTGGCGGACGCCCAGGCGGCGGCGCACCGGCTGCGGCGGGCGGGGCTGCCGGGGCCGCGCGTGGCGGACGACCTGCGCCTGGCGGCGTACGTGCTGGAGATGCGCGGGGCGGAGCGCGAGGAGCTGCTGGCGGGGGCGGAGTCGGGTGCGCCGGCGCCGGGGGAGAACTTCAGCCTGGGGCTGGGGGAGGAAGCGGCGGGCGCGGAGCCGAACCTGGAGCGGCTGTGGGGGGTGCTGGAGCGGCGGCTGGCGGAGGCCGCGCGGCTGCGCGGCGCGCTCGAGTCGCGCGGACAGCTGGAGCTGTACCGCCTCCTGGAGCTGCCGCTGGCGCCGCTGCTGGCGGAGATGGAAGAGACCGGGGTGCGGGTGGACCTGGAGCTGCTGGGGCGCCTCTCGGTGCGCTACACCGGCGAGCTGCGGGACCTGGAGCGGGACATCCACCGGCTGGCCGGGGTCGAGTTCAACATCAACTCCTCGCGCCAGCTGGCCGAGGTGCTGTTCGAGAAGCACCGCCTGCCGGCGGGGCGCCGCACCAAGACCGGCCTGTCCACCGACAGCGACGTGCTGGAGGAGCTGGCCCAGACCCACGAGCTGCCGCTGCGGGTGCTGCAGTACCGGCAGCTGGCCAAGCTGCTGTCCACCTACGTGGAGGCCCTGCCGGCGATGGTGGACCCGGCCACCGGCCGCATCCACGCGCGCTTCCACCAGACGGTGGTGCCCACCGGCCGGCTCTCCAGCAGCGAGCCCAATCTGCAGAACATCCCGGTGCGCACCGCCCAGGGGCGCGAGATCCGGCGGGCGTTCGTGGCCGCGCCGGGCGGGCTGCTGGTGTCCGCGGACTACTCCCAGATCGAGCTGCGCATGATGGCCCACTTCTCGGGCGAGCCGGCGTTCCTGGAGGCCTTCGCCCGCGGCGAGGACATCCACGCGCGGACCGCCGCGGAGGTCTTCGGGGTGCCGCCCACGGAGGTCAGCCCGGAGCAGCGCGGGCGCGCCAAGACCATCAACTTCGGCCTGATGTACGGGATGGGGGCGCAGAGCCTGGCCCGGCAGCTGCGCATCCCGCTGCGCGAGGCGTCCGGCTTCATCGAGCGCTACTTCGCGCGGCTGCCGGCGGTGCGGGCCTTCCGCGAGCGGCTGCTGGAGGAGGCCCGGGGGCGCGGCTACGTGACCACGCTGATGGGCCGGCGGGTGAGCCTGCCGGCGCTCGGCGCGGCGGACCGGCGCGCCGCGGCCCAGGCCGAGCGGGTGGCGATCAACGCCCCGCTGCAGGGCTCGGCGGCCGACCTCGTCAAGCGCGCGATGGTGGACCTGGACCGCGCGCTGCGCGAGCGGCGCCTGGCGGCCCGGCTGCTGATCCAGGTGCACGACGAGCTGGTGCTGGAGGCCGAGGCCGGCGCCGCCGAGGAGGCGGCGGCGCTGGCGCGGGAGTGCATGGAGGGGGCCGCCCGGCTGCGGGTGCCCCTGGCGGCCTCCGTGGGCACCGGGGTGAGCTGGGATGAGATCCACTGAGCGGCGCGCGGGGCGGGCGGCCGGCGCGGCCGCGGGCGCGGCTGAGCGCGGGGAGGCGGCGTGAGCCGGGAGTCGCTGTGCGTGGGGGTGACCGGCTCGGCCGGCTCCGGAAAGAGCACCCTGTGCGGGTTCTGG
Organism: Saccharimonadales bacterium (SeqCode); assembly: GCA_035542815.1. GTDB lineage: Bacteria > Eisenbacteria > RBG-16-71-46 > RBG-16-71-46 > JACRLI01 > JACRLI01. The sequence goes on along the minus strand of DATKKS010000142.1, from coordinate 3,027 downwards.
ACCGGCCGGGGGGCGCAGTCGGTGGACGCCGACGCGGTGGGCCGGGAGCTGCTGCGGCGCGGCTCGCCGGTGTTCCCGGCGCTGGTGGCGGCGTTCGGCGAGGGGGTGCTGGATTCCGGCGGCGAGGTGGACCGCCGGCGGCTGGGGGCCCGGGTCTTTGGTGACAGGGCCGAGCTGCTGCGGCTAGACTCCATCGTGCACCCGCCGCTGCTGGCCGAGCTGCACCGCCGGCTGGAGGCCTTCCGGGCCGCGCCCGGGCCGGCGCGGGTGCTGGTGCTGGATGCGGCGCTGCTGGCGGAGTGGGGCGACCGGTCGCTGTGGGACCGGCTGGTGGTGGTGACCGCGCCGCGCGAGCTGCAACTGGAGCGCCTGGGGCGGCAGCGGGGGCTGAGCCCGGCGGAGGCGCGCGCCCGCCTGGAGGCCCAGATGCCCGAGGCGGAGCGGGTGCGGCTGGCGGACCACGTGGTGGTCAACGGCGGCGACTTGGCCCTGCTGGAGCGCGAGGCCGGGCGGCTGTGGGCCGAGTGGCAGGCGCTGCTCGGGGCCGGCCGCGGACGCTTCGAGAGAGGATCCTGACGTGCCCGATCTCGTCACCCTGAAGCAGCAGCTCGAGTCCTGCGGCGGCTCCCTGGCCCAGCTGCGGAGGTACCTTTGACCTGGACCGCCAGGAGGAGGTGATCCGGGGCATCGAGGCCCGCATGGGCGAGGCCGGCTTCTGGGATCGCCCGGAGGAGGCCGAGTCGGTCATCGGCGAGCTGAAGAGCGCCAAACGCAAGGTGGACTCGTGGGACGGCCTGATGCGGCGCCTGGCGGACTCGCGGGAGCTGCTGGAGCTGGCCGCGGCCGAGGGCGACGCCGCCACCCTGACCGAGCTGGGCCGGGATGCCGACGGCCTGGCGCGCGACATCGCGGAGCTGGAGCTGGTGAGCCTGCTCTCCGGGCCCAACGACCGCCTGGGCGCGCTGCTGTCCATCCACCCCGGCGCGGGCGGCACCGACTCGCAGGACTGGGCCCAGATGCTGTTCCGGATGTACACCCGGTGGCTGGAGCGGCGGGGCTACCCGCACCAGGTGCTGGACCTGCAGGCGGGCGAGGAGGCCGGGATCAAGGACGCCACCCTGGAGGTGACCGCCGAATACGCCTACGGCTACCTCAAGAGCGAGTCCGGGGTGCACCGCCTGGTGCGCCTGTCGCCCTTCGACGCCGCCCACCGCCGCCACACCGCGTTCGCCTCGGTGTTCGTGTTTCCCCGGGTGGACGAGACCATCAGGGTGGAGATCAACCTGGCCGAGGTGCGGGTGGACACCTTCCGCTCCAGCGGCGCCGGCGGCCAGCACGTGAACAAGACCGACAGCGCGGTGCGCATGACCCACCTGCCCACCGGCATCGTGGCCACCAGCCAGAACGAGCGCAGCCAGCACCGCAACCGGGACAACGCGCTCACCATCCTCAAGGCGCGGCTGTACTCCCACCACCAGGAGCAGGAGCGCAAGAAGCTGGCCCACCTCTCGGACAACAAGAGCGACATCGCCTTCGGGAGCCAGATCCGCTCCTACGTGCTGCACCCGTACACCATGGTCAAGGACCACCGCACCGGCCACGAGACCTCCAACGTGCAGGCGGTGCTGGACGGGGACCTGGACGGCTTCATCGACGCCTACCTGAGGCGCAGGGAATAGGGCCCCGGCCGCCGGGCGGCCGGTCGCAACCGAAAGGACGCCGCATGAATCCCCTGATCTTCCGCGAGTACGACATCCGGGGCATCGCCGAGACCGAGCTGACCGACGACGTGGCGGTCACCGTGGGCCGCGCCTTCGGCACCTACATCCGGCGCCACCGCGGGCGGCGGGTGACGCTGGGCCAGGACGTGCGCCTGTCCTCGCCGCGCCTGGCCGGGCACCTGGCCGAGGGCATCCTCTCCACCGGCGTGGACGTGGTGCGGCTGGGGGTGGTACCCACCCCCACCCTGTACTTCTCGGTGGCCCAGCAGGGGGTGGACGGCGGGCTGCAGGTGACCGGCAGCCACAACCCGATCGAGTACAACGGGTTCAAGATGTGCCTGGGGATGGCGCCGGTGTACGGCCCGGACATCCAGGGGCTGGCCGGGCTGTGCCGGGCGGGGGACTTCGAGACCGGGTCCGGCACGCTGCGCGAGGAGGACGTGGTCCCGGCGTACCAGGACATGTTGCGCTCCAAGATCCGCCTCACCCGCTCCTCCAAGCTGGCGGTGGATGCTGGCAACGGGGTGGCCGGGCCGGTGGCGGTGCCGGTGCTCAAGGGAATGGGCCAGCAGGTGCTGGAGCTGTACACCGAGCCCGACGGCCGCTTCCCCCACCACCTGCCCGACCCCACGGTGCTCAAGTACACCCAGGATTTGGTGGCGCTGGTGCGGCGGGAGCGGTGCGACCTGGGGATCGGCTGGGACGGGGACGCCGACCGCATCGGCGCGGTGGACGAGACCGGCCGCCTCCTGTGGGGCGACCAGCTGCTGGGGATCCTGGCGGCCGACGTGCTGACCCGCCACCCCGGGGCCAAGGTGATCTTCGACGTCAAGTGCTCCCAGGGCCTGGAGGAGCTGCTGCGGGCGCGCGGGGCGCAGGCGATCATGTGGAAGACGGGCCACGCGCTGCTCAAGGCCAAGATGCGCGAGGAAGGCGCGCTCATCGCCGGCGAGATGAGCGGGCACATGTTCTTCGCCGAGAACTACTACGGCTTCGACGACGCCATCTACGCGACGCTGCTGCTGCTGCAGATCCTGGACCGCCGCGGGGCGAAGCTCAGCGAGCTGCTGGCGGAGATACCCCAGTACGTGAGCACCCCGGAGACCCGCCTGGACACCACCGACGCGGACAAGTTCCGGATCGTGGCGACGGTGCGCGACTACTTTAAGAAGACCCACCCGGTGGTGGACATTGACGGGGCGCGGGTGCAGTTCGGGGATGGCTGGGGGCTGGTGCGCGCCTCCAATACCCAGCCGGTGCTGGTGGTGCGGTTCGAGGCCCGGACCCAGGAGCGGCTGGACGCCAT
>DATKKS010000141.1:0-10662 GCA_035542815.1 Saccharimonadales bacterium (SeqCode) | reverse complement strand
GCAGGTGGAGGAGGCGGCCCGCGAGGTGCAGGCCGAGGGGTTCATCCGGAGGATGCCTGCGGGCTTCGAGGCCCAGGTCAACGAGCGCGGCACCTCCCTCTCGGCCGGCGAGCGGCAGCTGCTGGCGTTCGCGCGGGCGCTGGCCTACGACCCCGAGGTGCTGGTGCTGGACGAGGCCACCTCCAGCGTGGACCCCGAAACCGAACACCGGATCCAGACGGCGCTGGAGCGGCTGCTGCGGGGGCGCACCTCGATCGTGATCGCCCACCGGCTGTCCACCATCCAGTCGGCGGACCGCATCCTGGTGTTCCACCACGGCCGGCTGCGCGAGACCGGCACCCACAGCGAGCTGCTGGAGCAGGGCGGCATCTACGCCCGGCTGGTGCAGCTGCAGTACGGGGGGGCGATCGCGTAGGGGGCGGGCGGCGAGGCGGCTTGCGGGTCCTCGGGCGGCCGGTGCGACCCCTCGCGGCACGCGGGGCTCAGCCTCCTGCTTCGCCTCGCTGCGTGCCGCTCGCACCTTCGCCGTCCTGGCTGCGGCGCTCGCGGACGCACCGCGAGGGGTCCACCCGCCGCCCGAGCCCCGTCAGCCCACGATCGCCACCGCCTCGATCTCCACGCGCATCTCCGGCGAGACGAACGCCCCCACCTGGATCAGCGAGGTGGCCGGCCGGATGTCGCGGAAGACCTCGCCGTGCGCGCGCCCCACCTTCTCCCAGTCCTGGATGTCGGTGACGTAGATGCGCGTGCGCACCACGTGCTCGAGGCCCGCGCCGGCGGCCCGCAGGGCGGTCTCGATGTTCCTGAGCGTCTGCACCGCCTGGGCGTAGGCGTCGTTCCCCCCCACGATCTTCCCGCCCTCCCCGGTGGCCGTCGTGCCGGAGACATAGATGTGCTGGCCCACGCGCACCGCCCGGGAGTAGCCCACGATGGGCTCCCAGGGGGTGCCGCTGGAGATGTTCTGGCGAGGCATGGTGGTCCTTTCGGTGGGTGGCCAGGAGATCGGCGGGCGCACTGCCGTGCGCCCCTACGGGTGTGCGACGCCGTAGGCCATGGGCTGGTTGGCGGCCACGCCCCAGCCCTGGCGGTCCACCGCGATGAGGCCCAGGTCGAACTGCTTGGGGAATGTGGCGAACGCCTGCGCCACCGCCTGGCGCGCCGGGACGCCGTTGGCCATCCGCTCGTACACCGAGCGCGCCATGGAGCGTTTGATGATCTCCTCGCCCTCGCCGGTGCACGCCACCGCCCCGGCCGGGCCGGCATACAGCCCGCAGCCGTACACCGGCACGTCGCCCACGCGGCCGCACAGGGTGACGGAGGTGCCGCCGGTGGACAGCGTCGCCGCGAAGTGCCCGGCGGCGTCGCGGGCCACGGTGCCCACGGTGTCGCCCTTGCGCTTCCAGTCCAGGATGTCGGCGGGCATGGGTCCGGGGAAGTTCCAGAAGCGGCGCCAGTCGAAGACGGTGGTGTCGGTGCGCCCCAGCACCTCGGCCTGGCGCCTCATGCGGGCCCGGTACTTGGCCTCCGCCTCGGGGCAGGTGGGGACCACGTCGGCGAAGCCGATGCGGTGCGCGAAACGCGTCGCGCCCTCGCCCACCAGGAACAGGTGCGGAGTGCTGTCCATCACGGCGCGGGCCACCAGCACCGGGTTGAGCACCCGCTCGATACACCCGACCGCGGCGAAGCGCCCCGCGTCGGTCATCACCGAGGCGTCCATCTGGATGGTGTGGCCGTCCAGGCGGATGTTGGCGCCGGTGCCGGCGTTGAAGCGCGGGTCGTTCTCCAGCCTCACGGTGCCGGCCACGGCCGCGTCCAGGCTGGAGCCGCCGCTCGCCAGGACGCCCAGCGCGGTGTCGGCCGCGGCGCGCGGGCCGTCGGAGACCTCCGGCCCGGAGCCCACGCCGCCGTGGACCACCACCAGGGCGCCGGCCTGGGTCTCGCCGGCCCAGGTGGGCAGAGGGGCGTCCTTCAGGTCGCCCGGGCTGGCTCCGGCCAGCCGCGACCCGGCCAGGGCCGCACAGGCCAGCAGCAAGACCAGCCGCGCGGGGACGCCCGCGCGGCGCCGGAACGAGATCCTCGATGTCATGGCAGACCTCCGGTGAGAGGAACGAGTCGCGCGTGGGTCGGTGGGCGCGCCGCGGGAGCGGCGCGGCCGGCCTAGTTGCCCCCCGGCCGCACCGCCCGGACGTGGTGGCGGGTGCGCACGGTCGTGGAGCTGCCGGGCACGATGCTGATGGTGCCGTCGATCTCCAGCACCGCCATGTGCACCTGCTCCAGCCCCTCGAAGCCGTGCTCGCGGATGGCCTGCAGCACCAGCTCCTCGGTGAGCTGGGCCAGCTTCATGTGGCTGGCGATGAACTGGCCGTCGTTCACCAGCAGGATGGGCTGGCCCTCCAGCGCCTTGCGCAGCTCGACGCTGCGGTCGGTCGCGGCGCCGGTGATCCAGTTCATGAACAGCAGCGTGGCCGCCGCCACCAGGCCGCCCAGGACCGAGGTGTCCGGGCCCACCATGGCGTTCTGCACGGCGTTGGAGATGAGCAGGATCAGCACCAGGTCGAAGGGCGTCATCTGGCCGAGCTGCCGCCGGCCGGTCAGGCGCATCCCCAGGAGGATGGCCACGTACACCACCACGCAGCGGAGGATGATCTGCACCAAGGGCGAGTGGATGCCCAGGACGTCGATCAGCGGCATGGCGGCCTCAGAATCCCGCCTTCCGCAGGTCGGTCTCGAGGAACGCCACCACCAGCCGGACCGCGCCCTCGACGTCGCGCAGGTCCACCATCTCGGAGACGCTGTGCACGTAACGGCACGGGATGGACACGCAGCCCGAGGGCACGCCGGCCCGCACCTTGTGGATGACCGAGGCGTCGGTGGAAGCGCGCTCCAACGCCAGCACCTCGAGCTGGTGCTTCAGGCGCAGCCGGCGGGCCAGGCGCAGCAGCAGCTCGCGCACCCTGGGGTGGCCGATGTGCCCGCCGTCCTTGACCTTGATCCCCGGGCCGGCGCCCAGCGACACCGCCATGGGCCGGCACTCGGGGACGTCGCCGGTCAGGGTGACGTCCACCGCCAAGGCCACCTCCGGGTCCAGGGCGAAGGCCGCCGGCTGCGCGCCGCGGCAGCCCACCTCCTCCTGCACCGTGAACACCAGGGACACGTCGTTGGGGGTGCGCTTGAGGCGCCGGGCCGCCTCGATCAGCACCGCGCACGCGACGCGGTCGTCCAGCGCCTTGCCGACGAAGCGGTGGCCCTGCACCACCGGCTCGCGGTCGAAGCAGGCCACGTCGCCCACCCGCACGTGCCGGGCGGCCTCCGCGGCCGACTCGAAGCCGAAGTCCGCGTACATGCGGTCCAGCTTCTGGTCCTCCTTGTTGCCGCGCTCCTCCTCCATCACCACCCCCACCCGGCCGCTCTTCAGGCGCACCCGCTGGGCGGCCAAGAGGTTGGCCATGACGCCGCCGACGTTGGAGAAGCGCACGAAGCCGCGCGGATCCACGTGGCTCACCACCACGCCGATCTCGTCCATGTGCGCGGCGACCATGACCCGCGCGCCCTTCCCCCGCCGCCGGGCCACCAGGTTGCCCAGGACGTCGGCGGCCACGGTGTCCACGTGCCCGCGCACCCGGCGGCGCACCAGGGCGGCGACCTGGCCCTCCTCGCCCGACGGGCCCCAGGCGCTCGACAGCTCGCTCAGCAGTTCCTTCATGAGTTCTCCCGCGGGGTCCCGCCGGGCCGCTGCAGGGCGGCCAGCTTGGGCAGGGCCGCGCGCACCAGTTCCAGGGTGGCCTCGATGTCGGCGCGCGCGGCCAGCGCCGCGGGCGCGTGGATGTACCGGCAGGGCACCGAGACGCTGATGGCCCGCGCCCCCGGGCCGGCCCGGTGGTACTCCCCGGCGTCGGTGCCGCCGATCCCGGGGCGCTTGGGCTGCCAGCGCACCCCGGCGGCGGCGGCCGCCCGCTCGAACAGCTCGAACAGCCGCGGGTCGCTGATGGTGGTGGAGTCGCGCCGGGTCAGCACCGGCCCCCGGCCCAGGCACGGGAACGCGCCCAAGGCGGCCAGCCGCTTGCCGGGCACGTCCACCGCCCCGGTGCCCTCCAGCGCCACCGCCACCTCGGGCTCGAAGCGCTGCGCCGCCACCCGGGCCCCGCGCAGGCCGATCTCCTCCTGGGTGGTGAAGGCGGCCACGAAGTCCGCCGGCGAGGGGCCCGCGACGAGCGCCGCCAGCAGCGCGCACCCCACCCGGTCGTCGAACGCCTTGCCCCGCACCAGCGCCGCGCCCCACGGCTCGAACGCGGCGTCGAAAGTGACCGTGTCGCCCACCCGCACGTGGGCCCGGGCCTCGGCCTCGTCGGCCGCGCCGATGTCCGCGTACATGTCCTCCAGCTTCACCGTGCGGCTGGCCTCCTCCTCCTGCCCCAGGTGCGGCGGCTTGGCGCCCAGCACCCCGGGCAGGGCCTGCGGCCCCACCCGCACCCGCTTGCCGGCCAGCAGCCGGTCATCGAGGCCGCCCACCTTCTGCAGCCGCAGCGCGCCCGACTTCTCGATCCGCACCACCATGAAGCCCACCTCGTCCATGTGCGCCCCCAGCAGCACCCGCGCCCCGGTGCGGCGCCCGCGCTTCTCCACCAGGAGCGAGCCCATGGCGTCCACTTCCATGCGGTCGGCGTGGGGCGCGAGGTAGTCGCGCAGCAGCCGGCGCACCGGGCCCTCGTCGCCGGTGACGCCGCGGGCGTTGGACAGCGCCTCGAACAGCTCCCATGGGAACGCCCCCGGGCGCGCCATCACTCGTCCCTCCCGGGCAGGCCGCGCTCCAGGCGCACCGCGAAGCGCGCCACCAGCTCGGCGGCGCGCTCCAGGTCCCGGAGGCACAGGCTCTCCACCGCGCTGTGCATGGAGCGCAGCGGGATCCCCACCACCCCGGTGGGCACGCCGTGGCCCACCACCTGGATGTCCATGGCGTCGGTGCCGGTGGAGCGCGGCGAGGGCTCCACCTGGTAGGGGATCTGCTCGGCGTCGGCGGTGTCGGCCAGGGCCCGGAACACTGCCGGGTGGACGTTGGGGCCGGCGCACAGCACCGGGCCGCCGTCCATCTTGAAGGTCTGCCAGTCGTCCGCGCCGGGGGCCTCGCCGTGGGTCACGTCCATGGCCAGCGCCACGTCCGGGCGGACCGCGAAGGTGGTGGTGAGCGCGCCCAGGCAGCCCCGGCCCACCTCCTCCTGCACCGTGGCCGCGCCGTACACGTCCCAGGCGTGGTTCCAGCCGGCCAGCTGCTCGATCGCCAGCAGCAGGGCGGTCACGCTGGCGCGGTTGTCCAGGGCCCTCCCGGTGACCCGCCCGCCCAGCAGCTCCTGCAGCGAAGTGCGGAAGCTCACCAGGTCGCCCACCCGCACCGAGCGCCGGGCCCGCGCGGCGGGCAGGCCCACGTCCACGAACAGCTCGTCGAAGGGAATGGGCTTGCGCGACTCCCCGGGCGACTGGAAGTGCGGCGGCACCGTCCCGAACACTCCCGGCAGGCGCCGGGTGCCGTGCACCCAAACCTCCTGGGCCGGCAGCAGCCGGGAGTCCACGCCGCCGAGCGGCGCCACCCGCAGGAACCCGTCGCGGGTCACCTCGGTCACCACCAGCCCGATGGCGTCGGCGTGCGCCGCGACCAGCAGCCGGGGCCGCGGGCCGCCGGGCGACTTGGCGGGCAGCAGCGCCACGCAGCTGCCCATCCGGTCCAGGCGCGTTTCGGCGCCCAGGGCGCGGGCCTCGGCCTCGAACCAGGCCACCAGCTCGGCCTCGTGCCCCGGCAGCCCGGGGATGTCGGTGGCGCGCCGGAGCAGCTCCAGCGCGCGCGCGGTGCGCGGCGAGGGACCGGCCGGAGCCGGTGGGGCGGGCGCGGATCGCATTCGGGTCACCGCCGGATTCTAAGCGGGGCCCGCGGCGGGCTTCTACATCTTTTTGTGCGGGAGTCGGTGGGGGCGCCCCGGCCGGCGCGGCCGGGGCGGTCGGAGCGGCGCCGGCACGGGCGAAGCGGCCAGGGCGGGGCCCGCGGGGCGGCGGGCTAGCGCACCGGCGAGCCGTTCTGGGGCGCGCGCCCACCGGCGCGCTTCAGGCGCGGGTGCGCGTCCAGGTAGTCCTGGACGCCGCGGGCCAGCAGGTCGGCCAGGTCGTCCTGGAAGGAGTCGGAGCGCAGCCGGGCGGCCTCGCGGCGGTTGCTGATGAAGGCGGTCTCCACCAGGATGGCCGGCACCTGGGGCGACTTCAGCACCGCGAAGCCGGCCTGCTTGACCCCGCGGAACACCAGGTCGTCGCGCGCCGAGAGCGCCTGCAGCACCTGGTCCGCCAGCTCCGAGCTCTTCTTGAGGGTGTCGTTCTGGCGCAGGTCGAACAGGATGGACTTCACGTCGTCGTTGCCCTGGGGCAGCTGCCCGCCGAGGGCGTCGGCGGAGTTCTCGGCGTCGGCCAGCTCGCGGGAGGCCTCGTCGGTGGCCCCGGTGAGCGACAGGAAGTACACCTCGGTGCCGCGGGCGTCGCGGTCGCGCGCCGAGTTGCAGTGGATGCTCACGAACACGTCCGCCTGGTACCGCTCCGCGACCTGGAAGCGCTGCCGCAGCGGCAGGTCGTAGTCGCCGTCGCGGGTGAGGACCGCGCGCACCCCGGTCCGGGCGTTGAGCCGCTCGGCCAGGCGGCGGGCGATGGCCAGGGTGACGTCCTTCTCGCACACCCCGCCCGGGCCCTGGGCTCCGGGGGCGTCCCCGCCGTGCCCGGGGTCGATCACCACCACCCGGGTGCGGGACTCCACCACCTGCTCGATGGCCCGCTCGCGGGCGGCCACCTGCTCGGGGGCGACGAAGCGGGTCACGTCCACCACGATGCGGTGCGGCCGCCCGGGCACCGGGGAGAGCGCGAACACCCGCGCCGGCGTCGCCCGGGTCAGCCGGATGGCGGCGCGCGCGCCGCCCCCGGTGACCGAGCGCAGGGTGACCTCCTCCACCGCGCTGTCGTGGACCGCCACCTCGGACAGGTTGGGAGCCAGGGCGGCGCCCGGCACGCGCACCACCACGGTGGCAGAGTCGGCCGACCACTCCACCGTGTAGTCGGCGGACTGCGACAGGTCCAGCACCAGGCGCGTGGCGTCCGGGCCGGTCCAATAGCGGACCCCGGTCAGCCGCACGTGGGGGGCGGAATGACACGGCGGCGCCCCCGCGAGGGCCAGCGCCGCCGCAACGCACAACACAGTTCTCACTGGGCTCCCTGATCTCTCACGCAGCATCCGTGCCGCGCCTTTCCCCGCGCACCCGCGCCGCCCGGGCCGGGCGCGCGGCTGCCGCTATTTGTTGTTGGTCTTCAGCGCCACGTACATCGCGCCCTGCCCGCGCAGCACCCGCATGTAGATGGGCTTGGTGCCGCCGCGGGCCTTGCGCACCGCGTTCTGGAAGTCGGCGGTGGAGTTCACGGCCACCCCGTTCACCTCCTGGATCACGTCGCCTTGCTCGATCCCCGCCTCGTCCGCGGGGCTGCCGTCGTCCACCCCGCTCACCGAGACCCCAGCGGTCGGCTCGGCATCCTGCGCGCTGCGGCGCCGCGCGGACCCCAGGCTGGCCCGGTCCAGGTTCTCCACCCGCAGGCCCAGCCAGTCCTTCGAGCCGCTGGACTCCGGCGTGGCCACCACCAGATCGTCGGAACGCTGCGCCAGGGTCACCGTCAGCTCGTGCTGCTGCCCTTCGCGTACCAGCACCACCGGCACCCGCTCCCCCACCCCGGCGTCGGCCACCAGCCGGCGGAACTGGCCCACCGACGTCACCCGCTGGCGGTTGAACTCGGTCACCACGTCGCCGTGCTGGATGCCCGCCCGGGCGGCGGGGCTGTTCTCGGTCACCTCGGCCGCCACCACCCCGGTGCCGCCCGGGAGGCCCATGGCGGCGGCCAGGTTCTCGTCCAGCTCCTGCGGGGCGATGCCCAGGAACCCGTGGGTGATGGGTTTGCCGGCCTCCAGCCGCGGCAGGAGCTTGCGGGCGATGTTGATCGGGATGGCGAAGCCGATCCCCTGCCCGGCCGCGTTGATGGCGGTGTTGATCCCGATGGCCTGCCCGTGGATGTTGCACAGCGGGCCGCCGCTGTTGCCGAAGTTGATGGCCGCGTCGGTCTGGATGAAGTCCTGGTAGATGGGCCCGTCGTCGCGCTCGCCGATGTGGAGCCCGGCGCGCCCCTTGGCGCTCACCACCCCCACGGTGAGGCTGCCCTCCAGCTCGCCCAGCGGGTTCCCGATGGCGATGGCCCAGTCCCCCACGCGCATGTCGTCGGAGTTGCCCAGCTCGGCCACCGGCAGGTTGTCGCCGTCGATCTTGACCAGGGCCACGTCGGTGGATGGATCGCGGCCCAGCACCCGGGCCTTGAAGGTCCGGTGGTCCAGCAGGTGCACGGTGATGTCGCTGGCGCCGGTCACCACGTGGTTGTTGGTGAGGATGTGGCCCTCCCGGTCGATGATGAAGCCCGAGCCCTCCAGCGGAATGGTCCGGCGGGGGCTGTCCTGGGGCACGTCCGGGAAGAAGCGGCGGAACAGGTCCCCGTAGGGGCTCTGGTCGGCGTTCAACTGCACCCGGCGCTTGACCTCGATGCTCACCACCGCCGGGAGCACCTTGTTGGCCACGGTCACGAACGGGCTCTCCAGCGAGCCGGACCGCGTCGGTCCCTGCTCCTCGCTGGCGAGCGACACCGAGTGCAGGTTCAGGTTGCTGGACAAAGTGAGCCCGACGGCGATCCCCCCACCCAGCAGGATCGCGGCAACGGTCAGGTTCCTCAGGCGGTTTGTCGACATCCTCGGCTCCTTGCGCTCCACGCAGCCGGGCGGGGCCCGGCACATCGTTCGATCGCGGCCAATCCAGTCTCGTTATCGGCCGGGAGCATCCCCGGCTGCGGCACCTTCCTGGTGAATTTGGATGGTCCGGGCCGGCCCGGCGGTGCGATCCGGGCGGCCGGCACCGGCGCCCGGGCCCCGGCGGAACTCCCGGTGGCTGGGGCGCTCCCCGGGGGATTATACTGCCCCCCATGGCTGGCGATCGTGCCTACTTCTTCTCGGACGCACATTTGAGGCCGCAGGATGCCCCGGGCGAGGAGCGCAAGCGCCGCTACCTGTTGGAGTTCCTGGCCAGCGTCCGCAGCCGCCCCGGGCCGCTTTTCCTCAACGGCGACCTGTTCGACTTCTGGTTCGAGTACCGGCACGCCATCCCCCGGGGCCACCTGGAGGTGCTCTCGGCCCTGTGCGAGACCCGCCGGGCGGGCGTGCCGCTCACCTACGTGGGCGGCAACCACGACTTCTGGCTGGGCGACTTCCTGGTCCGCGAGCTGGGGGCGCGGGTGGAGATGCGGCCCCTGGAGCTGGAGCTGCAGGGGCGGCGCATCTTCCTGGCCCACGGGGACGGGATGATGCCGGGGGACCTGGGTTACCAGATCCTCAAGGCCATCCTGCGCAGCCGGATCAACATCTGGCTGTACCGCTGGGTGCATCCCGACGTGGGGGTCCCGCTGGCTCTGGCCGTCTCGCGCCTCTCCTACCGCAGCCAGCGGCACCACCGCATCCCGCCCGGCTCGGAGATCCTGCGCCACGTGGCCGAGCCGCGCTTCCGGCTGGGCCACGACGCGGTGGTGCTGGGGCACTTCCACCTGCCGTTCCACCACCTCGAGCCGGGCCGCGAGCTGGTGGTGCTGGGCGACTGGATCCACCACTTCACCTACGCCACGCTCGAGGACGGCCGCTTCCGCCTATGGCAATGGACGGACGGCGGGCCCCGCGAGTTCCAGGCGGAGCCCTGAAGGGACCGGTCAGCGGTGCGGGAGGGTCAGCGCCCCAGGTAGGTGAGCGCGATGCGCGAGCCGGTGCCGAAGTCGTTCTTGTAGGGCACTACCGCGTACTGGACCTGGAAGCGGGCCAGGTTGATGCCCACCCCGAAGCTGAACGCCTCCGAGTCGAACCCGGTGCGGTAGCCGCCCATCAGGGTCACGAAGCCGCGCCGGCTGTACTCCACCCCGAACAGGGCGTGGACGCGGGAGTCGCCCCGGGTCTTGGACAGGTCCGCGGCCAGGGTTAGATCGCCCTGGCTCATGGAGCCGATGTAGGAGGCCCCGCCCTGCCAGGTGGTCGGCAGCGGGGTGCTGTGGGTGTCCACGGTGATGCCCGGCCCCAGGTGCCGCACCGAGGCCCCCAGGCTCAGGTTGGGGATGCCCGGGAAGTAGCGGAGCCCCAGGTTCACCGCGAAGCCGCTCCCGGTGAAGTCCCCGAACTTGTCCGCCAGGTACTCCACCCCCACCCCGGCGTCCACGTTCTTCGTGGCGCGCATCCCGAACGCCACGGTGGTCACGGTCTCGTAGTATCCGAAGGTGCCCACGGAGTCGCCGCGGATGTCGGTGCCGATGATGGGGTCGCTGTTGTACACCGCCCCGAACGAGATCCCCAGGGTGCCCTCGGACAGCCTCTTGGCGAGGCTCAGGTACTCCTGCCGGATGCCCTCGAAGCTCACGTGGTGGGTGGCGGTGACCTCGAGCGGCGAGAGGCGCGCCAGCCCGGCGGGGTTCCAGAAGCTGGCCGAAGGATCGTCGGCCAGCGAGGCATAGGCCGAGCCCAGAGCCTGGGCCCGGGCGCCGGGGCCCAGCTCCAGCGCGCCGAAACCAGGGTCGGTGTCC
>DATKKS010000140.1:0-8569 GCA_035542815.1 Saccharimonadales bacterium (SeqCode) | reverse complement strand
GCCGGGCGGGCGGGGGGCTGGTCGTCCTTGAGTCCCTCGACCGTCCGCCGTGGAATGCCCCGGCCGATGAAGCGCTCCAGATCGCGCAGGGCCTCGTGGTCCTCGGAGGTGACGAAGCTCAGCGCGTCGCCGATGGCCTGGGCCCGGCCGGTGCGGCCGATGCGGTGCACGTAGTCCTCGGGCGCGGCCGGGAAGTCGAAGTTGACGACGTGCGAGATGCCGTCCACGTCAATCCCGCGGGCGGCGATGTCGGTGGCCACCAGCACCCGGTACTGGCCCGACTTGAAGCCCCGGAGCGAGGCCTGCCGCTGGCTCTGGCTGCGGTTCGAATGCAGCGCCGAGGTGGAGATGTTCTCGGCCGCGAGGCGCTTGGCGAGCTTGTCGGCGCCGCGCTTGGTGCGTGAGAAGACCAGCACGCAGTCCAGGCCCTCGTCCTTGAGCAGGTGGAGGAGGAGCGGGACCTTGCGGGACTTCGGCACCTCGTACACGAGCTGGGTGACGGTGTGCGTGGGGGCGGATCGCCGGCCCACCTGGATCACCTCGGGCCGGGTCAGGAACTCGCGCGCCACGTCCTCGATCTCCTTCGAGAGGGTGGCCGAGAACAGCAGCGTCTGACGGCGGGTGGGCAGCTGCTTGAGGATGCGGCGCATGTCGGGGAGGAACCCCATGTCGAGCATGCGGTCGGCCTCGTCCAGCACCAGGACCTCGAGCTGCTTGAAGGGATTGCCGAAGCGGCCCATGAGGTCGAGCAGCCGCCCCGGGGTGGCCACGACGATGTCCACGTGCGACTGCAGGGCCTTGATCTGGGGGGACTCGTTCACGCCGCCGAAGACCGGGGCGCAGCGCACCGGGACGTGCCGCGCGTATTTCCGGACGTTCTCCTCAACCTGCGCGGCCAGCTCCCGGGTGGGCACGAGGACCAGGACGCGCGTGGACTTCGGGGCGGGATGCGCGGCGAGCCGCTCCAGGATGGGCAGCACGAACGCGGCGGTCTTGCCGGTTCCGGTCTGCGCGATGCCGATCGCGTCATGGCCCTTGAGAATGACCGGGATGGCCTTGAGCTGGACGGGGGTGGGCTCGGTGTAGCCCGCATCCTGGACCGCGTGGAGAATCGCCGGGCCAAGACCGAGGGCGCGAAATGGCATATCCGGCTCTCCTCTCGGGGAACGGACGGGCGAGATGGCCCGACGCACGGGACGATAGCGCATTCCGCAGGGAATGGACAGCGAAGCGCGCCGACATGACTGTGTCCCCCACGGCGCCTTGCCCGCGCGCTCTCCACGGGCCCTCCCGGCTCCTGCCCGCGGGCGCGCCCCCCGGCTTGCCCCAACCCCTGCCGCGTGCTATAGGTCCTGCGGTTCCTGCGACGATCCCGAGGCCCCCGACCCACCCCTGCGCGCGAGGCCGCCATGGTTTCCTTCTTCCCCAGGGACGAGAACTTCTTCGCGCTGTTCCGGCGGCAGGCGGCCCTCGTGGGCCAGGGATGCACCCAGCTGCACGAGATGGTGGAGAAGTTCGACCAGCTCGAGGAGCGCGCCCGGATGCTCAAGGACATCGAGCACCAGGGCGACCTGATCGCGCACGAGCTGTTCGAGCGCCTGAACCGGACCTTCATCACCCCGCTCGAGCGCGACGACATCCACGACCTCGCCAGCAGCCTCGACGACGTGCTCGACGCGGTGGAGGCCATCGCCAGCCGCATCGTGCTGTTCCGGATCCCCAATACCACGCCGGAGGCCCGGCAGCTCACGCGCATCGTGGCCGACTGCGGCGCCCAGATCGAGATGGCGGTGGAGCACCTCAAGGACTTCAAGGGGCTCATGCCGTTCACCATCGAGATCAACCGGCTCGAGAACGAGGCAGACGGGCTCTCGCGCCAGGCGACGGCGGACCTGTTCAGCGGGCGCCACGAGTTTCTCGACGTCATGCGCTGGAAGGAGCTCTACGGCCGGCTGGAAAGCGCGACCGACAAGTGTGAGGACGTGGCGAACATCATCGAACAGATCGTGCTGAAGAGCCGCTGAGCATGCCCGTGCCGCTCCTGGTGATCGCGATCATCCTGATCGCCCTGGCGTTCGACTTCAGCAACGGCTTCCACGACGCCGCCAACTCCATCGCCACTGTGGTGAGCACGCGGGTGCTCTCGCCGCGCGTGGCGGTGGCGTGGGCGGCGTTCTTCAATTTCGCCGCCTTCCTCATCTTCGGCGTGCACGTGGCGCGCACCATCGGCAAGGGGGTGGTGGATCCGGCGGTGGTGACTCCGCCGATCGTTCTGGCCGCGGTGCTGGGCGCGCTCTTCTGGAACCTGATCACGTGGTGGCTGGGCTTGCCCACGTCCTCCTCGCACGCCCTCATCGGCGGGCTGGCGGGAGCAGCGCTGGTAGCCTCCGGCCCGGGGGCAGTGATCGCGCCCGGGGTGCTGCGGATCGCCGAATTCATCGTGCTCGCGCCGCTGATCGGCCTGGTGGCGGGCTTCCTCATCATGCTCCTAGTGGTGTGGGTCTTCCGGCGCTCCACGCCGCGCGGGGTGGACAAGCTGTTCCGGAAGCTGCAGATCCTATCGGCGGCGGCCTACAGCCTGGGGCACGGCGGCAACGACGCGCAGAAGACGATGGGCATCATCACCGCGCTGCTGTACTCGACCGGGTCCCTCACCGGCGAGTTCCACGTGCCCCTGTGGGTGGTGCTCATCAGCCACGGTGCCATTGCGCTGGGCACCCTGTTCGGCGGCTGGCGGATCGTGCGGACCATGGGCATGAACATCACCAAGCTGCAGCCGGTGGGCGGCTTCTGCGCGGAGACGGCCGGTGCGATCACGCTCTTCGGCGCCACCCTCGCGGGCATCCCGGTCTCCACCACCCACACCATCACCGGCGCCATCGTGGGGGTGGGAGTGAGCTACAACCAGCGGCTCTCGGCGGTCCGGTGGGGCGTGGCGGGCCGGATCGTGTGGGCCTGGGTGCTCACCATGCCCATGGCCGCGATCCTCGCCGCGGCCGTGTGGGGGCTCGAGCGGGCGGCCGGGATGAGGTAGGCGCCCGCCCGCCTACCCGAACCTCCCCGACACGTAGTCCTCGGTGAGCTTGTTCTCGGGCGAGGTGAAGATCCTGCGGGTGGTGCCGAACTCCGCCAGCCGGCCCTGCATCAGGAAGGCGGTGAAGTCCGAGATGCGGGCGGCCTGCTGCATGTTGTGAGTCACGGTGACGATGGTGAAGCGCTCCTTGAGCGCGAAGATGAGCTCCTCGATCTTGGCCGTGGACACCGGATCCAGCGCGGAGCACGGCTCGTCCATGAGCAGCACCCGGGGCTGCACCGCTAGCGCGCGCGCGATACACAAGCGCTGCTGCTGTCCCCCGGAGAGGCTCGCGCCGGGCTTGTCCAGCAGATCCTTGAGTTCATCCCACAGGGCGGCTGCCCGCAGGGTGCTCTCCACGATCTCCTCGGCGTCGGCCCGGCGTTGGTGGTTGAGCTTGAAGCCGGCCAGCACGTTGTCCCGCACCGACATGTTCGGGAACGGGTTGGGCCGCTGGAACACCATGCCCACCTGGCGCCGAACGTGCACCGGGTCAGCAATCGGGCCGTAGATGTCCTCGCCGTCCAGCAACACCGTGCCCGTGTGCCGCGCGCTGGGTACCACCTCGTGCAAACGGTTGAGGATGCGGATGAGGGTGGACTTACCGCAGCCGGATGGACCGATGATGGCGGTGACCGTGTGCGCCCGGAACTCCAGGGACACGTCGAACAGCGCCTGCTGCGGCCCGAACCAGGCGCTAAGCCCGCGCACCTCCATGTGCCCGCCCCGCGGGAAGCCGGGCGGCGCCGGGGGTGCCTCCTGCCCCGACACGCCGTCCGACAGCACGACCGGGCGGACGAAGTCACCCGGCTGGCTCATGGGGTCCCCCCGACGCGCTGACGCACGGCCACCCGCGCCACGAGGTTGACCGCCAGCACCAGCACCACCAGCACGAGCGCCCCGGCCCACGCCTGCCGGTGCCAGTCGTCGAAGGGCGAGATGGCGTAGGTGAAGATCTGCATCGGGAGCGCGGCGATGGGCTGGTTGAGCTCGAAGGACCAGAAGCGATTGCCCAGTGCGGTGAACAGCAGTGGGGCGGTCTCGCCGGCGATGCGCGCGATGGCCAGCATGACCCCCATGACGATCCCGCCGCGCGCGTTCTGCAGCACCACGAGCAGCACCGTGCGCCAGTGGGACACGCCGAGCGCTAGGGCCGCCTCCCGCAGCGAGCCTGGCACCAGGCGCATCAACTCCTCGGTGGTGCGCATCACCGTGGGGACCATGAGGATCGCCAGCGCCACGCCTCCGGCGAACGCCGAGAAGCCGTGCATGGGCCGGACCACGAGCGCAAAGACGAACACCCCCACCACGATGGAAGGCACGCCGCTCAGCACGTCTGCGGTGAAGCGCGCGGCCGGCGCCAGCGGAGAGTTGCCGTACTCGGAAAGAAACGCGCCACCCAAGATCCCGACGGGGAGGCCCAGCACGCAGGCCAGTCCCACCAGCTCCAGCGTGCCCAGGATGGCGTTGGCCATCCCCCCACCGGCCTCCCCCACCGGCTTGGGCAGGCGGATGAAGAAGTCCAGATTGATGGCCCGGGCCCCCTGGCTGACGATGAAGGCCAGGATGCTGATGAGCGGCACTAGCGCCAGCAGAACGCATGCCAGAGAGAAGGCGGTCATGGCCGCGTTCACGGCCTTCCGTCGGAGGAACCGCGAATCCGGCGCGGAGGAGGAGTCGCCGGCGGCCGCGGACTGAAGCGAGCTGTTCATGCCGCCGGCGTGCTCCCGAAGCGGCCCACGGTGCGCCACACTAGCCACCGGGCCAGGATGTTGAGCAGGATGGTGATCCCGAACAGGACCAGCCCGATCTCGATCAGCGCGGACAGATACAGGTCCCCCGACGCCTCGGCGAACTCGTTGGCCAGCACGCTGGCCATGGTGTGCGCCGGGGCGAACAGCGAGGCGGAGATCTGCGGGCGGTTTCCGATGAGCATGGTGACTGCCATGGTTTCGCCCAGGGCCCGACCCAGCCCCAGGATCACCGCCCCCACGATGCCGGAGCGAGCGTAGGAGAAGACCGCCATCCGGGTGCTCTCCCAGCGCGTGGCGCCCAGCGCCAGCGCAGCCTCGCGCTGCGCGCGGGGGACCGCCCGGAACACCTCCAGGCACACCGCGGAGATGGTGGGCAGGATCATCACTGCCAGGATCAGCGCCGCGCCCATCATTCCCACGCCGAAGGGGGTGCCGCGAAAGAACGGCAGGAAACCCAGGTGGCGGGAGAGCCACGCCTGCGGGCCGTTGCGCAGCCACGGGGCCATGAGAAAGACGCCCCACAGCCCGTAGACCACGCTGGGGATGGCTGCCAGCAGTTCCACCAGGAAGCCCAGCACCCGGGCTAGGGGCCCACGCGCGAGCTCTGAGAGGAAGCTGGCGATTCCCAGAGCCAGCGGGACGGCGATCGCCAGGGCGAGCAGCGATGAGGTCACGGTGCCGAAGATGTAGGGCAGCGCCCCGTACGCGTTCCGCACCGGGTCCCAGGCGCTGGACACCAGGAAACCCAGGCCGAATGCGCGGATGGACGGCCGGGCCGCCTGCGTCATGACCCAAGCCATGCCCACCGCGATCAGCAGCACGACCGCGGCGAAACCTCCGGCGGCCACCTTGAACAGCGTGTCGCCGAGGCTTCGCCGCGGATGGCTCTGCGGATCGGCGGCCCCGGGCCCGGCCTGGACCACGGCCGTGCCGCCGGGCTCGCCGGCGTGTGCCTCGGCGGGCCCCGCCGGCCCCTTAGGAGGCCGGGCCGCGCGCTTCCCAGGCCGGGCGGGCCGGGGAGCCTGCAGGTGGGGCGAGGTCACTTCAGCAGGACGCTCCCGCCGGACTCGAGGCTCTTGACCTTGGCCTCCACCAGCGACACCACTGGCGGCGGCAGCGGCGCATAATAGAGGGGCTCGGCCATCCGCTGTCCGTCGTGGATGGCCCACCACAGGAACTTCGCGAGGACTTCGCCCTTGGTCCGGTTGCCCTGCTCCCGGTACACCAGGAGGTAGGTGAAACCGCAGATGGGGTACGCGTGCTTCCCCGGAGGGTTGACGATGCTCACCCGCAGGTCCGCGGGCATCTTCGATACCGCTCCGGCAGCGGCCGTGGTCGTCGCCGCCACGCTGGGCTCCACGAACTCGCCGGCGCGGTTGCGCACGCTGGCGTAGGTCATCTTGTTGGTCATGGCGTAGGCCAGCTCCACGTAGCCGATGGTCCCCGGCAGGGTGCGCACCTGGCCGGCCACGCCCTCATTGCCCTTGGCACCCAGCCCGACCGGCCAGTTCACCGAGGTGCTCTTGCCCACGGCCTTGGCCCAGGCAGTGCTCACATGGCTCAGGTAGTCGGTGAAGATGTTCGTGGTGCCCGACCCGTCGCTGCGATGCACCACGGTGATCGCCTGCGCCGGAAGGCTCACGCCCGGGTTGAGGGCGGCCACCTTGGGGTCGTTCCAGCTCGTGATCTGACCGAGGAAAATGGCGGCGACGGTCTCTCCGTCGAGTTTGAGCCCCGCGGGCACGCCGGCGAGGTTGTACACCACCACCACCGCGCCGATCACCGTTGGGATGTGCAGGACGCCCGGCGCCTTGCCGATCTGCTCCTCGGTCATCGGAGGATCGCTGGCCCCGAAGTCCACGGTGCGCTCGGTGATCTGGCGGATCCCGCCGCCGCTGCCGATGGACTGATAGTTGATGTTGGTGCCGGGATTGGCCTTCGCGTACTCGTCGAACCACTTGGAATACAGCGGGTAGGGGAACGTGGCTCCGGCGCCGGTGAGGCTCGCGGCTGCCGCGGGCGCGGGCCCGGCCGCGGCCAGCGTGAGCGCGAGGGACAGGAGGGCCGCCAGCGCGGAGGAGCGCGGCGCGCGGCGGAGGATGTCGGTGCTCACAGGGGAATCTCCTTTCCTCCAGTTAGGTGACCTGCACCTGCCGGGCGATCTGGTTCGGGTTGTAGGGCCGCTTGTCCGGGCGGGTGGGCCGGTCGGGGGCCAGCGCGCCGTAGGTGGTCCACTGGTCGGAGAGCGCCACGGCGATGTTGCTGCCCCAGGCGTAGCTCACGCCGAGCAGCCCGCGGAAGTGCGCGTTGTCCGCCAGGTGGCGGTCCGGGTCGTACAGGTCGAAGCGGCCGAACACCCGCCAGTCTGAGACGTACTCCCAGAACCCCCCCGCGCTGAGGCCGCCCGAGTCCACCTCGGGCGCCCCGGTCCTGGACTCGTCCTGCGCGCCGAGCGCCTCGGCGTACACGGTGTACGCGGGCTGCTCCCAGCTCACCAGGGCCGCGTAGCGGTGGCGCGACAGCGCCGTCGCCCGCGCCGCGCTGGTGTCCACGAGCCCGTAGTGGCCGTAGCCGGACACCCGCAGCCCGGGCAACACGGTCCAGGTGAGCCGGCCGTCGAAGTCCTTGGCCCGGTCGATCTCGGCGCTCTTGTAGCCTTCGCCGTTGGCGATGAGCACCTTGTAGGCCAGCTGCGGCAGGAGCGTCCCCTCGGCCCCCAGCCCCAGGTCCGAGCTGGTGAGCTTGCCCTCGTTGTCCGAGAGCACCTCTTGCACGAACCGGTACTTCCAGATGCCTTCCTCGAAGTCGATCAGCGGGGTCGACTGCAGGCCCAGGATCAAGGTGACGCGCGGGTTGAACGCCACCCCGCCGTAGGCGTACTTGAGAAAGTCCACCAGGCGGGCGCTGGTGCCGCGGTCGGCGTCCAGGGTGATCCGGTAGACGCCCTTGCGGTTGAGTGTGCCCCGGACGTTGACGTACGCGCGGTCCACCTCGAACTGGTTGAGTCCGGGGGTGCGCGACAGGTCGTCGCTCCAGCGCGGGTACATGGCCTCGTCCAAGCTGGACTGGGACTGCCGGTTGCGGGCCTCGTTGAGCCGGGCGCTCAAGTCGGCCAGCGCCGCGTTCATTTCCTGCCTCAGGTCCTCAACGCGATCCTCCACCGAAGCCGTGTCGGTGGGGGCCGGGGTCGGGGCCTCCTGGGCTGCTGCCAGTGCAGGAGCGAGCATCAGCAGCAGCAACGCAAGTCCGGGGGCTTGCTTGAACACGCGAACCTCCAGGAAGGGGATACCACTTCTGGTCCGCCGACTCCCCGGGAGCCCGCCGCGGTTCCGGCGCGCGTAAACTGACACGAAGCTCTCCATCGGCTGCGGCGAAAGGGTGCCACTGTGCCGGCTCGGGGGGATTTCGCGGCTGTAACGGCGGTGTGAATTCCCGGCCCGTGGCCCCGCAGCAGGCGCGCGTCGCGGCCCCCAACGTGCTATGCTGCCAACATGGAACGTCATCTGGACCAGGAGCTGGCTGACCTGCGTGCGCTCCAGGCACAAATGGGCGGCGGGGCGGAGCAGATGGTGCGCAAGGCGCTCCAGGCGTTGCGGGCCCGGGACGCCATGCTGGCCTCGGAACTGCGCGGCGACGACCTGGAGATGGACCGGCTGGAACTGGTGATTCAGGAGCGCTGCCTGACCTTGCTGGCGCTGCGCCAGCCCATCGCGACGGACCTGCGGGTCATCACCGCGGCCCT
>DATKKS010000139.1:0-3689 GCA_035542815.1 Saccharimonadales bacterium (SeqCode) | reverse complement strand
CCCTGTGGCTGTTGGCGAAATCGAGGAGGATATGAACCCACCGCGGGTGCTGGTGGCGGAGCCGTTGGATCCGGAGTGCGAGGCCTGGCTGGCGGAGCGGGCGGCGGTGGCGCGGCCCTCGTCCGAGGGGCGCGCGGCGCTGCTGGCGTCCGTCGCAGATGCCGACGGCCTGGTGGTCCGCACCTACACGCGGGTGGACCGGGAGCTGCTGGCGGCCGCCCCACGGCTGCGCGTCGTGGGCCGGGCCGGGGTGGGCCTGGACAACCTGGATCTGGACGCCTGCCGCGGGCGCGGGGTGGCTGTGGTGCACACCCCGGAGGCCAACACCCAGGCGGTGGTGGAGTACCTTTGGACCCTGGTGCTGGACCGGGTCCGGCCCCGGCACTGGCTGGCCGGGCCGGTGCCGGGGCCGGAGTGGAACCGGCTGCGGGCGGACACCGTGGGGCGCCGCCAGCTCAGCGAGCTGACCCTGGGGATCCTGGGAATCGGCCGGATCGGGAGCCGGGTGGGGGAGGTGGGCGCGGCCCTCGGGATGCGGGTCGTCGGCTACGACCTGCTGGGGCCGGAGACGATCCGGCCGCGGCTCGCGTACCCGCTCGAGTGGGCCGAGCCGGAGGCGGCGTACCGGCAGGCCGACGTCTTCACCCTGCACGTGGACGGGCGGCCCGCCAACCGCGGGCTGGTCGGCGCGGCGCAGCTGGCGCTGCTCAAGTCCGACTGCCTGTTCGTGAACACCGCCCGGGGGATGCTGGTGGACGCCGCCGCGCTGGCCGCCTGGGCGCGCCGGGTGGCGCCCGCCGGCGGGGCGGCGCTGCTGGACGTGCACCAGCCCGAGCCCTTCGGGCCCGACTACCCGCTCTTGGGGCTCCCCAACGTGGCCCTCGCGCCGCACCTCGCCTCGCGCACCGCGACCGCCCTGCGCAACATGAGCTGGGTGGTGCGCGACGTCGTGGCGGTGCTGGAGGGCCGCGCGCCGCGCTTCCCGGCGCCCTGACGGCCGCCCGGGCGCGACGGATTCTTCAGCTTGCGCAGCCGGCCGCCGCCGCGCAACCCGCGCAGTTCCCGCCCCCGTTCCCGGCATCTAATCCGCTGGTACTCGAACGTCCCCCGGGCCGCTTCGGCCCCTCGGATCCCTCTAACCTCGTCGGAGGAGCCTTGCGACGCCCAGCCTCCCGTGCCGCGTGGACCCTTGTGCCCGCCCTGCTGCTCCTGGGGTTCGCGGGGGCCCGGCCGGCCCCCGCCCGGGCGGCCCTTCCCGCTGCGGAGCCGCCGCGGTTCCTGTCCTCCGGCGGGCGCTCGGCCTACGCCGAGGGCTGGGCCGCCGCCCACGGCATCCCGCTTCCGGCGCGCCCGGCGGCGGCGCCGGAGGAGCTGCCCGCCGGCCTCGCCCCGGCGTCCGTTCTGGCGCCCCAGGCCGGCCCCTCGCTCTTCACCAATGTGCGGGTGAACGACCCCGCCGGCGACGTGTCCAGCGAGACCCAGTCCGAGACCACCGGGGCCTCCTGGGGCTCGCGGGTGATCGCCGGGTTCAACGACTCCCGCGGCTTCACCACCGGGACGATCTCCTCGTACGGCTACTCCACGGACGGCGGCGCCACCTGGACCGACGGCGGGGACCTGCCGCTGCAGGGCCTGGGCACGGGCGAGCAGCTCTACGGCGACCCCGGGGTGTTCGCGAACCGCCAGGGGCACTTCTGGTTCAGCTCCATCTACATCCAGCCGGGCAACATCTCGGCCATCGGGGTGCAGCGGGCCACGTTCTCGGGACCGGCCCCGGCGTGGGGGCCGCCGGTGGCGGTGAACCCCTCGCTGCCCGACTTCCTGGACAAGCCGGGCGGCGCCTGCGACCCCGACTCCGACTACGTGTACGTGGTCTACACCCGCTTCCTGGGAGGGGTGGGCTGGGGCCAGATGGAGTTCGCCCGCTCGCTGGACGGCGGCGCCCACTGGGATCCCGCGGTGGTCCTGCAGCCGGAGATCGCCGGGGACAACGTGCAGGGGGGCTGGATCGTGGTGGACGACCAGCACGCGGTGCACGTGTTCTGGGAGGACGGGCTGGGCCGGCCCCTGGGCACCGGCCAGCACGCCTACCTGCTGCACCGCCGGTCGGGGGACTTCGGCGCCACTTTCTCGGCCACCGACACGGTGGCCCCGATCCACGCCAACTGGTACGCCGGCCCGCCGGGCTTCAACCGGCTGGACGGCTTCTTCGAGTTCCCCAACGGCGCGGTGGACCGCAGCGCCGGGCCTGCGCGCGGCACCCTGTACGTGGCCTGGAACGAGTCGGCCGAGCCGGTGTGGAGCGGCGTGCCGCCGACGCCCCAGCCGGAGGCGGAGCCCAACGACCTGGTGACCCAGGCGGACAGCGTGGGCTGGCCGGTGCGCATCAGCGGCACCATCAGCAGCACCTCGGACGTGGACTGCTTCAGGTTCAGCGGCGCCGCCGGCCAGATGGTGCGCCTGCTGGTCACCCCCAGCCCGGCGCTCTACCCGTGGCTCCGGCTGTCCGACTCGCCCGGCGGGGACACCCTGCTGATCAACAGCCGGGTGGCCGCCGGCATCCCGGCCGAGGGGTGGGTGACGCTGCCGGCCACCGGCACCTACACCGCGCTGGTCCGCTCCTTCAACTCCACCACCGGCAGCTACACCCTGGACGTGGAGGGCGTGACCGCCGCGCCAGGGTCGGCGGCCCTCGACCACCGCGACGCGGTGGTGGCGGTGAGCCCCGACCGCGGCGCGCACTGGCGCGCCCCGGTGCGCCTCAACGACGACCCGCCGCAGTTCGACCAGTGCATGCCGATGGTGACGGTGGACTCCCTGGGCCTGGCCCATGCCTTCTGGTACGACCGGCGCAACGACCCGGCGCGCGGCGGGCGCGCCGACCTGTACTACGCGCGCTCCTCGGACGGCGGGCTCACCTGGTCGCCCAACCTGCGGGTCACCGACCAGGCCACCACCTGGCAGGTGGCATCGCGCGCGGCGCCCAACTTCGGGGACTACTCGACTGCCACCAGCTCCGGCAACGCCGTCTGGCCGCTCTGGGCGGACGGGCGCTCCGGGAACCCGGACGTGTTCACCGCCGCGGTGCGCAGCGGCTTCGGGCTGGGCTGCCCCGGGGACACCAGCGTGGCGCGCCACGACACCCTGAGCCTGGCCTACGCGGTGACCAACCTCTCGCCCTTCCCGGAGACGTTCGGGTACGACATCTCCGACAGCCTCGGCTGCTTCGCCGCCGCCCACGACAGCGTCGCGGTCGGACCGCTGGGGGCGGCGCAGGTGGTCTACCGCCGCCCGGTGCCCGACAGCCTGAGCGCCGACCGCGACGACCCGGTGCAGCTCACCGGGCGGTACCGGTCGGCCGCGTTCGCGGTGGCGGTGTGCCGCTCGGTGGCGCACCTGAGCCGGGGCGTGGTGGCGGTGGGCGATCCGGGGCTGGAGACCCGCCTGGAGCGGCCCGGCCCCAGCCCCACACGCGGCGAGGTGCGGCTGCGCTTCAGCCTGGCGCGGGACGGGGCGGTGCGCATCGGGATCTACGACGTGGCCGGCCGGCGGGTGGCCCAGCCGGCCGCCGGCGTGTGGCCCGCGGGCCGGCACGAGGTGCGGTGGGCGGGGCGGGCCGAGGGCGGCGCGCCGGTGGCCTCCGGGGTGTACCTGATCCGCGCGGAGCTGGGCGGGAGCGCCCAGACCTG
>DATKKS010000138.1:0-8250 GCA_035542815.1 Saccharimonadales bacterium (SeqCode) | reverse complement strand
AGAGCTACGCGTTCAGCCTCTTCCTGGAGTCCTTTGGCTCGCGCGGCGCGTCGGCGGTGGTGGCCCAGCCGGGCTTCGGGTTCCGGATGATCACCATGCTCACGCAGACCACCGGCACGATCAGCATCATGTGGCTGGGCGAGCAGATCACCGAGCGCGGCATCGGCAACGGCATCTCGCTGATCATCTTCATCGGGATCATCGCGCGGTTCCCGAACGACCTCATCACCACCTGGCAGTCGGTGGCCAACGGGACGCTGGAGTGGTACCTGCTGATCCCGGCGCTGGCCTTCCTGTTCGTGGTGGTGGCCTCGGTGGTGATGATGACCCAGGCGCAGCGCAAGATCCCGGTGCAGTACGCCAAGCGGGTGGTGGGGCGCAAGACCTATGGCGGCCAGAACACCCACATCCCGCTGCGGGTGAACACCGCGGGCGTGATCCCGATCATCTTCGCCCAGTCGCTGATCATCCTGCCGGTGTCCATCGCCAGCTTCTTCCCGAAGAACGACTTCCTGGCGGGGATGGCGACGATGCTGTCGCACAACTCGCTGGTGTACGTGATCCTGTACTCGCTGGTGATCATCTTCTTCACCTACTTCTACACCGCGGTGGTGCTGAACCCGGAGGACCTGGCGGAGAACATCCGCAAGTTCGGAGGGTTCGTGCCGGGGATCCGGCCGGGCAAGAAGACCGCCGAGTACATCGACTACATCATGAACCGCATCACGCTGCCGGGCGCGGTGTTCCTGGCGGCGGTGGCGGTGATACCGGACCTGCTGGTGTCGCAGTGGAACCTGACCTTCCGGTTCGGCGGGACCAGCGTGCTGATCGTGGTGGGCGTGGCCCTCGACACGCTGCAGCAGATCGAGGCGCACCTGCTCATGCGCCACTACGACGGGCTCGTGAAGAGGGGCAAGTTGCGGGGCCGGATGCGGTAGCCATGGCGCTGCGGGTGGTCTTCCTGGGCCCGCCGGGGGTGGGCAAGGGCACGCAGGCCAGCCGCGCGGCGGCCGCGCACGGGGTCCCCCAGGTCTCGACCGGGGACATCCTGCGCGAGGCGGCGCGCCGCGGGACGGAGCTGGGGATCCAGGCCCGGGGGTTCATGGACCGCGGAGCGCTGGTCCCCGACCCGGTGGTGGTGGCGCTGGTGGCGGAGCGGACGGCGGAGCCGGACTGCCGGCCGGGGTTCATCCTGGACGGCTTCCCGCGCACCCTGCCGCAGGCCGAGGCGCTGGACACCCTGCTGGAGGGCCGCCGGCAGACGCTCGCGGCGGTGGTGTGCATGGTGGCGCCGGTCGAGGAGATCGTGCGCCGGCTCGCGACGCGGCGGGTGTGCCCCGTCTGCGGGCGGGTGTACGGGGGTGGCGCCGACGGGCGCGGACCCCGGGCGTGCGAGGCCGACGGCACCGTGCTGGTGCCGCGCCCGGACGACCGGGCCGAGGTGATCCGCGAGCGGTTCCGGGTGTACGAGGCCCAGACCGCTCCGCTGGTGGGGCACTACCGGCGGCAGGGCCTGCTGCGGGAGGTGGACGGGGTGGGCCCGGTGGCGGACGTGGCGGGCCGCATCGAGGCGTTGCTCGCGGGCCTGGTGGGCTCCGGGGCGTAGGCGCCCGATGGTCCACCTGCGGTCGGAGAAGGAGATCGGGCTCATCCGGGAGAGCGCGCGCATCGTGGCCGGCTGCCTGCAGCACCTGCGCGCGATGGTCCGCCCCGGCCTGAGCACGCTGGACCTGGACCAGGCGGCCAGGGAGTTCATCGAGGGCCACGGCGGGCGCTGCGCGTTCAAGGGCTACCGCGGCTACCCCGCGCACATCTGCACCTCGGTGAACGCGGAAGTGGTGCACGGCATCCCCTCCGCCGAGCGGCGGCTCCAGGAGGGCGACGTGGTCAGCCTGGACGTGGGGGTGCAGAAGGAGGGCTACTTCGGCGACGCGGCGCTGAGCGTGCCGGTGGGGGAGGTGGCCCCGGAGGTGCGGCGGCTGCTGGAGACCACCGAGGCGGCCCTGGCCGGGGCGGTGGAGCAGGCGCGGGCCGGCAACCGCCTGGGCGACGTGGGGCACGCGGTGCAGTCGCTGGTGGAAGGCGCGGGCTTCTCGGTGGTGCGCGCCCTGGTGGGGCACGGGATCGGGCGCGAGATGCACGAGGAGCCGCAGGTGCCCAACTACGGCATGCCCGGGCGGGGGCCGAAGCTCCTGGCCGGGATGGTCCTGGCCATCGAGCCGATGGTGAACATCGGCGGGCCCGAGACGGTGGTGCTGGCGGACGGGTGGACCGTGGTGACGCAGGACGGGAAGCCGTCGGCGCACTTCGAACACACGGTCGCCGTCACCGCGGACGGTCCGGTGATCCTCAGTCGGCCCTGAGGCCGGGAGAAGAGATCGAGGGAGCTTGGCAAAGCAGGAAGGCATCCAGGTCGAGGGAACGGTGGTGGAGCCCCTGCCGAACGCGATGTTCCGCGTGGAGCTGGAGAACGGCCACCGCGTCCTCGCGCACATCTCCGGGAAGATGCGCATGCACTTCATCAAGATCCTTCCCGGGGACAAGGTGACGGTGGAGCTGTCTCCGTACGATCTGGACCGCGGACGCATCGTCTACCGCTACAAGTAGCGGCAGGCCCCCGCGCCGGGCGTCCGGATGCGGGCGGGCCGCGGAGCCGGCACCGGAGCGCGGGGCGCGCGTCACGCGCAGGAGCATGGCCGGGCGGCCGGAGCGCGGCGGCCCGGGCCGGGATGGAATACGAGGGGAACCATGAAGGTCCGTGCGTCGGTCAAGAAGATCTGTGAGCACTGCAAGGTGATCCGCCGCAAGGGCGTGATCCGGGTGATCTGCAGCCGCAATCCGCGGCACAAGCAGCGTCAGAAGTAGGCCCGGGCCCGGGGAGGCGCGCCCCCTCGGAGGGCGCGGCCCCAGGAGTCTGAAGGAGGCTTCCGTTGGCTCGAATCTCGGGCATCGACCTGCCCAACGAAAAGCGCATCGAGGTTGCGCTCACGTACCTCTACGGCATCGGGCTGCCCACGTCCCGGAGGATCCTCGCCGAGTCCGGCGTGAGCCCGGACACGCGGGTCAAGAACCTGACCGACGAGGAGACGGCCAAGCTGCGCAACGCGATCGAGAGCAACTACAAGATCGAAGGCGCGCTGCGCACCGAAATCAGCATGAACATCAAGCGCCTGATGGAGATCGGCGCGTACCGCGGCCTGCGTCACCGCCGCGGCCTGCCGGTCCGCGGACAGCGCACCAAGACCAACGCGCGCACCCGCAAGGGGCCGAAGAAGACGATGGGGGCGATGCGCAAGAAGGTCGTCGGCCCCGCGCACAAGTAGTCACGGGTTTCGGGCGATCATCGCTTTCTGAACAGGAGTGCCAGCGTGGCGGACGCACCGGTCAAGAAGGTCAAGAAGAAGGACCGCAAGGTGGGCATGAACGGGGTGGCCCACGTGAAGGCCTCGTTCAACAACACCATCATCTCCATCACCGATCTGGACGGGAACGTGGTGTCCTGGGCCAGTGCCGGCAAGGTGGGCTTCAAGGGGGCCCGCAAGAGCACCCCGTTCGCGGCGCAGATCGCGGCCGAGAACGCGGCCCGCAACGCGCTGCAGGCGGGCATGAAGAAGGTGGAGGTGTGGGTCGCCGGCCCCGGCGCGGGGCGCGAGGCGGCCATCCGCTCGCTGCAGGCCGCGGGCATGGAGATTTCGGCCATCAAGGATGTCACGCCCATCCCGCACAACGGCTGCCGGCCGCCCAAGCGGCGCCGCGTGTAGCCGGCCGAGCGGGACGGGCTTCAGGGCACGTAACGGAGGTTTCATGGCGGTCTACCACGACTCGAAGTGCCGGCGCTGCCGCCGGGAGGGAATGAAGCTCTTCCTGAAGGGCGAGCGCTGCTTCTCGGAGAAGTGCGCGTTCGAGCGGCGCGGCTACCCGCCCGGGGAGCACGGCCAGGGGCGGCGCATCAAGGTCACCGGCTACGGGCTGCAGCTGCGCGAGAAGCAGAAGGCGCGCGCCTACTACGGCGTGCTCGAGCGGCAGTTCCGCAAGTACTTCAGCGACGCCGAGGCGAGCAAGGGCGTGACCGGCGAGGTGCTCCTGCAGATCCTGGAGACCCGCCTGGACAACGTCGTCTTCCGCATGGGCCTCGCCCTGTCCCGGGCCGCGGCGCGCCAGCTGGTGCGCCACCGCCACTTCGCCGTGAACGGCCGCGTGGTGGACATCCCGTCGTACTCGGTGCGCCCGGGCGACGTGATCAGCGTGCGCGAGGCCAGCCGCCAGGTGCCGGCCATCGCGCAGGCGTTGGAGAAGGCCAAGGGTCGCAGCTCGGTGCCCGACTGGCTGTCGCTGGACGCCGAGAGCTTCTCCGGGCGGCTGCTCCAGAAGCCCAGCCGCGACGGCGTGTCGCTGCCCGTGCAGGAGCAGCTGATCGTGGAGCTGTACTCCAAGTAACCTGGGCGCCCGGCGCCAGAGGGGGCTTGTGTTCATGAAGCTGAAGAATCTCCAGATGCCGAAGAAGATTGAGATGGACGAGAAGTCCGCCACGGACCGTTTCGCCCGTTTCGTGATCGAGCCCCTCGAGCGGGGCTTCGGCGCCACCGTCGGCAACGCGCTGCGGCGGGTGCTGCTGTCCTCCCTGCGGGGAGCGGCCGTCTCCGCGGTCAAGATCGAGGGCGCGCTGCACGAGTTCGGATCCCTGCCCGGCATCTTCGAGGACAGCCTGCAGATCACCCAGAACCTGAAGCAGATCCGGTTCAAGGTGCACGGAGAGGGCCCCAAGCGGGGCGCGCTGCTCCGCAAGGGCAAGGGCGAGGTGACGGCCGGCGACCTCAAGGTGGACCACGAGGTGGAGATCCTGAACCCCGACCTGCACATCGCCACGCTCAACGACGAGGGCGAGTTCACCGCCGAGGTGGAGATCAGCGTGGGCCGCGGCTACGTGCAGGCCGACCAGCACCAGGCCGGCGACCGGCCCATCGGCACGCTCTCGGTGGACTCCCTGTTCTCGCCCGTCCACCGGGTGAACTTCACCGTGGAGCAGACCCGCATCGGCCAGCGCATCGACTACGACAAGCTGAACCTCGAGATCTGGACCGACGGCAGCGTCTCGCCCCGCGACGCCCTGTCGCACGCCGCCAAGATCCTGAAGGACCACTTCGCGCTGTTCGTCGGGTTCGAGGAGGAGGAGCCGATCGCCATCGAGGAGGAGCCCGACGAGGGGTCGGTGCGCATCCGCAAGCTGCTGGAGAAGAGCGTGGAGGAGCTGGAACTCTCCGTGCGCAGCAGCAACTGTCTCCGGGCCGCCAACATCAAGACGCTGGGCGAGCTGGTGACCAAGACCGAGAGCGAGATGCTCAAGTACCGGAATTTCGGGCGGAAGTCCCTCAAGGAGATCCAGGACGTGCTGAGCGAGATGGGCCTCACGTTCGGGATGGATCCGGCCGCCCTGGGGTTGTCACCGCAGCCCGTCAACGGAGACGAGTAGATGCGCCATCGCAAGGACCACCGCAAACTCAGCCGCACGCACGAGCACCGGCGCGCCGTGCTTCGCAACCTGGTGACCGCGCTCTTCGAGTACGAGCGCATCGAGACCTCGATCGCCAAGGCCAAGGAGACCCGCCGCTTCGCGGAGCGCATGATCACCTTCGCCAAGCGCGGGGACCTGGCGGCGCGGCGCGAGGTCGCGGGCTACGTCATGAAGCCGGCCATCACGCAGAAGCTCTTCGCGACGATCGCTCCCTGGTACACCGGCCGGCCCGGCGGCTACACCCGCATCATCCGGACCCGGGCGCGCCTGGGCGACGCGGGCGAGATGGCCATCCTCGAGCTGGTGAAGTCCAAGGAGCAGAAGGACAAGGAGCGCAAGGAGGCCCTCGCCAAGGCGGAGGCCAAGGGCAAGAAGAAGGAGCGCAAGGCCGAGGCCAAGGAGAAGGCCCCGGCGCCCTCCGACGCCGTGGAGCCGCGCAAGCGGCGCCGGGGATAGCCCCGGGCGGCCCGGGGCCGGGTTCCGAGTCCCGATGCACCACCTACCTCCGAGCAGCGTGCGGGGCGGCCTCCTGGGCCGCCTCGCGGCCTTTGGGGCGCTCCTGGCGGCCGTCGCGGCGGGCCTGGCCGCGCTGGCGGGGGCCGCCTCCCCGGCGCTCGCGGACGAGCCCGGCCCGGGCGCCGGCCGCGAGGAGATCCGCGGCCTGTGGGTGGTGCGCACCAGCATGACCAGCCGGGAGCGGATCCGCCGCATGGTGGAGCGGGCCCGCCAGTACGGCGTGCGCGACCTGTTCGTGCAGGTGCGCGGGCGGGCCGACGCGTACTACCGCTCGGCGGTGGAGCCGCGGGCCGAATCGGTGGAGGACTCCGCCTTCGACCCGCTGGCGTACGCCCTCGAGCTGGCCCACCGCGAGGGCCTGCGCGTGCACGCCTGGCTCAACACCTTCCTGGTGTGGTCCGCCGACCAGAATCCCCGCAGCCCGGCGCACCTGGCCAACGCCCACCCGGACTGGTCCGCGGTGCGCCCGGACGGGCGGGCCCTGTGGAGCCTCACCCGCAACGAGTTCGAAGGCTCGATCACCGAGGGCATGTTCAGCGCCGCCGGCAACCCGGACGTGCGCGCCGAGTTCCTGGACGTGGTGCGGGACCTGCTGCGCCGCTACGACGTGGACGGGGTGCACCTCGACTACGTGCGCTACCCGTCCAGCGAGGTGGGCTTCGACTACGGCTCGCGCACCGAGTTCATGCGCCGGACCGGCGTGGATCCCGCCTGGATGGCCGACCGGCCCGAGTACCTCGAGTCGCGCTACGGGCCCGCGGGCGTGGCGGACCTGGAGCGCCGCTGGGCCGACTGGCAGCGCGAGACGGTGACCGACGTGGTGCGCGGGGTGCGCGCGGCGGTGGATTCGCTGCGGCCCGGGACCCGCGTGAGCGCCGCGGTCATCGCCGACCTGGATGCCGCGCTGGGGCGCAACCGGCAGGACTGGCCGGAGTGGCTGCGCGCCGGGCTGCTGGATTTCGCCGTGCCCATGCTGTACACCCCCAGCGACCGCGTGTTCGCGGGCCAGCTCCGCCGGATCCTGGAGCAGGCCGCCGGCCGGCCGGTGGTGGCCGGCGTGGCCGTGTACGACCAGCCCGCGCGGGGCGCGGCGCGCAAGATCGTGCTGGCCCGGCGCATGGGCGTGGACGGCATCTCGCTCTTCTCCTACGATGCCATCGCCGACCAGCCGAGCTACTGGCAGACCCTGCGGGGGGCGTACGTGGGGTTGTCGCGGTAGGCCTGAGGGTCCGCCTCCGATCGGCTGTCCCTGAAGGCGAGGTGAAGTATGCCACGCCGACTGCTCGCCGCCCTGCTCGCGGCCTGGACGCTGCTGCCCTTGGCGGCATCCGGCGCCGTGGACCACGAGCGCTGGGCCATCAAGACCCATTTCCGGCACCCGCGCCAGAAGCCCAAGCTTGTCGCCCTGTCGGAGCTCAAGCGGCTTCCGTCCTTCACGCAGGACAAGTGGTCCGACTTCGACGCTTCCTACATACCAGACTCCCCGGGGGAAGGGCTCCACGAAGGCGACATGGTGAAGACCCGGGGCTGGATCCAGGCTTTGAAGTACAGCGCCGATGACGACGACTACCACATCCAGATGGTGGACGATTCCACCGGCGGCTCCGAGTGCTTCATCGTGGAGGTTCCCAAGGCGGGATTCGAGGCGCTGCGGCGGAAGATCCTAACCACGTGCTCCCAGGGCAAGTACACCGAGTTCTCCAGGAGCGGCAACCGGATGGAACACCCGGTGCCGTGCGTCGTGGCCGGGCAGCTGTTCTATGACGCCTCCCACGGATCCGACCCCGGCGCCCGGGGAATCAAAGGCCGGAAGGCGAGCACGGCCTGGGAGATCCACCCGGTCAAATCGGTGACCTGGACGGGACATCCCAAGCGATCGCGCCCCAGCGGGGGAGGCGGCGAGCTGTGAGAGCTGGCTCCGGTGGCGCCCTCTTGACCTGCGTGGCGGAGGGGTCTAGACTGCTCTATCTGGGACTCAAGATGTGCCGCGCCGCGGCCGATCTTGTTGGAACCAAAGGACTTATTCCTCAGTAGCTCAATGGTAGAGCATTCGGCTGTTAACCGAAGGGTTGTAGGTTCGAGTCCTACCTGAGGAGCCACCGTGGAGAACGCGAGTTATCGCGTTCTTCCAGTTAGCGGAGAGCCCCGAGAGCGAGCGCTTTCGGGGCTTCTTCGTACCCCGCCTCCTGCAAGGGGATTCGCGCGGCGCCCGCTCGCCGGCC
>DATKKS010000137.1:0-5973 GCA_035542815.1 Saccharimonadales bacterium (SeqCode) | reverse complement strand
AAGGTGTTCCCGATGGGGATCATGGCCGCGGGGAACTACCAGGTCTCGATCCAGGAGCAGGTGCTCGACGGCCCGCACCAGGGCACGTACGCGCTCGCGCTGGGATGGCAGGTGCTGTCGTGCGACACCACGGTGAAGCCGCCCGGACTGCCGTTCGTGGAGCACGTGGTCATCGGGTGGCCGGCCAGCACCGCCCCGCCCGAGGGGCGCATCTGCCCGAACGACTCCTTCCCGGTCTCGCTGAGCGGCTACCTCCCGGCCGGCTGCTGGGGCCTGGAGCGCGTAGAGCTGGTGCCCATCGAGTGCTTCGCCGCGCCGTGCCTGCCCCCGGTGCGGGTCGTGATGCGCAACAGCGGGTCGCCGGCCTGCCCCGACGTGTTGATGCCGTGGTCGGGGCAGGTCATGTATCCGGGGCTGCCCATCGGGAACTACAACCTGACGGTGGTGGTGGAGGCGGCCTCCCCGGACACGGGCCTGGCGCGCCGCTACTCCGGCTCCGGGCAGTTCCCCTTCCAGGTGCCCACGCGGTGCGACTCGGTGGTGCCCGCGCCGGGGCCGCTGCCCTACGTGGACCGGATCGTGATCGGCCCGCCCGACCCGACCGGCGGCGGCTGCATCGCGGCCG
The DNA here is from genome assembly GCA_035542815.1 of Saccharimonadales bacterium (SeqCode). Lineage (GTDB taxonomy): Bacteria > Eisenbacteria > RBG-16-71-46 > RBG-16-71-46 > JACRLI01 > JACRLI01. The sequence goes on along the minus strand of DATKKS010000137.1, from coordinate 5,348 downwards.
GCGAGAGCATCTCGGTGGCGGTGACCGGCACGTTCCCGAACGACTGCTTCCGCCTCAAGCGCATTGACGTCATTCCCTCGCCGCGCGCCACGCCGCTCCCGTGGCCGCCGACGGTGCGCCTGGTGGTGGACGACGGCGGCTGCCTGGGGCGCCCATGCCGCAACACCCCGGTGACCTGGACCGGCCGGGCGATGCTGCCGGGGCTGCCGGCGCGGAGCTATGAGCTGCCGGTGCAGCTGGCGAGGGTGAGCTGCACCGACACCATTCTGCCGGGCAACCTGTTCAGCACCACGGTGCCGTTCGTCGTCTCGGACAGCTGTCCGGGCCTGAGCTGCCTGATGGGAGGGTGGGTGCACCCGAACGTGACCGATGCGTGCGACGCGCACGCCGCGCCGGGCCGCTCCGTGCAGGCGCCGTTCACCGCGGCCTCGCCGGTGGCCCTCTCGGGGCTGCAGGGCGCGTTCAACCTGAGCCCAGCCGGGATGTTCGTGCAAGACGTCGAGGCCATCGGCCCGGCCGCGGGCATGCACCTCACCTGGAAGCGCACCGCGACCGGCGCGAGCTTCGTGATGTACGCCGAGCATGGCGCGCCCATCCCGGCGACCCCGGGCGGGTCGGCCCCGCCGGCCATCCTGAGAGTCACGCTGTACCCGGACACCGACCTGGTGGGCCTCGTCGGCCGGACGCCGGTGATGTACCTCATGGCCGCCCAGCTTCTGGGTTCGGACGCCGGGGGTGGCGGGGTGCCGGCGTGCCAGTTCATCATCGAGCCCTTCAGCCCTATACCCGCCTTCCGCATCTGCCTGGACCAGCCGTGCGACTTCAATGGCGACGGCGTCGCCGACGTGCGCGACCTGGTGCTGATGGTGCACTGCGTCAACGGCGACGGGCCGTGCCCGGCGGCGCAGGACTCCTCGGGCGCCACCCACGATTGCAACCACGACGGCGCGTTCACCCTGGACGACGTGATCTGCTGCGCCACCAGCATCCTGCTGCAGGGCGGCTGCACCGGGTGCTACCCGGACAGCGCCGGGGCGCGGCCCGCGCCCGAGGTGAAGCTGGCCATGGACGCGCCGGTGGCCACCGCCGCCGGGGCCGACGTGGGCCTGCACCTGTCCGGGGCGCCCCAGCTGGGCGCGGTCCGGCTGGCGTTGAGCTACCCCGTGGACCGCTACGACGTGGCCTCGGTGGAGTTCACCGGCCTGGCCCGGGACTGGCTGCATCTCTACCAAGTGGCCGACGGCACGGTGCGCATCGGGCTCATCTTCACCGCGCCGGGACACGCCGCGAAGCCGGGCGCGGCGGGCCAGCTGGACCTGGTGCTGCACCTGGCGCTGAAGCCGGGGCAGCAGCCGGGCGGGCAGCTGAGCGTCGCCGAGGGCCAGTTCAGCGGGCCTGACGGGGCGGCGCTGCAGGTGAATCTGGGCAGCGCCAGCCTGCCGCTGGGGGCGCCGGCGCGGCTGGCTCTGTCGGCCAACCGGCCCAACCCGTTCTCGGCCGGCACCCGCTTCAGCGTGGAGCTGGACCGGGCGGGCGACGTGGACGTGGGAGTGTTCGACATCTCCGGCCGGCGGGTGACGACGCTGTTCCGTGGCGCGCTGCCGGCGGGCAGCCGGGACTTCAGCTGGGACGGCCGCCGCGCGGACGGCAGCCCGGCGCCCAGCGGGATCTACTTCTCCCGGGTGGTTTCGCAGGGGCGCGCGGTCTCGCGCAAGATGCTGCTGGTGCGCGGCAGCTGAGTCTGGGGGCCGGGCGCCGAGACCCGGCCGCCAAGGTGTTGTGGGAAGCCCGGGCGGGGCGGCCCTCGAGCCGCCCCGCCGCTTTTCAATCCGTTCGATTCCAAGGGGTTCTGGGCCGGCCCTCCATCGTCACGTGAAGTCCGCCTTGGCCCGCCCGGCGGGTCGCGGCGCGGCCGCCGGGCCGCCCGGGCCGGGGCCGCCTCTGTCGGGTGGTGGTCCGAATGCGGTAGACTTGCCCCGGTTGTCCGGGCCGTCACCGCGCCTCCGGGCGCCCGCCCGGGCCGGCCGCCACCCACACCGCACGAGGATCCAGCCATGACCGAGAGATTGTTCACTCCGGGCCCGGTGGAAGTGCCGCCGGAGGCCCTGCAGGCTGAGTCGCGCCCGCTCATCCACCACCGCACCCCCGAGTTCCGCGCCGAGCTGGCGCGGGTGTTCGAGGGGCTGCGCTACGTGTTCTGCACCGAGGACCCGGTGCTGCTGCTGGCGGCCTCGGGCACCGGGGGCATGGAAGCCGCGGTGGCCAACCTGGTCTCGCCCGGGGACCGCGTGGCGGTGGTGCGCGGCGGCAAGTTCGGGGACCGCTGGGCGAACCTGGCCAAGGTCTACGGTGCCCAGCTGACCGAGATCCCGGTGGAGTGGGGGCAGGCGGCCGATCCCGCCGCGGTGCGCGCCGCGCTGCGGGCGCAGCCGGGCGTGAAGGTGATGTTCGTGACCCACAGCGAGACCTCCACCGGGGTGCGCCACGATGTGAAGCAGCTGGCCGCGGTGGCCCGGGAAGCGGGGGCGCTGGTGGTGGTGGACGCCATCACCTCGCTCGGCGCGATGGAACTGCGCCCCCGCGACTGGGGCATCGACGTGGTGGTGGGCGGCTCGCAGAAGGGCTTCATGATTCCGCCGGGGCTGGCGTTCGTCTCGGTCGGCCCGCGGGCCCGGGAGGCCGCGGCGGCCTCTAAGAGCCCGCGCTTCTACTTCGACTTCGGCCGGATGCTCAAGTCGCTGGAGGCCGGCGACACGCCCTTCACCCCGGCCATCTCGCTGGTCCGCGCCCTCGAGGCCACCCTGGAGCGGATGCGCGCCGAGGGGCTCGAGGCCATGTGGGCCCGCCACGCCCGGAACGGCGCGGCGGCGCGCGCCGGCATGCGCGCGCTGGGCCTTTCGATCTACCCCCGCGTCCCGTCCGAGGCGCTCACCACGGTGCTGGCGCCCGAGGGCGTGGCCTCCGATGCGATCATCAAGGCGGTGCTGCAGCAGCGCGGCCTGCGCATGGCCAACGGGCAGGACCAGCTCAAGGGCAAGGTGTTCCGCATCGGGCACCTGGGCGTGTACCAGGCCAAGGACATCCTCGAGGTGGTGGGGGCGGTGGAGGAGGCGCTGGCCGGGCTGGGCCAGCCGGTGAAGCGCGGCGCGGCGGTGGCGGCCGCGCAGGCGGTGTACGCGGCGCCCGTGGCGGCCGACGCCGGGAGGGGAGCATGAGCGCGCGAGTGCTGGTGAGCGATGCGGTGGCTCCGGCCACCCTGGAGGCCCTGAAGGCCGCGGGGCTGGAGGTGAACTACCTGCCCAAGCACACCCCGGAGGAGCTGCGGGCGGCGGTGCCGGAGGCCGAGGGCTGGATCGTGCGCAGCGCCACCAAGGCCACCGCCGAGCTGATTGAGGCCGCCCCCAAGCTGCGCGCCATCGGCCGGGCCGGCGCGGGGGTGGACAACGTGGACGTGGCCGCCGCCACGCGCCGGGGCGTGCTGGTGATGAACGTGCCCGGCGGCAGCACCCTGGCGGTGGCGGAGCTGACCTTCGCGCTGCTCCTGGCGCTGGTGCGGCACGTGTCCCGGGCGCACGCCTCGCTTCGCGAGGGCCGCTGGGAGAAGTCGGCCTTCCTGGGCACCCAGCTGTCCGGAAAGACGCTGGGCCTCGTGGGGGTCGGGCGCATCGGGCGCGCGGTGGCCGCCCGAGCGCAGGCGTTCGGCATGCAGGTGCTGGGGTGCGACCCCAAGCTGGCCGGATCGCCCCCCCCGCCGGGGGTGGAGTGGGTGGAGCTGGACGCGCTCCTCACGCGCGCCGACGTGGTGAGCCTGCACGTGCCGCTCAGCCCGCAGACCCGCGGCCTGATCGGGGCGGCGCAGTTCGCCCGGATGAAGCCCGGGGCGCTGCTGGTGGACTGCGCGCGGGGCGGCGTGGTGGACGAGGCCGCGCTGGCCGAGGCCCTGCGGTCCGGCCGCTTGGCCGGAGCGGCCCTGGACGTGTTCGAGACCGAGCCGCCGCCGGCGGGCCACCCGCTGCTCGGGCTGCCCAACGTGGTCGCGACGCCGCACCTGGGGGCCTCCACGGTGGAGGCGCAGGAGGGCGTGGGCGTCACCATCGCCGCACAGCTGGCGGACGCGCTGCTGGGGCGGGGCGTGCGCGACGCGGTGAACCCGGAGGCCTGGAAGCGCTCGTCCTGAGAGGCGCAGCGCGGGGGAGCCGGCCGTGCCCTGTCAAATCGTGGTCGGGGCCCAGTGGGGTGACGAGGGCAAGGGCAAGATCGTGGACCTGCTGGCGGAGCGCGTCCAGGTGGTGGCGCGCTACCAGGGCGGGGCCAACGCCGGGCACACCGTGGTGGTGGGGGACGCCACCGTCATCCTGCACCTGCTGCCCTCGGGCGCGCTGCGCCCGGGCGTCCGGTGCCTGCTGGGCAACGGGGTGGTGCTGCAGCCGCGCGCCTTCTTCGAGGAGGTGGCGGCGGTGGAGCGGGCCGGCTTCCCGCTGGCCGGCCGGCTGGGGGTGAGCCCCGCGGCGCACGTCACGTTTCCCTACCATCGCTGGCTGGAGCGGGTGGAGGAGGCGGCCCTCGGCGAGCGCCGCATCGGCACCGCCGGGCGCGCCATCGGCCCCACCTACCGGGACAAGACCGGGCGCGTGGGCATCCGGGTGGCCGACCTGCTGCACCCGGAGCGGCTGCGGGCGCGCCTGGAAGCCCGCTGGGAGGCTCTGCGGGGCCCCGCCGGCGAGCCCCCCGCGGATCTCGCGCCGGCCGCGCTGCTGGCCGAGCACCTCGACTACGGCCGGCGCCTGAAGCCCTACCTGGCCGACGTGAGCCAGGAACTCGACGCCGCCCTGGCGCGCGGGCAGAACGTGCTGCTGGAGGGTGCGCAGGGCACGCTGCTCGATCTCGATCACGGCACCTACCCCTACGTCACCAGCTCCAGTGCGGTCGCCGGCGGCGCGCTGGCGGGCGTGGGCCTGGGGCCCACGCGGGTGAGCAGCGTGCTGGGCGTGGCCAAGGCCTACTGCACCCGCGTCGGCAACGGGCCCTTCCCGACCGAGCTGCGCGAGGGCCTGGGCGACACGCTGCGCGAGCTGGGCGCCGAGTACGGCGCCACCACCGGGCGGGCCCGCCGCTGCGGCTGGTTCGACGCCCCGGCGGCGCGCCACGCGGTCCGGGTCAACGGCCTGGAGCTGCTGGCGGTGACCAAGCTGGACGTGCTGGAGGGGCTGAGCCCGCTGCGCATCTGCCGCGCCTACCGGGTGGACGGGCGGGAGCGGGCCGAGATGCCCGCGGACATGGAGGCCTTCGAGCGGGCGGAGCCGGTGTACGAGGACTGGGAGGGGTGGAGCGGGCCCATCTCCGGGGCC
>DATKKS010000136.1:0-7944 GCA_035542815.1 Saccharimonadales bacterium (SeqCode) | reverse complement strand
ACGGGGTGGTGGTGTCCACGCCCACTGGCGCCACCGCCTATTCGCTGTCCGCGGGCGGCCCGGTGGTGATGCCCGGGGCGCGGGTGCTGGTGGCCACCCTGATCTGCCCGCACACCTTGTCCTCCCGGCCGGTGGCCTTTTCCCCGGAGCAGACCCTGACCATCGAGGTGGGGCGCGCCGGCACCCGGCTGCACGTGGCGCTGGACGGCCAGGAGAACCTGCCCCTGATCGCGGGCCAGCGCCTGGTCATCACCGGCTCCCGCTACACCACCCGGGTGCTGCGCCCGCCGGGTTTCTCCTACCCGGAACTGCTGAGAGACAAGCTGGGCTGGAAGGCCTGAGATGCTGCTGGAGCTGCAGCTCGAGGGGCTGGCCACGGTGGAGCGCCTGAGCTGGGCGCCGGGGCCGGGCCTCAACGTGGTGACCGGGGAGTCGGGCGCCGGCAAGAGCGTGCTGGTGGGCGCGGTGGCGCTGCTGTTCGCCGGCCGCGTGGGCCCCGAGGCGCTGCGCACCGGCGCGGCCGCGGCCCGGGTGGCGGGGCGGTTCGACGGCTCGGGCCTGCCGGCGCTGGCGGGGCGGGCGGAGGAGCTGGGGGTGGGGGACCTGGCCGACTTCGTGCTGCAGCGGGAGATCTCCTCCGACGGGCGCAGCCGGTTCCGGCTGGACGGGCGGCCGCTGCCCCAGGCCCAGGCGCGCGAGCTGGGCGCGCTGCTGCTGGACATGCACGGCCAGCACGAGCACCAGAGCCTGCTGCGGCCGGAGTGCCACCTGGAACTCCTGGACCGCTGCGCCGCCCGGGCCGACCTGGGGCCGGCGGAGCGCGCGGCGGCGGAGCGGCTGGAGGCGGCGCGCGCGGCGCAGCGCCGCTTCGCCGAGGAGAGCCGCGAGCGCGGCGCCCGGCGCGAGCTGTGGGAGTTCCAGCTCCAGGAGCTGGACGCGGCGCGCCTGCGGGCCGGCGAGGACGCCGAGCTGGAGCGGGAGCGGCAGCTGCTGGCGCACGCCGAGCAGCTGGCGGAGGCGCTGCAGGAGGCGGCCGCGGCGCTGGAGGACGACCCGCACGGCGCCCTATCCCGGGTCGGGGCGGCCCGCCGCGCGCTGGGGCGGGTGCAGGAGTGGGACGAGCGGCTGGGCGGGCCGCTGGGCGAGCTGGCCGAGGCCGCCGAACGCCTGGCCGAGGCGGCCCGCGACCTGGCCCACCGGGCGGCTTCGCTGGAGACCGACCCGGCGCGGCTGCGGGCGGTGGAAGAGCGCCTGGAGGTGCTGTACCGCATCCGCAAGCGCTTCGGCGGGAACCTGGAGAGCGCCCTGCGGCAGCGGGCCGAGCTGGCGGCGCGGCTGGCGGAGTCGGAACGGCCGGCGGAGGCGGCGGCGCGCCTGGAGCGGGAGCTGGAATCGGCCCGGACCGCCTGGCTGGCGGCGCGGCGCACGCTGCACGCGGCGCGCGAGGCGGCGGCGGCGGAACTCACCACCCGGCTGGGCCGGGAGTGGCGCGAAGTGGGCCTGCCGGGGGCGCGCTTTCAGGTTAGAATGGGGGGCGAACCGCCGGACGCGGGCGAGGCCGGCTGGCCGCACCAGGCCGAGTTCCTGGTGTCCACCAACCCGGGCGAGGAACTCAAGCCGCTGGCCCGGGTGGCCTCGGGGGGCGAGGTCTCGCGCATCATGCTGGGCATCAAGAGCGCGCTGGCGGGCGCCGATCCGGTGGGCACGCTGCTGTTCGACGAGATTGACGCGGGCATCGGGGGCCGGACCGCGGAGGCGGTGGGGGCCAAGCTCCGCCGCCTGGCGCGCCGCCACCAGGTGCTGTGCATCACCCACCTGCCGGTGCTGGCGGCCTGCGCCGACCGGCACTTCCAGGTGGACAAGGCGGTCCGGGGCGGCCGGACCTACACCCGGGTGGTGGAGCTGGGCTCGCGCGAGCGGGTCGAGGAGTTGTGCCGGATGCTGGCGGGCTCGCGGGTGACCGACGCCACCCGGCACGAGGCGCGGGCGCTGCTGCGGCACGCGGCGGCCGGGCCGGCCTGAGCCGGCGCCGGGCGCGGGGCCCCGAGGGAGGCGCATGCCGACGTACCAGCCGGACTTCAAGCAGTTCGCGGCGCTGCACGGCCGGGGCGAGCGCGTCCCGGTGCAGCGCGAGCTGCTCATGGACCAGGACACGCCGGTGTCGGCCTTTCTCAAGGTGGCCGACGGGCCGTGCGCGTTCCTGCTGGAGAGCATGGAGGGCGGCGAGAAGTGGGGCCGCTACTCGATCCTCTCGGGCGAGGCCCCGCTGGTGTTCGAGAGCCGCGGCGGCGCGGCCCGGCTCATCCGGAACGGGGTGGTGGAGGAGCGGCCGGCGGCCGAGCCGCTGCAGCTCCTGGCGGAGCTGCTCCGGGAGCGCCGGGTGGCGGAGGTCCCCGGGCACACGCGCTTCGACGCCGGCGCGGTGGGCTACCTGGCCTACGACCAGGTGCGCCGTTTCGAGCACCTGCCGGCCGGCGGCCCGGACGACCTGGGCCTGCCGGACGCGCACTTCCTGTTCAGCGACTGCGTGACCATCTTCGACAACCTCACCCACACCGTGAAGGTGGTGGCGGTGGCCCCCGGGGACGGCCCGGCGGCGGCCGCCTACCGCTCCGCCCGGGACCGCATCGAGCGGGAGGTGGCCCGGCTGCGCGGGCCGGCGCCGGCCGAGACCGCGCACGCGCGCGGCGGGCGGGTGGCGTTCGAGAGCAACGTGGGCCGGGAGCGCTACCTCAAGGCGGTGGAGCGGGCGCGCGAGTACATCCGGGCCGGCGACGTGATCCAGGTGGTGCTGAGCCACCGCCTGAGCGCGGCGGTCAAGGCGCGGCCCTTCGACGTGTACCGGGCCCTCCGGGTGCTCAACCCGTCGCCGTACATGTACTACCTGCGCCTGCCCGGGCTGGAGCTGGTGGGCTCCTCGCCCGAGGTGCTGGTGCGGGTGGAGGGGCGCGAGGTGGAGGTGCGGCCCATCGCCGGCACGCGCCCGCGCGGGCGCACCCCGGCGGAGGACGCGGCGCTGGAGGCGGAGCTGGTGCACGACGAGAAGGAGCGCGCCGAGCACGTGATGCTGGTGGACCTGGGGCGCAACGACGTGGGCCGGGTGTCCGAGTACGGCTCGGTGACCACCCCCGAGTTCATGGTGGTGGAGCGCTACTCGCAGGTGATGCACCTGGTGAGCGGGGTGCGCGGCCGGCTGCGCGCGGACATCCCCACCATGGACGTGGTGCGGGCGTGCTTCCCGGCGGGCACCGTCTCGGGCGCGCCCAAGATCCGGGCCATGGAGATCATCGACGAGCTGGAGCCGGTGCGCCGCGGGGTGTACGGGGGGGCGGTCGGCTACTTCGGCTTCCGCGGGAACTTCGACCTGTGCATCGCCATCCGGACCGCCCTGTTCGCCAAGGGGCGGGCGCACGTGGGGGTGGGCGCGGGCATCGTGGCCGACTCCGTGCCCGCCAGCGAGTGGCAGGAGACGCTGCACAAGGCCCGCGCCCTGGTGCGCGCGGTGGAGTGGGCCGAGGCCGGCTGGGACGGCGGCCCCCCCACGGACGGAGGCCCGCGGTGATCCTGGTGATCGACAACTACGACTCCTTCACCTACAACCTGGTCCAGTACCTGGGGGAGCTGGGGGCGGAGGTGCGGGTGGTCCGCAACGACGCGGTCACCGCCGGCGAGGTGGAGTCGTTCCGGCCCGCGGGGATCGTGATCTCCCCGGGCCCCAAGCGCCCCGAGGACGCCGGGGTGAGCAACGACGTGCTGCGCCGGCTGAGCGGCCAGGTGCCCATCCTGGGGGTGTGCCTGGGCCACGAGTGCATCGGGCACGTGTTCGGCGGCCGGGTGGTGCGCGCCGCCCGGCTGATGCACGGCAAGACCTCGCTGGTGATCCACGACGGCACCGGCATCTTCGAGCGCCTCGAGAACCCCTTCAACGCCACCCGCTACCACTCCCTGATCGTGGACCGCGCCTCGCTGCCCGCCGACCTGCGGGTGTGCGCCTGGACCGCCGAGGGCGAGGTCATGGGGCTGCAGCTCGCCGGGCAGCCCACCTGGGGGGTGCAGTTCCACCCGGAGTCCATCCTCACCGGCCAGGGCCGGCTGCTGCTCCGGAACTTCCTGAACCTGGCCGGCCCGAGCCCCTCCCGGTGATCCGCGAGAGCCTGGGCCGGCTGCTGGAGGGCCAGGCCCTGACCCGCGCCGAGGCCGCCACCCTGATGCGGGCGCTGACCGAGGGCGCCGCCAGCGACGCGCAGCTGGGCGCGCTGCTGGTGGCGCTGCGCCTGCGCGGCGAGACCCCCGAGGTGATGGCCGGCTTCGCCGAGGTGATGCGCGAGCGCGCGGTGCACGTGCCCACCGCGCGCCGGCCGCTGCTGGACACCTGCGGCACCGGCGGGGACGGCTCCGGCTCGCTCAACATCTCGACCGCCGCGGCGCTGGTGGCGGCCGCCTGCGGGGTGGCGGTGGCCAAGCACGGCAACCGCTCGGTGAGCAGCCGCTGCGGCAGCGCCGACGTGCTGGAGGCCCTGGGGGTGAAGCTCGGCCTCCCGCCGGAGGCGGTGGGCCGGTGCGTGGACGAGGTGGGTATCGGCTTCCTGTTCGCCCCGGCGCTGCACCCGGCGATGCGCCACGTGGCGCCGGCGCGGCGCGAGCTGGGGGTGCGCACGGTGTTCAACCTGCTGGGCCCGCTGACCAACCCCGCGGGCGCCGACTGCCAGCTGCTGGGCACCTTCGCGCCGTGGGCCGCCGACCTGCTGGCGGGAGCGCTGGCGCAGCTGGGCACGCGGCGGGCGTGGGTGGTGCATGGCCACGGCGGGCTGGACGAACTGACCGCCTCCGGCCCCAGCCGGGTGCTGGAGGTGGAGGCGGGCCGGGTGCGGGAGGCGACGGTGGAGCCGCGGGCCCTGGGGCTCGAGGCGCCGCCGGAGGGCGCGCTGCGCGGGGGGGACGCGGCGGAGAACGCCACGCGCCTGCGGGCGATCCTGTCCGGCGCCGCGGACCCGGCCGCCGGCACGGTGGCGCTCAACGCGGCCGCGGCGCTGGTGGTGGCGGGGAGCGTGCCGGACCTGGCCGCGGGGCTGGCGCGGGCCCGCGAGGCGCTGGCCCAGGGCCGGCCGGCGCAGGCGCTGGACCGGCTGGCCGCGCTGAGCCACGAGCTGTGAACCGCCTGGCGGAGATCGCCGCCGCGGCGCGCGCGGCCCTGGACGCCCGGCGCCGGGCGCGCCCGCTGGAGAGTTTCGCGCCGGGCCTCCGGCCGGGCCGGCCGGGCCGGCTGCAGGAGGCGGTGCGCCGCCCCTCGGCCGCCGAGCCGGTGCGCTTCATCGCCGAGGTGAAGAAGGCCTCGCCCAGCCGCGGGGTGCTGGCCGAGAGCTTCGAGCCGGCGGCCCGGGCGCGCGCCTACGCCCGCGGGGGCGCTGCGGCGCTCTCGGTGCTCACCGAGGAGCGCCACTTCCAGGGCTCGCTGGGGCACCTGGCGGAGGTGGTCCGGGCGGTGCCCCTGCCGGCGCTGCAGAAAGACTTCATCCAGGACGAGTACCAGCTGCACGAGGCGCTGGAGGCGGGCGCCGCCGCGGTGCTGCTGATCGTGGCGCTGCTGGAGCCCGCGCGGCTGGAGGCGCTGCAGGCGGCCGCCGGCGCCCTGGGCCTGGACGCGCTGGTGGAGGTGCACGACGCCGCCGAGCTGGAGCGGGCGCTGGCGGCGGGCGCCGCGCTGGTGGGGGTCAACAACCGCGACCTGCGGACCTTCGAGGTGTCGCTGGAGACCACCCTGCGGCTTCGCCCCCAGGTGCCGCCGGGGGTGACGCTGGTGGCCGAGAGCGGGGTGGCCCGGCGCGCCGACGTGCTGCGGCTGGAGGCGGCCGGGGTGGACGCGCTGCTGGTGGGCGAGGCCCTGATGCGCAGCGCCGACCCGGCGCGCACCCTCCGGGAGCTGCGGGGAATCCCCGCGGAGGCGCGGGCGGAGGGCGCGTGAGGGTCAAGATCTGCGGGCTCACCCGGGCCGAGGACGCGCAGCACGCGGCGCGCTGCGGGGCGGACCTCCTGGGGCTGGTGGCCGCCGAGAGCCCCCGGCGGCTCACCCTGGCGCAGGCGGCGGAGGTGGCACGGGTGCGGGCGGAGTTCCCGGTGCGCACCGTGGGGGTGTTCCACCGCCAGAGCCGCGAGCTGATCCTGGAATGGATCGAGCGGGTGCCGCTGGACCTGGTGCAGGTGCACCCCGAGGACGGCACCGGCTGGCCCGTCCCGGTGATCCTGACCCGGCGCCTGCAGGGCCCGCTGCGCGAGGCGCCCCAGCCGCCGGCCGGCTTCCTGCTGTACGAGGTGTTCGTGGCCGGCCGGCCCGGCGGCACCGGGCAGACCTTCCCGGCGGAGTGGCTGGAGAGCGGGGTGCCCCCGGGCCGCTACTTCCTGGCCGGCGGCCTCACCCCGGAGAACGTGGCCGCGCGGGTCAGGCGGCTGCGGCCCTTCGGGGTGGACGTGTCCGGCGGGGTGGAGCGGAGCCCCGGGGTCAAGGACCCCGAGCGGGTGAGGCGGTTCATCGAGGAGGCCCGACATGCCGAGCTGGGCTGAGCGCTACCCGGACGCCACCGGGCACTTCGGGGAATACGGCGGGCGCTTCGTGGCCGAGACCCTGATGAGCCCGCTGGAGGACCTGGCGCGCGCCTACGACGCCGCGCGCCGCGACCCCGGGTTCCAGGGGCGCCTCGCGGGGCTGCTCAAGGACTTCGTGGGCCGGCCCACGCCGCTCACCTTCGCCGCGCGGCTGACCGCCGCCTGGGGCGGGGCCCGGGTGTTCCTCAAGCGCGAGGACCTGTGCCACACCGGCGCGCACAAGATCAACAACACCCTGGGCCAGGCGCTGCTCACCCAGCGCATGGGCAAGCCGCGGGTGATCGCCGAGACCGGCGCCGGCCAGCACGGCGTGGCCGCCGCCACCGCCGCCGCGCTGCTGGGCCTCGCGTGCGAGGTGTACATGGGCGCGGAGGACATGCGCCGGCAGGCCCCCAACGTGTTCCGCATGCGCCTGCTGGGCGCCCAGGTGCACGCGGTGGACAGCGGCAGCCGCACCCTGAAGGACGCCATCAACGAGGCCCTGCGGGACTGGGCGGCCAGCGTGGAACACACCCACTACATCCTGGGCTCGGTGCTCGGGCCCGACCCCTTCCCGCGGATGGTGCGCGACTTCCAGGCGGTGATCGGGCGGGAGCTGCGGGCGCAGCTGCGCGAGCGGGAGGGGCGCGGCCCGGACTGCATCGTGGCCTGCGTGGGCGGGGGCAGCAACGCCCTGGGGGCGTTCTTCGAGTTCCTGGACGACCCCGGGGTGCGCCTGGTGGGGGTGGAGGCCGGCGGGCTGGGCATCGCCAGCGGCCGGCACGCCGCGCGCTTCGCCGAGCCCGCGGTGGGGGTGCTGCACGGCACGCGCACCCACCTCCTGCAGGACGAGCACGGCCAGGTGCGCGAGACCCACTCGGTGTCGGCGGGGCTCGACTACCCCGCGGTGGGGCCCGAGCACGCCTTGCTTTTTGACCTCGGTCGCGTAGAATACGCGTTCGTCCCGGACGATCAGGCGGTCGAGGCGTTCTCGGAGCTGGGCCGGCTGGAGGGCATCCTCCCGGCGCTCGAGACAGCCCACGCGGTGGCCCACGCCCAGGCGCTGGCCCGCGAACTCGGCCCGGACCGGATCCTCGTGATCAACGTCTCCGGGCGCGGGGACAAGGACCTGGACATCGTCCGCGAGAGGTTGCTGTAGCCCGCGCGGGCCGCGCCCATCACATGCGCCGGTAGCTCAGTTGGATAGAGCACCAGCCTCCGGAGCTGGGGGTCGGGGGTTCGAATCCCTTCCGGCGCACTTTCCTTCCAACGGGTGCCCCGGGGCCGGCCGGCCCCGGGGCGCTGCGTTTCCGGGGCGCCGGCCCGGTCCCCCGCGGCGCTGGCGCCGTGCTACCCTTCGGCCAT
>DATKKS010000135.1:0-2019 GCA_035542815.1 Saccharimonadales bacterium (SeqCode) | reverse complement strand
CTTACGCAACACGACGTTTCCTGTCGCGGGGCCGCCGCGGCGGCATGGGCGATCGCGCTCGAGGGCGGCCCGGGCGGCAGGTTTCGCGCGGCGGAGGTCCCCCATTGCTTCGTTCCGCGGCCATGTTGGTGGTCCTGGTGGCGGCGTGCGCGCTGGCGGTGGCGGCCGACTCCTGCGACCGGCAGGCCCGCCGGGCGCAGCGCACCCTCGGGGTCCCCACCGCCGCACAGGTGGACCCGGGCGCGGAATCGGGCGCGCCGGTCATCCAGGCCGATCTGTCCGGCGACGGCGCGCTGCACGCGATCCAGGAACAGGGGCTGCGCCAGACCCGCCGGCTGCAGCGCGAGCTGGAGCGGAACCTGGACGGCCAGGAGCGCCTGCGGCTGGAGGAGGCGCTGCGCGAGGCGCGGCGCGAATCCCGCGCGCAGACGCTCTGGATGATGTCCCGCGTGGCGCGCGACCGCGGCGACGAGGCCGCCGCGCGCGACGCCGAGCGTCAGCTGCGGATGCTGCGCGATCCGCCCCGCCCCGCGTATCCGGAGGCGCCGGGCCAGGTGCCTTCCGGCAACTGACCCGCGCCGGGCCCGTGCGCCCGGCCGCCCATGCACCGCGCAGGCCCGGCCCGGGCCGCGCACGCCGGCCCCCACGGCAGCCACTTCCAACGCCCCGGCGGAGGATGCACCATGGCCCGCACCGCAGCCGCCCCCGAACGGATCCTCTACACCGAGACCTCCACCTTCGGCGGGCAGCGGGAGCTGCGCGTGCAGGACGGGGTGCTCACCTGCACGCTGCAGGCCTGCGAGGGCCTGGCCACCGACTCGGTCACCCCGCCCGCGCCGGCGTGGCAGGGGCTGTGGGACCTGCTGGAGGAGCTGCGCGCCTGGGACTGGGCGGGGGAGTACGCCGACCCCGACGCCTGCGACGCGGTGCACTGGGAGCTGGAGGTGCACTGGTCCGGGCGGCATCTGCGCGCGGCGGGGCGCCAGCGCTGGCCGGGGGCCGCCGGGGACTTCGAGCGGCTGCTGGGGGCGCTGCGCGAGATGGCCACCTGCGACTGCCGGCCGCAGGTGACGCCCAGGGCCGCCGTGGTGTAGACTGCCGGGCCGGGAAGGGTCCCGCGCCCCCGGCTCGGGAAAGCCGTCCGGGCCCGGGTCCGCTCCCCGCTTCGAGGGTCGCCTGACCGGCGGCGCCCGGCGCCCGGCGGGCCGCGCCGGGCCCTGACGCCATGGAGGACGTCACGCCATGCCTGCCTGGGAACTCTCCGACCGCCGCCAGGGCCACATCCTGGGCGTGCTCCTGCTGGCCCTGGGGGCCCTCACCGCCGTCTCGCTGTTCACCTTCGATCCCGCCGACTGGCCGCACACCCTGGGCACCGGCTACCGCAACGCGTGCGGCCCGGTGGGCGCGTGGTTCGCCTGGGCGCTGCGCCTGCTGCTGGGGCGCGTGGCCGGCTGGGCGGTGCCGGTGCTGCTGCTCGCGTGGGGCTGGAACCGGCTGCGGGTGAAGCCCGCCGCCGAGCTGGCGGTGCAGACCGCGATCGGCGCGGCCATCGTGCTCACCGCGGTCTCGCTGGCGGCGCTGTGGGCGCCCGAGGACTGGACCGGCCGCGCCGGCACGGCCATCGCCGGGCTGGTGGTGGGGGTGCTCAGCCGGGTGGGCAGCGGCATCCTGCTGGCGAGCCTGCTCACGGTGTTGCTGCTGGTGGCCAGCGAGGTGGGCTTCTCGCTGGTGGCCCAGGGCATGGGGGTGGCGCTGCGCGCCCCGGTGCGGCTGGGCGCGGCGCTGGGGGAGTGGCTGCGGCCGGGGCGGCGGCACGGTGCGCGCCGCCGGGCGGCGGCCGCGACCAAGGAGGCGGCCGCCCCGCGGATCGTGCGCGAGCCCGCGCCGGCCCGCGCGGCGCTGGCCGAGGAGGAGGACGAGGACCTCGAGGATCTGGGGGAGGCCGCGCCCCTGCCGCCGGCGCGCAAGCCGGCGCCGCAGATCCACCTGCCGTTCGCCGCCGGGCGCGGCGCCCGGGCG
>DATKKS010000134.1:0-13490 GCA_035542815.1 Saccharimonadales bacterium (SeqCode) | reverse complement strand
TACCTGGTGCAGCGGGTGGTGAGCGGCGCGTACTACGTCTCGGACGAGCGGCTGGAACGCTTCGGCAGCCGCGAGTCCGAGGGGGCCTACCCGGTGCACTGCGCGGATCGGGTCCTGGAGCACCGGCTGCGGGGCCCCCTGTTCAACACCCTGGGGGCGGGCAGCTACCTGGCGCAGCGGCTGGGCCCGGAGCGCCGGGTGTTCATCTACGGCCAGCTCGAGGTGGTGGGCGAGGCCTTCTTCCAGGAGTACGTGGAGCTGCTCTCCCCCGCCGGTTGGGACGCGGGCGAGCGCCGCTGGGGGTTCCGGTTGGCGGTGCTGGACTACGGCGCGCCCGAGCTGGCCGAGCACCTGGCCCGGGATCCGCGCTGGGCGCTGCTGGAGGCCGACGGCGCGGGCCTGCTGTTCGCCCGGGTGGACTCGGCCACCGCGCCCCTGGCGCGCCGCGCGGCGGAGCGCTGGCTGCGCCTGGGCCGGGAGGGCCTGGCTGCCCCGCCGCTCCAGCCGCGGCGCGGGCTGACCCTGGCGCAGCGCCTGCTGGCCCCGCAGCGCTACCCCTGGGAGACCTGGGGCTGCGGCAAGTGCCTGAGTTCCGCCGGGCTGCTGCCGGCGGCCCTGGCGCAGCACCGGCGGGCGCTGCTGGAGGCCGGGCGCGACTACCCCAACCTGTGCCGGAGCTACGCGCTGGTGAACCTGCTGCTGGGGCGCGGCGAGGTGGCCCGGACCTGGTACGAGCGGCTGCTGGAGCAGGTGCCCGGCGACGCCACCGCCCGCCGGCACCTGGAGGAGCTGGGCGGGCCGTGAACCGCTCCGGCGGCCGGCGGGATCCTCAGGCGGGCACGTCCGCCGGCCACGGCGCGTCGGCGTGCGCGCCGAACTGGGGGCCGCGCCGGGCGATGTCCCGCAGGTGGACCGCCGCCCGCGCGCGCAGCCAGGCCACCTGGCCGGCGGTCCCCAGGGTGACCGCCGCGGCGGCCACGTACAGGCCGCACAGCCGCTGCGCCGCGACGCCCGCCACCAGCGCCGCGGTGCACAGCCCCACGTAGACCACCACCGACTCGGTGATCGCCCGGGTGCGGTGCACGTGCAACAGCGCCCCCTGGTAGTAGCTCTGCAGCGCGCTCAACCCCGGCAGCAGCAGCGCGAACCACAGCCCGGCGCCCGCCAGGGCGTCCAGCTCCGGCGCCAGCCCCGAGACCCCGGCGAACCACAGGTGGGCCAGGGGCGTGGCCGCCACCGCGGCCAGCACTGCGGTGGTGGCCGCGGCCATCGCCAGGCACACCCGCCGCAGCACCGGCAGCGCCCGGGGCCGCTCCAGCAGCGCCACCACCACTTCGTTGAGCGCGATGCCCGAGCTGCGCAGCACGAACACCAGGCCGTTGGCCACCGGCCAGGCGGCCAGCGACTGCAGCGCCAGCGGCATGCGGCTGATGCCCCCGGTGGCGACGGGGCCGGCCAGGAACAGGATCAGCGGCGTCAGCACCAGCGGCGCGAAGAAGCGCAGGAAGGCGGCGGCGGTGAGCGGCGTCGGCGCGGGCGGCGCCAGGCGCACCTGGCGGCGCAGCACCGGGCGCACCGCCAGCCCCGCGTAGGCCGCCTCGCTCAGCACCCCGGCGGACACCGCCAGCGTGCCCACCACGATCCCCGGCACATGCCCCACCACCCAGCCCGCGCCCAGCACCAGGCAGTTGGCCCCCAGGCGCACCGCGGTCCCGATGCCCACCGCGTGGGAGCGCCCGGCCCGGATCAGCACCCCCTGCTGGGTGCGCCGGAACGCGATGGACAGCGTCCACGGGAGCATCAGCCGGAGCCCGATCCGCGCCGGGCCCAGGACCTCGGCCGGCGGGCGGAGCACTCCCCCGATCACCCAGTCGAACAGCGGAGTGAAGGCCAGCAGGGCGTGCAGCGCGGTGGTGGCGCCGCCGGCGATCAGCATGTACCCGCGCACCACCCGGTAGGACTGCCAGTCCCGGCACAGGGCGGTGGACGCGGACAGCAGCATGATGATGGGGGATTCCAGCAGCAGCGCCAGCGGGAACACCACCCCGCCGTACGCCGCGAGGCTCACGGTGGCGTGGGGCAGGCGCGCCATCACCGCGCTCACCGCGGGCAGTTCGCAGCCCATCAGCAGCCAGCTGGCGGCCAGCGGCCACCACAGCCGCAGCACCGCCCGGACATCCAGCGGCGGGGCCGCCGCGGCGGGATCCGAAGCCATGCGCGGAGTCTAGAGGAACCCGGCGGCCCGCGCGAGCCGGGGACCGGGCGGGGCGCGCCGGCCGGGCGACCGCGGCCGGCGTTTCGTGCTAGACTGCCGGCGAGCGCGGCGCGGGCGTCCCCGGACGTCCGCCGTCCCGCCCTGGGCGGAGCCCCGGGGCCCGGGCCGCGACCGCGTGCTCCACCCGGCCATGCTCCTCGCCACCGCTGCCGTGAGCGCCAGGGAATCCTCCGGGGACCCCGAGCTGCCGCCCGCCTTCCCGAGATGAGGGCCGCTGTGGGGCGCCTGGAGGAGACCGCCGGGCGCGCCCCCGCCCTGAGAAGGCGCGCACCCGCGCCGTGCCGGAAGCCGGTGCACAGGGGAGACTGGACATGGCTCAGTTCCAGGCCTTCGCTCCGGGAGTTCAGGTGGACGGGGCCGCGGTGCTTGCCGTGGTGCAGGAACTCGAGGACCTGGGCGGGATCGGGCAGCGCATCCTGGCCCGCCATGGCATCGTCTCGCCGCAGCCCGGCTCCTGGTACTCGCAGCAGGCCTGGCTGGACGCCTTCCGGGAGATCGCCGAGAAGACCGGCCCGGCCACGCTGCGCGGCATCGGCCGCCGGATCCCGGAAACCGCGGTGTGGCCGCCCGAGGTAAGCTCCATCGAGGCTGCGCTCGGGTCCATTGACCTCGCGTATCACCTGAACCACCGGGGAGGCGAGATCGGGCACTACCGGTTCGAGCTGGCGGGCCCCCGCTCGGCGCGGCTGGTGTGCGAGAACCCCTACCCCTGCGCGTTCGACCTGGGCATCGTGGAGCGCACCGCCGCCAAGTTCGCCCCCGCGGGGGTGAACCCGGTGGTGAAGCACGACGACACCCGGGAGTGCCGGCAGCACGGAGCGGAGGGCTGTACCTACCTCGTCACCTGGTGACCCGGCCCGCGGGCCGTCCCCGGACCTCCGCCCCGCGGCAGCCGCCGGGGGCGGAGCGGGCGGCGGAAGGGCCGGGCTGAACATGGGAGGAAGTCGTGTTCCAGTTCCTGGCGGGCGCGATCCCCACGCTGCTGATCCTGTTCGTCCTGGTGGTGGTGGTCCTGTCGTCCATCCGCCGCGTCGGCCCCACCGAGGTGGGGCTGGTGATCAAGCGGTGGTCGCTGCGCAAGCTCTCGGAGGACAGCCCGGTGGCGTTCCACGGCGAGGCCGGCTACCAGGCCGACCTGCTCATGCCCGGGCTGCGCTGGAAGCTGTGGCCGCTGTTCGGGGTGGAGAACCGGCCCCTGGTGCAGGTGCCGGCCGGCGAGATCGGCGTGGTGATCGCGCAGGTGGGTGGGCCGCTGCCGATCGGGGCCAAGTCCGCGGTGTACCGGCCGGAGTTCGGGAGCTTCTCGGACGCGCGCGCGTTCGTGGCGGCCGGCGGGCAGAAGGGCGTGCAGCGCCCGGTGCTGCCGCCGGGGACCCTGGCGGCCGTCCACCCGGTGGCCTTCCTGGTCATCACCCGGCAGGCGGTGTACGGGATCCCGGTCTCCCCGGACCTCAAGGACAAGGCTGACAAGCACGGGCGGCTGAGCCCGGAGGCGTTCGGGCTCAACCCGGCCCAGCTGAGCGTGGTGCGGATCGCGCCCACCACCCTGCCGGACGGCCGGGTGTGGGACGTGATCGGGGTGGTGACCACCTTCGAGGGGCTGCCCACCGCGCAGGGCGAGATGGCCAGCCGCATCGGGGGCTTCGAGGACATCGCCGCGCTGGAGGCCCGCGGCGGGGACGAGCTGCAGCTGATCGAGGCCATCCTCAACTCCAAGAACGTGGGCCACAACTCGTTCCAGGACTTCCAGGTGTTCCTGGACCAGGGCGGCCGGATCGGCCTGCAGCACGACCCCCTGGTGTACGGCGCCTACAACCTCAACCCCTACCTGGTCTCGGTGGAGATCAAGCCGATGCTGGTGGTGCAGCAGGGCCAGGTGGCGGTGATCAAGGCCTTCATCGGGCTGCCCACCGAGGACAAGTCGGGCTCCGATTTCAAGTTCGGCTCGCTGGTCCGCGCCGGGCACCGGGGCATCTGGCAGGAGCCGCTGCGCACCGGGAAGTACGCGCTGAACCCGCGCATCTACGACGCCCAGATCGTGCCCACCTACATCCTGACCCTGAACTGGGCCTCCGCCACCTCCCAGGCGCACGACCTGGACGCGCAGCTGAGCCAGATCCACGGGAAGTCGCGCGAGGGGTTCGACTTCTCGATCGACCTGCAGGTCCAGATCCACGTGCCCGACGTCAAGGCGCCGCGGGTGATCTCCATGGTCGGGACCATGGCCAACCTGGTGAACGAGGTGCTGCAGCCGGCGGTGGGCAACCACTTCCGCAACACGCTGCAGGGCATGCTGGCGGTGGAGTTCATCGAGAGCCGCGAGCGGGTGCAGAGCGAGGCCTCCGACTACATCACCACCCACCTCCAGCGCTACGAGGTGGAGGTCAAGGGCGTGTACATCCAGGACGTGGTGCTGCCGCAGCCCCTGGT
The DNA here is from genome assembly GCA_035542815.1 of Saccharimonadales bacterium (SeqCode). Taxonomy (GTDB): domain Bacteria; phylum Eisenbacteria; class RBG-16-71-46; order RBG-16-71-46; family JACRLI01; genus JACRLI01. Next base: position 8,785 of record DATKKS010000134.1, on the reverse strand, counting down.
GGAGGTGCTGAACAAGCGCGAGATCGCCGCCCAGCAGGTCAAGACCTACGAGATGGAGAAGCGGGCCCAGGACATGCGCATCGAGACCGAGCGGTCCCGGGGCACCGCCGACGCCCAGCACGAGCTGGCGGCCTCCGCGGTGGACGTGGAGGTGAAGCGCAACAACGCCCAGGCGCGCAAGGCGGAGGCGGACGGCGAGGCGACCTACCTGCAGCAGGTGGGGACCGCCAAGGGAGCCGAGGTGCGGGCGGTGGGGCTGGCGCGGGCCGAGGGCTTCGAGGCCCAGCGCAAGGCCATCGGCGACGCGGGCACGACCCTGGTGAACGTGGCCACGGTGCTCGCCGACAAGGGCGCGCGGTTCATGCCCGAGATCCTGGTGAACGGCGGCAACGGGCTGGACGGCCTGGTGGCGCAGTTGATGGGCCGGCTGCGGAGCGGCTCCCCGCCGGCCGCGGGCTAGAACACCAACGGCACCAGCCGCCGGGTGCGCCGCATGTAGCTCCGGTACGGCTCGCCGAGCACCGCCAGCATCGCCTGCTCTTCGGTCCGGATGCGCACGGTGTAGGCCACGGCCACGCCCGCGGCCACCACCGCCAGGCTCAGCCAGTTGGTGAGCGCCGCCCCGAACCCCAGGAACATCATCGCCCCGCCGGTGTAGGACGGGTGCCGCACCCAGCGGTATGCGCCCCGCTCCACGATCGGCTGTCCCGGCCGCACGTTCACCGCCGGGGTGAAGTGCCCGCCCAGCATCCGGAAACAGTGCCGCCGCAGCAGCGCCCCCACCGCCAGGAGTCCCAGGCCGGTCCAGAACTGCGCCAGGCGGCCGGTGCGGAGGGTGGCCCAGGGCGCCACGAACGCCAGCGCCAGGGCCGCGCCGCAGTAGGCCCACAGCGCGGTCAGCAGCCGCAGCGAGCCGCGGTCGTGGATGGGCCGGGGCGCGGCGCGCTCGAGGCGCGAGAAGCGCAGCGACTCCGGGACGAAGGCCAGGGCGTGCACCGCCCAGTAGAAAAGGCCGTAGGGCCACACGAAGACCAGCGGAACGCTCATCGGCTCCTCCGCGGACGCAGGGCACGAGTGGCGAGAGGGTCCGGGGAGACCTCCGCTATGTCTGGAAGATGAGGCTGCAGCAGGTCAGGGCGCCTTCCGCCTTGGCCAGCTCCGAGAGATCCACCGTGCGCACCTCGAGCCCGGCCGCCGACAGCCGCCGGCGGGTCCGGGGGTGGGCCGTGGCGGCCACCACCGTGTCGCCGACGCGCAGGACGTTGGCCGCGTCGGGCTCGGCCGGGTCCACCTCCAGCAGCCGGAGCCCCGCGAACGCCGCCGGGTCCACCCGGCCGGGGTGCACCAGCAGCTGGTCCGGCCCGACCGCGGTGGCCGCCGACTTCAGGTGCAGACACCCCGCCACCGCCACCGCCTCCACCGCGTAGCCCAGGGGCCCCAGGTGCTGCCGCAGCTGGGTGATGCCGTCTTCGTTGGTGCGCGTCGAGCGGCCCACGAAGACATGCCGGCCGGCGGCCAGGACGTCGCCGCCGTCGAGCGTGCCGGGAGCCTGGATGGCGGCCAGCCGCCGGTAGGGCCGCAGCGCCACCGCCACCCCCGCGCACTCCGCCCGCCTCGACTCGGCCCCCGGGCGGGTGATCACCGCCAGCTCGTCCAGCACCACCGCCACGTCCTCCACGAACACCGAGTCGGGGAGTTCCGCCTCGGCCGGCAGGCGCAGCAACCCGCAGCCGAGGGCCTCCAGGCACGCCTCGTACTCCCGGTGCTGGCGCCGGGCCGCCGCCACGTCGATGGGCCGGCGCTCCACGAAGCTCAGCTCGCACCGGCCGAGGGCCGGGCTCACGGCCCGGGTGATGGCGATGCGCGAGGTCATCCTCTCCCGATCCTCCCGCGGCCGGCGGCGCGCCGGTGCGGCCCTAGGCCGCGCCGGCCGGGACCGCGCGCCCCCGGTCCAGCCGCCGCGTGACCGCGACGAACCCCAGCATCAGCGCCAGCGAGGCCGCCCCCACCAGGGCGAACGCGTACCACAGGTAGTGGGCGTGCGCGTAGGCCCCCGGCATCGGCCCCGCCCCCGCCAGCGCCAGCTGGTGCTGGCGCTGGACCGCGGGCGGCAGGGTGCGCGGGTCCGGACAGTACGCCTGCAGCAGGTAGCCGGCGACCACGAACCCGAACACCCAGGCGAAGAACGTGTTGAGGTGGGCGTAGCCCAGGTACAGGCCCTCCTGGCCCCGGGGCGCCTGGCGCGAGGCGAACTCCAGGTACTTGGGGCTCAGGAAGCACTCGGCGAAGCCCTGCAGGGCGATCCCGGCCACCATCGTCGCGGTGACCGGGTGCACCGCCAGCCCCCACAGCTCCACCCGGCCGTGGATCAAGTGGGACGCCGCCAGGGTCAGCGAGGACAGCGGGATCAGCAGCATCGCCACCGAAATGGAGACCTCCGGCGGCCAGCGCCGCACCAGCTGGGTCACCAGCACCACGCACAGCACCACCACCAGCGGGTTCACGTTGGCGTACCACTCGGGCTTGTAGCTCTCCCCTGCCATGCGCAGCACGTAGTCGGGCATGGAGGCGTACAGCTGGCCCTGGATGGTCCAGAAGCCGGCGGTGATCAGGATCAGCGCGGTGAAGCGGAGGTTGCGCAGCGCGGCGCCCATCCCGCGCAGCGTCTCCAGCGCGCTGCGGGGGCGGCCTGCGCCGCTCTCCGGGGGCCGGTACAGCAGCGCCACCAGCACCAGCGCGGCCAGCGCGGCCGCCGCGGAGAACAGCGGCACCCGCTGCACCCCCAGCTGGATCCGGATCGGCGCGGCGAAGGTCTTCCCGGTGAACGAGCCGATGTTGACGATCATGTAGAAGATGCTGAAGGCGCGGGCCCGGTTGGCCTCGCTGGAGCACTTGGCGGCGGTGCCGGTGATGACGGGCTTGACGAACGCCCCGCCGACCGCCACCAGCAGCAGCCCGGCGGCGACCGGGGCAAAGTCGCGGACCCCCCCCAGCATCCCGTAGCCGGCCGCCAGCAGCGCGAAGGCCAGCAGCAGCGAGCCGCGGAACCCGATCCGGTCGGCCGCCGCGCCGGTGAAGAAGGGCAGCAGGTAGATCAGCCCGGCGAACGCGGCCGCCACGTACCCGGCCTGCACGTCGCTCAGGCCCACCACCCGCAGCAGGTAGGTGCGCAGCGCGATGAACGTGGCGTAGTAGGCGGCGCGCTCGCACAGCTCGATGGAGTTGGCGCTCCAGAAGGCGCGCGGGAAGCGCCAGGAGGGCCTGGCCTCCGGCAGCGCCGCGGTCTCGGTCATCCTTCCCCCCCGGCGCGTCGGCGCTCACGGGCCGGCGCAGCGCACCCCCATGCAGGTCAGGTCATCGAAGCGGGGCCGGCCGCCGCCCGGGGGCCGCATCGGCGGCGGGCCCGGGGGCGGCGCGAACCGCGACCGGCATCCTCGCACGAAGCCGGCCGCCTTGAAAAGCGCCCCGCGGCCTCAGGCGGTGGCCGGCCGCCGCCTGGGGAGCGCCACCCACACCGTCATGAACAGCATCAGGCCCAGCGCCCCGACCACGGCCTCCGCCTCGAGCATGCCGCGCGGGCCCCAGCGGGTGTGGGCCCAGCCGTCCAACTGGGTCACGTAGTAGATCGGGAAGTTGGAGATGGAGGCGTACACGTTGTACTTGGTGGCCGCCGCGCCCATGCCCATCGCCTCCAGCACCACCGCGGTGAAGCCGGCGTAGGTGAAGCCGGTGATCACCGCGTACGCCGACGTGAACACCACGTACATGGCCTCGGTGCGCGGCGCCACGGCCATGCCCAGGGCGCACGCCGCCTGCAGCGCGCCGTAGGCGACGTAGGCGGCCTTGCGGTCCACCCGGTCGCAGATCCAGCCGCCGCCCACGCACCCCGCGGCCATCAGGATGCCGCCCAGCACCCCGGTGACCAGCGCCACCGTGCCGGCGGAGGCCCGCCAGCCGTCGGCCACCGCCGGCCACAGGTTGGACGCCGCCCCCGAGCCGATGGGCAGGAAGCACAGGAACAGCGCCAGGAGCCCGACGCGCGAGGTCACCACCCCCCACAGGTCGCGGCCCACGTTGGCGAGGCTGCGCAGCGCGCCGCCCTCGCGGTGCGGGGAGTGCGGCTCGGGCATGAACGCCAGCGGCGCGCAGCACAGCAGGCAGGCCACCGCCAGGCCCGCCCCGGCCATCCACGGCGCCGGCAGGATCCGCGCCAGCCACAGGCCGGCCCCTCCGCCCAGGCCGGTGCCGCCCAGGTTGCCGGCCTGGAACCAGCCCCCCGCCTGGCCCTTCAGCTCCTCCGGGGTGGTGTACGCCATGAGGCTGTTGACCGCCATCCCGAGGAAGGTCACCGCGACGTTGGAAACCAGCACCACCGCCGAGAGCATCGGCAGGCTGGCGGCGCGGATGGGCAGCATCCCGGTGGCCCAGATCCCGGCGGCGCTGGCCACGCCCGAGATGAGGTACCAGGCGCGGCGCGAGAGCGTGGTGTCCACGATCGGCGCCCAGGCGAACTTCCAGGTGTGCGGCAGCAGGCTGAGGGCGATCAGCGCGGCGATCTTCTCCACCGAGATCCCGGCCTGGGACAGCAGGTAGCCGAGGGTGACGTTGACGTAGCCCCCCATCACTCCGAAGGGCAGGATCAGGATCATGAAGAAGCTGGGGTGGACGTGGCGGGTGGGCATGGACGTATGATGCCGACCGGGGCCGCCAGGGTCCAGCGCCGAGTGCGCGACGGCGCCGCCGGGAGCCTCTCCGCGCAAACCACCGGGATCCCCGGAGCGAGCACCCGGCAAGGCTTGAGCACCGTGTGAACGGTGCAGACCGGTTGACACGATCCAGTTCGGCCATAGACTTTCTTCAGGCCAGTTCGTGGCTGTTGCCAGGGAGGGGAGGACGGATCGGCCCCCGCTTCCCCGGGGCGGGACCCGGTCAGGGTCAGGGGAGTCGCTTCGCCAACCAGGCGCTCGCGCTGGAGCCGTTGGCCGGCCGGGCGGCCGAACCTGAGAAGGCGGGGTTCCGATGGGCCACTCCCGGGCGGGCGTGGAGGGCGCCGGGCAGACCGGCTCGGCGACCTCAACGGCCTCCGACGCCCCATGCGGCGAAGCTGTCGTGCCGGCCTCGGGCCGTGTCCCGACCGCCCAGGCAGTCCTCTTCCTGGTCCTGCTGACGCTCCTGTCGCTGGCGGTCCGCCTACTGTTCTTCCAGCGCTTCCGGTGGGAGGGCATGGAGTGCGACGGGGCGGGCTACCTCGATGTCGCTCGGCATATCCTCGCGGGCCAGGGATGGTCGGTGGACTACGTGCAGCTGCTGTTCCGTCCGCTGGTCTCGCTGCCGCGCCCCGACGCGCAGTGGAGCCCCCTGTACCCGTTCCTCACCGCTCTGGCGGTCGCCGCGGGCGGCCTCAACATCACCGCGGTCAAGCTCGTTCCTTTGGCGTTCGGCATGTTCACGCCTGCCGCCGCCAGCCTCCTGGCGTTCGGGCTGACCGGGCGCCGTCTCGCCGGCCTGTTCGCGGGGCTCCTCGCCGTCGCCTACCCCACGCTGGTGTCCTACTCGATGCGCGTGGAGACGGAGAGCTGCACGATCCTGCTCGTCTCTGCCGTCCTGATCTGCCTGCTGCTCCGGCCCCGCCGGGCATGGCTCCTCGGTGCGCTCCTGGCCGCGGCCTACCTGATGAAGTACCAGTCGGTGTGGCTCTGGATCGCGGTGTCTCTGGGGCTCTTCTGGCGGCTGCCGCGGGCCGAGGCGTGGCGCGCGCTCGGGATAGCGGCCCTGACGTTCCTGGTGCTGTGCTCGCCCTGGCTGGTGCGCAACGCGTTGCTGTTCGGAGACCCGCTGCACACCGACCTGCCGCACCTCGTCCTGGCTCAATGCCCGGATTTCGGGGGCGGGCAGCGCGTCGTGGCCTCCCTGACTCCGCCTCCACCCGCCCTGCGGTACGCGATCCTGCACCCGGCGGCCGTGGCCACCCGCGCCCACGACGGCCTGCGGATGCTCACCGTGGGCCTGCTGCGGGACAACGGCGGGAGCGCGTGGCTGGCGCCGCTGGCCCTGCTGGGGCTGTGGAGCATCCGCGCGCGCTGGAAGCTGTGGGTGCCCGTCCTGGTCTATGCCGGCCTGCTGTTCGGGTTCATCAGCGTGACCCTGACCGCGGCGCGCTACGGATTCTGCCTAGTGCCGTTCTGGGCGGCCCTGGCCGGAGCCGGCGCTGGCTGGCTGGCTTCTGCTTCGGCGCAGAGGAAGGTGGGAGTGCGGGTCATGGGCACGGCCGCCGGGGTCGTGCTGGTCGTGGCTTCCATCGCGGGCGAGGCGCGCGAGACTGCCCGCCAGATGGGTGACCACCGAAGCGGCTGGAACCCCGGAGCGTCCTCATGCCCGGTCGAGATGCTGGCGAGCCGGCCCTTCATCGTGGCCCGCACGGCTTAGCGTGAGCCGGTGTTCAGCTGCGAGGTCTACCACGGAGCGCTGTTCCTGGATCGACCGGCCATCAACGTGCCCTTCGACGAGGCGCAGCTGGCGCGCGTGCGCGACCACTACGGGATCCGGTACATGACGATCTCTCTTTCGGACCTCCGCAGCCGGCTGCCCGCTTGGGAGACCCGGCCGCCGGCCTGGGCCGGCCTCGCGGCCCAGATCTCCCCGGACTCCCTCCGGCGGTCCTTCCCGTCCGCGGCCGCCATGGACCTGGACGAGGTGAGGATCTACCGGTTGAGCGCTGCCCGCGGGGAGAAGGACTGACCCGCTACAAGTCCCGCGCGCGGAATTCCAGCCCGGGGCCCGACGCGGACCTGAAGGGAGAGCCGATGCTGGATCGAATGTTCGGGCTCAGCGAGCGGGGCACGCGCGTCTCCACCGAGGTGCTCGGCGGGGCCACCACGTTCGTGACCATGGCCTACATCATCGTGGTGAACCCGGCCATCCTGGCCTTTGCCGGGATCCCGGTCGGGCCCAGCACCGTGGCCACCATCCTCACCGCGGTGTTCGGCTCGCTGCTCATGGGCCTGTACGCCAACCGCCCCATCGCGGTGGCCCCGTACATGGGCGAGAACGCCTTCATCGCGTTCGGGCTGGCCGCGCTGGGGATCACCTGGCAGCAGCGGCTGGGCACGGTGTTCGTGAGCGGCGTGGTGTTCCTGGTGATCACCCTGGCGGGCATCCGCGGGTGGCTGGCGCGGTCCATCTCCACCAGCCTCAAACACAGCTTCGCCGCCGGGATCGGCCTGTTTCTGGCGTTCGTCGGGCTGTACAAGACCGGGATCGTGACCAGCGCGGCGGCTGGCCAGCCCGCTCGGGCGCTGCTGCTGCCGGGGGGGCTGCTGCGCGCCCCGGACGTGCCGGTCAAGATCGGCAACCTGCACGATCCGCAAGTGCTGCTGGCGGTGGCGGGCTTCCTGCTGATCGCGGTGCTGCTGCACCGGCGGGTGCGCGGGGCGATCCTCGTCGGGATCGCCGTGACCGCGGTGGCGGGCAGCGCGCTGGGCGTGGGCCGGGCGCCCACCGGGGTGGTGGCCTGGCCCTTCGGCGGCACGCCGGGCTGGGGGGCGGTGGCGCTGCAGCTGGACGTGGGCTCGGTGCTGCGGCTGTCGTTCCTGCCGATCCTGCTGACGCTGTTCCTGATGAGCTTCCTGGACACCCTGGGGACCTTGGTGGGCGTGGGCGCCGCGGGCGGGATGCTGGACGCGAAGGGCGACTTCCCGCAGGTGGAGCGCCCGATGCTGGTGGATGCGCTCACGTGCATCTTCAGCGGCCTCGCCGGCACCTCCACCAGCGGGGCCTACATCGAGTCCGCCACCGGCATCCGGGAGGGCGCCCGCACCGGCCTGGCCGCGGTGACCACTGCGGCGCTGTTCGCGGTCACCCTGTTCTTCATCCCGCTGGTCGAGCCCCTGCAGCACCTGAGCTACGCGTACGGTCCGGCCCTGGTGGCGGTCGGGGCGATGATGGCCGGCTCGCTGGCGCGGGTGGACTTCGAGGACCTGACCGAGCTGATCCCCGCGTTCGCCACGGTGGTCATGATGGTGTTCACCTACAACATCGCCAACGGGCTCACCGCGGGGCTGGTGCTCCACCCGGTGATGAAGCTGGCCGCGGGCCGGTGGCGGGAGGTGGGTGCGGGGTCGGCGGTGCTGGCCGGGCTATGCCTGGTGTACTACGGCTTCGGACTGCCGCACTGAGGCTCAGGGCGGCGCGCCGGGCGGGCCCGGAGCGGCGCCCGGCGCGCCGGGCAGTCCTGGTGGCGCGCCCGGGGCGCCCGGCGGCGGGGCCCAGCGGATCTCCAGCACCGGCGGGGCCTGGCGCTTGGGCTCCCCCGGCCGCAGCAGCTTGAAGATCGCCACCGCGGTGCGCGAGGTCTCGCCTCCGAAGTAGATCACGTCCAGCCGCGGGTCCGACTCGGTGATCCACGGGTGGTAGAACAGCGCCTTGAGCTGCGGCCGCAGGACGTGCGCCTGGGGCGCGTTGATCACCAGGTAGCGCACGCCCCGGCGCGCCGCCGCCGCCAGCACCGTGTCGTAGGGGTCGTCCGGGGTCACCACGCGCGGATGGCCGGAGTAGTAGGCCACGTACGGCCGGCGGTCCATGAGCAGCGCCCCCGGCTCGCCCGCTCCCGCCAGCCATTCGCCGGCCCGCTGCTCGGAGCCCAGGTCCTCCACCGCCCGGGTCAGCCGGGGCGCGCCCTGCGTCGCGCACATCGCCGCCCCGGCCAGCCACACCGCCGCCGCGGCCAGCCGCCAGCCGGCCGCGCGCGGCGCCGCCAGCGGCACCACCGACAGGATCGCCAGCGCCG
>DATKKS010000133.1:0-2558 GCA_035542815.1 Saccharimonadales bacterium (SeqCode) | reverse complement strand
TGAGTTACGAGAAATGCGTCCTAGCCGTCATGGCCCGCGCCCCGGTTCCGGGGCGGGCCAAGACCCGGCTCGCCGCCCGAATCGGGCGAATCCGGGCGGCGCGGCTGTATGAGGGGTTCATCCTTGACACCCTGGCCCTGGTGACCCGCCTGGGGGTGCCGGCCCGGATCTTCACCACCGGGGGCGCGCTCCGGGGCCTGCGCCGGGGGGCGCCGCCGGGCACCCGCTGGGCCGGGCAGGGCCCCGGGGACCTGGGCGTCCGGATGCGCCGGGCCTTCTCCGCCTGCTTCCGGGGCGGCACGCGCCGGGTGGTGATGCTGGGGACCGACAGCCCGGGCCTGCCGCCACGGCTGGTGCGCGCGGCCTTCCGCGGCCTGCGGCAGGCGGACGCGGTGGTCGGCCCGGCGCTCGACGGGGGCTACTACCTGATCGGGATGAGCCGCCCGCTGCCGGAGCTGCTGCGCGGGATGCCCTGGGGGCGGCCGACGCTGCTCGGCGCCACCGCCCGGCAGGCGCGCCGGCTCGGCATCCGGCTGGGGGTGCTGCCGCTGTGGTTCGACGTGGACGAGCCGGCGGACCTGGAGCTGCTCGAGGCGCTCGACGCGCTGGGGAGGTTGCGCCCCCGGCCCCGGGAGACGCTCCGCCGGCTGCGGGAGCCGTAGGCGGATGTCGCGGGCCGCGGTGGCCGGCACGGGTGGCCGGCAGAGACGGACTCAGACCTCGCAGGCCGGCGTGGAGCGGCCGAAGTGGAGCCAGGACGGCGGAACCGGCCGCGAGACGAGCGAGGCGGAGCGCAGGAAGCGCGCAGCCGAGCGTCCGGCCGAGAGGTGCTGAGGCCGGCGCTGCCGGGCGCCGTGGCGCGGCATCTTCGCGGGCCGCGGTGGCCAGCGCTGCCGGGCGCCGTGGCGCGGCATCCTCGCGGGCCGCGGTGGCCGGCGCTGGCGCGGGCGCTGCGCGCCGCGCCGCGCGCCACCGCGGCGAGGCGTTGGCGCGGGCCCTGGCGGCCGGGGCTGGCGCGCCGGCTTCGCGGCGCGCCGCCCGCCGCCAGGGCGAGGCGTCTTCGCGGCCCCGGCGCCGGCGGCTAGTAGATCTTCTTGCCGAGCGCCGAGCAGATCAGCTCGACGCCCAGCGCGGCGGTCTTGTTGCGCTCGTCCAGCACCGGGTTGATCTCGACCAGGTCCATCGAGCGCAGCGCGCCGGCGTCGGCGAGCACCTCCATCGCCAGGTGCGCCTCGCGGTACGAGATCCCGCCCCGCACCGGCGTGCCGGTGCCGGGGGCCTCGGTCGGGTCGAGCACGTCCATGTCGAAGCTCAGGTGCACCCCCGCGGTGCCCCGCCCGGCCACCTCCAGCGCCTGGTCCATCACCCGCCGGATGCCCTGCTCGTCCACGTCGCGCATGGTAAACACGGAGACGCCCGCGGCGCGCAGGTTGTCGCGCTCGCCGGGGTCCAGGTCGCGCGCCCCGATCAGGGCGCAGCGGCGGGGCTCGAACTTGGGGGCGAAGCCCAGCAGCCCGGTGAGGGCCGGGTCGCCCAGCCCGCAGCAGATGGCCAGGGCCATGCCGTGGATGTTGCCCGAAGGGGTGGTGGCGGCGGTGTTGAAGTCGGCGTGCGCGTCCACCCAGATGCCGCCGAGCGCCTCGCCCCGGCCGCGGAACCAGCTCGAGGCGCCGGCCACCGAGCCGATGGCCAGGGAGTGGTCGCCGCCCAGGGCCAGCGGGATCCTCCCCGCCGCCAGGGCCGCCTCCACCCGCAGCCCCAGCTCGGCACAGGCGTCGCGAATGGTATCGCGATAGCGAAGCCGGGCGTCGCCGCGGGCCGCAGCCTCCGGAATGGACGCCGAGAGGTCCCCGGAGTCCTCCACGTCCACCTGGATCTCCCCCAGGCGCGCGTGGAGGTCGGCCAGGCGCAGCGCCGAGGGGCCCATGTCCACCCCGCGGCGCCCGGCGCCCAGGTCGATCTGCATCCCGATCAGGCACACCCGCGCGGGCATCCGGGCCTCGCCGCTCACGCGCCGCTCACGGCTTGTAGCCGGGCGCGCCCTGGGTCCCGCCGGCCAGCTCCGCCTTGAGCTGCGCGGCGCGCGGGGCTTCGGGGTGGTACTTCACGTAGTCCGCCCAGGCCTGGCGGGCGGCGTCGGGGTGTCCCAGGGCCTTCTCGATCACCCCGCGGTTGTAAAGCGCGTTGGCGTGGTGGGAGTCGCTCCGGAACACCGTGTCCAGCTCCGCCAGCGCCGCGCGGGCCTCGCCGGCCTGGTACAGGCAGGTGGCCAGATCCACCCGCGCGTCCAGGTTGGTGGGGTCCAGGCGCAGGCCCTTGCGGTAGTAGGGCACGGCGTCCGCGTACTTGCCCGCGTCGTACATCATGTTGGCCAGCCCCACCACGTGCATCACGTTGTCGGGCTGCTTGTCCACCGCCTGCCTGAGCAGGGCGATCTTCTGGTTCGCGTCCTCGGGCAGCGGCGGAGCCTGGCCGGCGCCGGCGTCCGGCGGCATCCCCGACCCGCCCGGCGGCATGCGCCCGTTGTCCTGCGCGGTCTGCTGGGCAACAGCGTTCTC
>DATKKS010000132.1:0-2329 GCA_035542815.1 Saccharimonadales bacterium (SeqCode) | reverse complement strand
GCCCTCGGCGCCGGGATCCCGGCTGCCCGGGGCGCACCCCCCCAGCCGCTCCAGGCGCTGGGCTTCCTCCTGGGCGACTGGGAAGGCGCGGGCGCCGGCCAGCCCGGCGCGGGCGGCGGCGTGTGCAGCTTCGCCCCCGGCCTCCAGGACCAGCTGCTGGTCCGCACCAGCTACGCCGAGTACCCGGCCACGCCCCAGCGGCCGGCCTCCCGGCACGACGACCTGATGGTGATCTACGCCGCGGACTCCACCCACGTTCGCGCCGACTACTGGGACAGCGAGGGGCACGTGATCCGCTACGCGGTGACCGCCTCGGGCGGGCGCGAGGCGGTGTTCCTGAGCGATGCGGTGGCCGGCGCCCCGCGCTACCGGCTCACCTACACCCTGAGCGCGGACAGCACCATCGCGGGCCGCTTCGAGGTCGCGCCCCCCGGCCAGCCGGCGGCCTTCACGCCGTACCTGGCCTGGACCCTGCGCCGCCTGGCGCCCGCGGCCGGCGCGGCGGACGCCCATTGACCCAGTACATCCTCTTTGGGATCGGCTTCGCGTTCGCCGCGGCGGTGCAGCCGGGCCCGCTGCAGGCGTTCCTGCTCTCGCAGGTGGCCGAGAAGGGCTGGCGGCGCACGCTGCCGGCGGCCTTCTCGCCGCTGGTCAGCGACGGGCCCATCGCGCTCCTGGTGCTGCTGGTCCTGAAGCGGCTCCCGGAGAGCGTCGGGGGCGTGCTGCAGGTGGCGGGCGGGCTGTTGCTGGTGTACCTGGCCGCGGCCGCCGCCCGGCGGTGGTGGCGGGGGCGCGCCGGGGAGCCCGACGCCCGGGCCGCCGCGCCGCGCACCCTGCTCCAGGCGGCGGCGGTCAACATCCTCAACCCCAACCCCTACCTGGGCTGGAGCCTCATCCTCGGCCCGCTGGTGCTGAAGGCCTGGCACGAAGGCCCGCCCAACGCGGTGGCGCTGATCGTGGCCTTCTACGCGACCATGGTGACCTCTCTCGGGCTCACCATCCTGGTGCTGGGCACCACCCAGTTCCTGGGCCCGCGCGGCCGGAGGCTCCTGGTGCTGCTGTCGGCGCTCACCCTGGCCGCGCTGGGGGCCTACCAGCTGGCCGCCGGCCTGCGGCGGCTGCCCTGGAGGTGACCTGCCGCCGGGTCCTTGCGCTCCCCCCGGCCAGGGGCTAGCATGACCTCATCCCCACGGTTCACGGCCCCCCGCCCGCCGCGCCCGCGGCGCCGCCGGGGGGAGCCACTTCCGGGGTGACCCTGTGTGTCCCTCAGAAAGGCAGCCCGACATGCCCCGTTCCCTCCCGCGCGACCCGTTCGGCGCCCGCTCCACCCTGCACACTCCGCAGGGCGACCTCGTGGTGTACCGGCTCGACGCCCTGGCCCGCAAGCTGGGCGCATCGCTCGAACGCCTGCCCTTCTCCATCCGCGTCCTGCTGGAGTCGGTGCTCCGCAGCTGCGACGGCTACCAGGTGACCGAGGAGGACGTGACCCGCCTCGCCAAGTGGAATGCCCGCTCGCCGGCCCCGGTGGAGCTGCCGTTCAAGCCGGCCCGGGTGGTGCTGCAGGACTTCACCGGCGTCCCGTGCGTGGTGGACCTGGCCGCGATGCGCGCCGCGGTGCAGCGCCTGGGCCGCGATCCCAAGCAGATCAACCCGGTGGTGCCGGTGGACCTGGTCATCGACCACTCGGTGCAGGTGGACTTCTACGGCTCGCCCGACGCGCTGGTGAAGAACGCCGACCTGGAGTTCGAGCGCAACCGCGAGCGCTACGAGTTCCTGCGCTGGGGGCAGAAGGCCTTCCACAATTTCCGGGTGGTGCCCCCGGCCACCGGCATCGTGCACCAGGTGAACCTGGAATGCCTCGCCCAGGGGGTGCTGGTGCGGCCCGAGGGCGGCGCCCGGGTGGCGCTGCCGGACACCCTGGTGGGCACCGACTCGCACACCACCATGATCAACGGGCTGGGCATTGTGGGCTGGGGCGTTGGTGGCATCGAGGCGGAGGCGGGCATGCTGGGTCAGCCAGTCTATTCCCTCACCCCGGACGTGGTGGGTGTGCACCTGACCGGGGCGTTGCGGGAGGGCGTAACCGCCACGGACCTGGCGCTCACTGTGACGCAGATGCTGCGGAAGGCAAAGGTGGTTGGCAAATTCGTGGAATACTTCGGGGCAGGAGCTGAGGCGCTGCCGGTCGTGGACCGGGCGACGATCTCCAACATGGCGCCGGAATACGGTGCCACGATCGGGTTCTTCCCGGTGGACCAGGAGTGTGTCACTTACCTTCGCGGGACTGGCCGGAGCGAGGCGCACTGCCGGACCTACGAAAACTACTATC
>DATKKS010000131.1:0-6658 GCA_035542815.1 Saccharimonadales bacterium (SeqCode) | reverse complement strand
GTATGGCCGAGAGAATCACGCCGCGAACTACGACGTCCTGATCCGCAATCAGGTAGGCGAGGCGCGCCTCCCCGGGACCGGCACGACGGCTGGCCACAGCAGCATGCGCGCCAATCGCCAGCATGCAGGCCGTGGTGCAGGCAATCAGGCCTGTTCGGGTGACCCAACCTGGCAGAGGTTGCTTCATGGAGGTCTCCGCCACATTATGGTGCCCCCGGCAGGAGTCGAACCTGCGACACACGGTTTAGGAAACCGCTGCTCTATCCATTACTGAGCTACGGGGGCCCTGGGTGGCGACGCGGTAGCGGGTTGGCGGAAGGGCGTCTCAGCCCGTCGCCCAGGAGCATAGCCCCGCCCGCGCCCAGCGGCAAGCGCGGCGCACGACGCGCGCCGCACCAAGCCGCGGGCGCACAACGAAGAGCCCCGCGGCGGGCCTTGTCAGGCACACCGCGGGGCCCCGGAAGGGCTCCACCGGGAAGCCGGCGCGGCTCGCGGCGGAGGGGCCGCCGCGCACCGGGCCGCGCGCGGCCTCTAGCTCCCGTTCACCGCCACGATGTCCGGGTCCTGGATCTCGAGCACCCGGATTTCGGCCCGGCGGTTGAGGGCACGCGCCTCCGCCCCCTCGCCGTGGGCCACGGGCTTGCCGGCGCCGAAGGAGATGGTGGCCATCCGTGAGAGCGGCACGTGGTGGGTGTCGTTCAGGTAGCGGCGCACGGTCTCGGCGCGCTCCTCCCCCAGGTGCAGGTTGTAGCGTGCGTTGCCCACGTTGTCGGTGTTCCCGGTGATCTCCAGGACGTACCGCGAGTGCTGCTCGAGCAGCGTGGCGAGGTCGTCCAGCTTGGCGGCGGTCTGGGAGTTGAGCGTGGACCGGTCGAAGCCGAACCGGATCTCGCGCGACTCGACCACGTTGTAGTGCAGGTCGCCGCTGGCGATCTTGGAGGCCAGCCGGCGGGCGGCCTGGGCCTCCAGGTTCGCCTGGCTGGCCACCTGCAGGGCCGCCTGGCTCCGGGCGTCGGCGGAGTCCGCGGTGGTGCGCACCGCGGCGAGGTCCTGGCCCATGCGCGCCACGGCCTCGCGCTGCGGCGCCACCTGGTTCTCCACGTAGCCCCGGACGAAGTTCTTGGTCGCGCACCCGGTGAGCAGCAGCAGGCCCGCCGCGCTCCAGGCCATCCGGCTCGCAGCCGGCCACATCGCACGGATCAGCATAGGTCCTCCTTGTCGCAATCGGCGGTCCGCGGCCTTCAACACCCGTGGGGCCCCGGCTGCGGGCCACACCAGCGGAGACGTGACGAGGTTCAGCGTGAAGCTTCTCCGGTCGCCGCGCGTCGTCCGACAGAAATGTGCAGCCGGGGCGCCCACGGGCCTCGGGAGGGGTCCTCGGG
Organism: Saccharimonadales bacterium (SeqCode); assembly: GCA_035542815.1. Classification (GTDB taxonomy): domain Bacteria; phylum Eisenbacteria; class RBG-16-71-46; order RBG-16-71-46; family JACRLI01; genus JACRLI01. The sequence continues at coordinate 5,276 of DATKKS010000131.1, read as the reverse complement.
GGCCGCGCCCACGAGTGCTTCAGAATCGCCGCGGCCTGTCCTGACACCCCCCGTCACTTGACCCCCCAGATCAAGCGCCAGGATGCCCCCGGTGTTCAGCAGGCCGCGGCGAAAGTTCACCGGTGCTCCGAAAGCTCGGTCTTGCTCGCGTGATCGGGCCGCGCTCCGTGACGACCCGGGCTGGATCAGGCGGCCGCCGGGCATCCGAGGTGCGCCGCGGATTAGTTTTCGATGCCCGGCGGCCCCGCTCCTCTGGGTCAGGGCGCGTCCCGCCTTGGCGCAAGCAGCCCGCGTGCCACCGGCGCCGCCCGGCTAAGTGACGCCCCTGGAGCGCGCGAGCCTACCGGTCGGACCGGCAATTCGGCGCCGGCGCCCTTTTCGGGAGGCGCTTTCTACAATCGTCCACCGGGGCAGCCGCCTGCCAGCGGGCGTGCCGATTCCACAATCTACAAGGCGCCGGACCCGCCCGGCGGCTGCCGAAAGCCTCCAACCCCCTGGCCCGCACGCAGCTGCCCCCTTGGCCCCGACCTTGCGATCATCTTTATGTTCCCCTCGCCTGGGCCGACCCGCAGCCGCGCCGACGGGCCCGGTAGCCGTCTGGGGCGGCGCCTAGTCATCCGGGGAAGCCCTGGGGTATCATTCGCAATCAACCGACACTTGGCGGCTTATGGGGGTACTCGGCCCGCGGCGGGCGGCGTGCCGTTCGGGGGCGCCTCCCCCTGGCGAGGCCGGCCGGCCTCCGCGGGGCCGCTTTCACCTGAGCGAGACTCGAGGCATGGACGTAGGCATGAAGGCTTCCCGGCGCACCCGCGGGCGGATTCTGGTGCCGCTCTTCATCGGAGCGCTCGGCGCCGTGGGCACGCTGCTCATGTGGGCCCGGGCGCAGGAGGAGCACCGCGCCCAGCTCACCGCCAGCCTCACCGCGGTCGCCGACGCCAACCGCGGGGCCATGCAGCGCCAGCTCGAGCAGCACATGAACGCCCTCCACAACCTGGCCACCTACTGGCAGCTTTACGGCCTCAACGATCCGGACGCCTGGCGCTTCGACACCCAGATGGTCCTGGCCCACTTCCCCGGCGTGGCGTGGGTGGGATGGGTGGACCGCGACTCGGAGGACGTGCGGTTTGCCTCGCGCAGCCCGGGGCGCGCGATGCCCGACCAGTACGTGAGCGAGGCCCGCGCGCGCCTGGTGGTGCCGGGCACCGACAGCGGCTTCTCGGACGTGGGCGACGGCGTCCAGGTGTACCGCGCGGTGCGCACGCCGGCCGGGCGCGTGGGCATGCTGGTGGCCGAGCTGAGCCCCAACTCGATCGTGGCCGACGTGGGCTTCGAGGTGACCCGGGTGCTGGCCTTCGTGGTCCGCCGGGCCGACGGGCAGGCCATCCTGAGCAGCGGCCGGCCGGCCCCGGACGCGCCGGCGTGGCTCCAGATCCGGCGGATCCTGTTCCTGCTGCCGGGCAAGGAGTGGACCGTGGAGTACGCGCCCACCCACGACTACCTGGCGTCCACCGGGTCGCGCTGGGCGGACTACTTCCTGTTCACCGGGATCCTGCTGTCGCTGGCGCTGGGCGCCATCGTGTACCAGATCCTGCGGCTGCGCGAGTACTCCGGCGTGCTGGCCGAGGCCAACCGGGCCCTGGACGCCCAGGTGCGCCAGCTCTCCGAGCGCGACCGGGAGCTGAGCCGGATGAACCAGGAGCTGGAGTCGCGGGTGGTCTCGCGCACCGCCGAGCTGCACGAGGCGCTGCGGGAGCTGGAGACCTTCAGCCACTCGCTGTCCCACGACCTGCGCTCCCCGGTGGGCGCGGTGATCAACTTCACCGCGATCCTGGAGGAGGACTACGGCGGGCAGCTGGGCGAGGAGGGGCTGCGGCTGCTGTCGCGCATCCGCTCCAGCGCCGACTCCGCGGTGCGCCTGCTGAACGAGCTGGTGCAGCTCACCTGGGTGGGCCAGGGCGAGCTGGAGCGCAGCGAGCTGGACATGACCGAGCTGGCGCGCAGCGCGTTCGCCGAGGCCCTCACCGGGGACCGCGCCGCCTCCGGCGCGGAGCTGGAGCTGGAGCCGCTCCCCCGCGCGTACGCCGACCCCACGCTGGTGCCGCGGGTGTTCGCGAACCTGTTCAGCAACGCCCTCAAGTACTCCCGCGGGCAGGACGTGCGGCGGGTCCGGGTGACCGGGTCGGCCTCCGGGGCCGAGAGCGTCTACTGCGTCGCCGACAACGGGATCGGCTTCGATCCGGCCCTGGCCCACACGCTGTTCGAGCCGTTCAAGCGGCTGCACCCCGCGGCGGAATTCGAGGGCGCGGGGCTGGGCCTGGCCATCGCGGCCAAGATCGTGCGCCGCCAGGGCGGGCGGATGTGGGCCGAGAGCGACGGGCAGAGCGGCGCCTCGGTGTTCTTTTCGCTGCCCGCCGCCAGGAACGGCGCATGAAGAAGCTGCCCCGGGTGCTGCTGGTGGACGACGAGGCGGACTACCTGTTCGTGGCCCGCCGGGCGCTGCACCGCGCGTGCATCCAGGCGGAGATCCAGACCGCCGCGGACGGCGGCGAGGTGCTGCGGCTCTTGGGGCTCGACACCGACCCCGGAGTGGGCAGCCCGCCGGAGGGGCTGGCGGTCATCCTGCTCGACATCAACATGCCGGGTCTTGACGGCATCGAGGTGCTGCGCCGCATCCGCTTCGCCCGGCGCACCCGCGACATCCCGGTGGTGATGGTGTCCTCCTCCGACCGCCCCGACGAGGTGCGCCTGAGCTACCAGGTCGGGGCCAACAGCTTCATCGTGAAGCGCTTCGACCGCGAGAACCCCGGCGCCTACGTGGCCGAGGCCGCCCGCTACTGGATTGACCTGAACCGCCCCCCGGCCATCCCGCGAGACGCCGGAGCATGACCGAGTTCAACGCCCTGGTGGTGGACGACGACGCCGGCTTCCGCTCCAGCCTGGCGGCGCTGGTGGCGCGCGAGGGCTTCGCGGTGGCCGAGGCGGCCTCCCTGGCCGAGGCCCGCGCGCGCCTGGCGGAGGCCGGCGCCGACGTCATCCTGGTGGACCTGGGGCTCCCCGACGGCAGCGGCCTCGACCTCCTGCGCGACGAGAAGCTGGCCGGCGGCAGCGAGGTCGTCGTGATCACCGGCAACGCCACGGTGGAGTCCTCGGTCGCCGCGCTGCGCGAGGGCGCGCTCGACTACCTCACCAAGCCGGTGGACCGGGCGCGCCTCAAGACCATTCTGGCCAACTTCGGCCGCACCCACGACCTCAAGTACCAGGTGCGCAGCCTGCGTGAGGAGCTGCGCGAGCTGGGCCGCTTCGGGGGGATGGTCGGCCGCTCCCGGGTGATGCAGGACGTGTACGACCTCATCGAGCGGGTGGCGCCCACCCAGGCCAGCGTGTTCATCAGCGGCGAGAGCGGCACCGGCAAGGAGCTGGCGGCGGAGACCATCCACCGCCTGAGCAAGCGCCACGCGGGACCGTTCCTGGCGGTGAACGCCGGCGCGGTGGCCACGACGCTCATTGACAGCGAGCTGTTCGGGCACGAGAAGGGCAGCTTCACCGGGGCGGACCGGAGCCGCCGGGGCTACTTCGAGGAGGCTCACGGCGGGACGCTGTTCCTGGACGAGGTGACCGAGATGCCGCCCGAGCTGCAGGTGAAGCTGCTGCGGGCCCTGGAGTCCGGCACCATCCTCCGGGTGGGGGCCTCGGAGCCGATCCGCGTGGACGTCCGGCTGATCGCGGCCACCAACCGGAACGTGGAGCAGGCGCTGGCGGAGGGCGTGCTGCGGGAGGACCTGTACTACCGGCTGAACGTCTTCCCCATCCGGATCCCGCCGCTGCGCGATCACCGGGAGGACATCGAGCCGCTGGCGGACCACTTCCTGGACGAGGTGAACCGGCGGGAGGGCACCGCGAAGACCTTCTCCCCCGGCGCCCACCAGCAGCTGCGGGCCTACCCCTGGCCGGGCAACGTGCGCGAGCTGAAGAACGTGGTGGAGCGGGCGGCCATCCTGGCGGACTCCGAGATCGGCGTGGAACTGCTGCCGGCCGGCCCGCGGGCGATGCCCCCGGGCCCCTCGGACAGCCTGCTGCAGGTGCGCGTGGGTTCCTCGCTCGAGGACGTCGAGCGGCGGCTGATCCTGGCCACGCTGCAGGAGTGCGGCGGGGACAAGCGGCGGGCCGCCGAACTGCTCCAGATGAGCCTCAAGACGCTCTACACCCGCCTCAACGTGTACGAGGCGAAGGGCGTGCTCCTCCCCCGTGGGGGTCCGCGCCGGCCGTGAGCGCCGCGGCGCGCCCCCCGCGCGCCCCGCGCCTGAGGCCGCTCCCGCGCCGTTCCCCCCGGGCTACTTCCCGGCCGCAGTGAAGGCCGCGCCCGGGTACCCCACGAAGTGATACAGGTTGGACGGCGAGGTGGGGCTCATGCCGATGTCGCGCAGCCCCAGCTCGGGCCCCCCAATCGAGGTGCCGTAGGCCACCGGGTGCCCCACCGCCCCGCCGGTCCCCCGCGTGAGGCTCTCCAGCGTGAGCAGCCCCAGGGGCACCGAGAACCGGCCGCACCACGTCCAGCGATAGTCGTCGGGGTGCTCCGGGTCCACGTAGGTCTCGTACAACGTCCGGATGTTGGGCACGGTGAGCGCGCCTTTCATGGGGCCGGTCAGGAGCCCGCGGTCCTTCGCGGTGGCCTTCTCGTAGGCGCCCAGGCCCTCGCCGAACATCTCCTGCTGGAAGTCGGGCCCGTAGTGGATGGCGTCCGCCGAGATGGCGATGGCCACGTCGCGCCCGAGGGCCCAGCCGCGGGCCTTCATCTCCGCCGCCAGCGCCCCGGCCAGGTGGTCGGCCAGCTGCTGCAGCCGCTCGAACCGGGCGCCGGGCACGATGATCGGCACGATCTCCAGGTCCGGCCGGATGTGGCGCAGCCAGCACACCAGCGGCTCCAGCGAGTGCTCGAAGTCGTGCGCGGCGGCGTCCTGGGTCCAGTCCTCCCGGGGCAGCCGCCCCAGCAGCGCCTCGCGCAGCCCCGAGACCGGCACCGGGCCGTCGGGCGCGGTCCAGGTGCGGTACGGGTCGAACACCATGCGGTCGTGCTCGCCGAACCGGCGGTAGCCGTGGAAGACGCCGAACAGGACCACGGTGCGCGCGGTGATGAGCGGCAGCACCCGGCGGTACACCCGGCCGGCGAAGCTGAAGTCGTCATGCGGGCAGATCACCGCGGCCACCCCCGGGGCGGGCGCCGGCCCCAGCGAGTCGGGCGGAGGCGGAGTGGCCGAGAGCGCCCACACCTTCGCCAT
>DATKKS010000130.1:0-4360 GCA_035542815.1 Saccharimonadales bacterium (SeqCode) | reverse complement strand
AGCGCGAGGTGCGCTCGGTGGCCAACCTCACCCGGCGGGACGGCGAGGAGTTCCTGGCCCTGGCGCCGCGGGTGCCGGTGCGCACCGTGGTGGTGCCCTACCCGCTGGCGCGCGCCAACGAGGCGCTCCAGGCGCTCCGGGAGGGCCGGCTGCGCGGGGCGGCGGTGCTGAAGATCTCTTGAGCCGGCGCGCCCGCGGAGGGGCGCGCCGCAGGTCGTGGTGGGGCCGTGACGCCTGCCCGGGCCCCGGGCGGGCCAGGCCGGAGTCCAAGGAAGTATCCGAGTCAACTCGAAGGGAGGATCCGATGATCAGGTGTGGGCGTCGCATCGTCAGCGCGGCCGCGCTCGTCGCGGCCGTGGCGGCCGGGCCGGTCCAGGCCAATCCCGGCTACCATGTGCTGAAGGACGTGGTGCTGGGCGGAGAGGGTGGGTGGGACTATCTCACCGTGGACGCCGCCGCGCGGCGGCTGTACATCACCCGCGGCACGCACGTGATGGTGCTGGACGCCGACAGCTGCACGGTGGTGGGGGATATTCCGAACACGCCCGGCGTGCACGGGGTGGCGCTGGCGCCGGAGCTGGGCCGGGGCTTCACCAGCAACGGCCAGGACTCCTCGGTCACCATCTTCGACCTGAAGACGCTCAAGGAGCTGGGCCGGGTGCAGGTGGGCCGGCGGCCCGACGCGATCGTGTTCGATCCGGCCTCCGGCCGGGTGTTCACCATGAACGCCGGCAGCCGCGACGCCACCGCGCTGGACGCCGCCACCGGCAAGGTGGCCGGCAAGGTGGTGCTGGACGGCAAGCCCGAGTTCGCCGCCGTGGACGGCGCGGGCAAGCTGTACGTGAACCTGGAGGACAGCAGCCTGATCCGGGTGGTGGACACCCGCGGCCTCAAGGTGACCGCGACCTGGCCGCTGGCCCCGGGCGAGGAGCCCAGCGGCCTGGCGCTGGACGCGCAGCGCGGGCGGCTGTTCTCCACCTGCGGCAACCAGAAGCTGGTGGTGGTGGGCACCGAGGACGGCAAGGTGCTGGCGAGCCTGCCCATCGGCAAGGGCGTGGACGCCGGCGCGTTCGAGCCCAGCACCGGCAAGGTCTTCACCTCCAACGGCGAAGGCACGCTGACGGTGGCCGGGGAAGTCGCCCCGGGCAAGTTCGAGGTGCGCGAGACGGTGACCACCAAGCCGGGGGCGCGGACCATGGCGCTGGACCCCAAGACCCACCGGGTGTTCACCGTGACCGCGCAGTTCGGCCCGGCCCCCGCGCCCACCGCCGAGCACCCGCGCCCGCGCCGGCCGATGCTGCCGGGCACGTTCGAGCTGCTGGTGCTGGGAGAGTAGCCCGCGCGGATGGCCAAGCGCTACGACGGCGCCTACTTCGAGCGCTGGTACCGCGACCCGCGCTACACGGTGGTGCATCGCGGGGTGGTCCAGCGCCGGGTGCGGCTGGCGGTGGCGGCGGCCGAGTACCTGCTGGAGCGGAAGATCCGCACGGTGCTGGACGTGGGCTGCGGCGAGGCCCAGTGGCGGGGGCTGCTGCGGCGGCTGCGGCCCGGGGTGCGCTACGTGGGGGTGGATTCCAGCGAGTACGCGGTGCGCCGCTACGGCCGGCGGCGCGACATCCGCGGCGGAAGCCTGGGGGAGCTGGGCCGGCTGGGGCTCCAGGGGCCGTTCGACCTCATCGTGTGCTCCGACGTCCTGCACTACCTGCCCACGCCTGAGGTGCGCCGGGGCCTCGCCGCCATCGCGCGCCTCCTGGGCGGCCTGGCCTTCCTGGAAGTGTTCGCGGCGGAGGACGAGACCGAGGGCGACCAGGAGGCCTTCCGGAGGCGCTCGGCGGCCGCCTACCGCCGGCTGTTCCGGGAGGCCGGGCTGGTGCCGCTGGGGCTCCACTGCTACGTGGGCCCCGGGCTGTCGGAGGTCCTGACCGCCTTCGAGCGCGGCCGGTAGGGGGGCGCGGCCGGTTAGGGGGCGCGGCCGGTCAGGGGGCGCGGCCTCCCGAGACTCGAACCCGTAAGCCAGCTGCACCGAGGGGGCACCGGGCCGGCGGCCGGTGCCCCCTTGCACTTCGTTTGGGCCTCCCTCAGACTGATCCGGCGAACCCCAGACAACCTAAAGTGATTCTAAAGGACTGACCGGAAACCGATCAGACCCATAGGGGGCTCCCATGGATACACTCAGCGTCCAGGAGGCGGCCGACCTCCTCCACATCAGTGTCAAGCGGGTCCAGGCGATGGCCCGGGAGGGGCGGCTCCCGGCGGTGCGCGTGGGCCGCAGATGGCTCTTTCACCGCTCCGCCCTGGAAAGGCTGCTCGGGAGCTTCGGCGCCCCCGCCGAGGACTTCCTGAGCGGCCTGAGCGCGCGGAACCGCCTGCGTGGGAGGGTCACCGGGCTGGTGGTGGACGGGCTGATGGCCGAGGTGCGGGTGGACGTGGGGGGCCAGGAGCTGGTGGCCATGATCACCCGCGCCGCCGCCGAGCGCCTGGGCCTGGCCGTGGGGGCGCAGGTGTGCGCGGTGATCAAGTCCACCGAGGTGATGATCGGCCGGGAGGGCCGCCCGTGAGCCGGCCCGCGGCGGGGAGGGCGGGTCGGATGCTGCTGGCGGCGGTCCTCGCGGGCGGCCTGGCGCTGAGCGCCGCCGCCCCGGGCCCGGCGCGGGCGGCAGCCAGCCCGGCCGGCCACCCAACCACGCTGGTGGTGTTCGCCGCGGCCTCGCTGGCCGACGCGTTCCAGGACCTGGGCCGGATCTTCGAGGCCCGCTTCCCCGGCATTCAGGTCCGGTTCAACTTCGCCGGCTCGCAGCAGCTGGCGGCGGGGCTCGACAACGGCGCGCGGGCGGGGGTGTTCGCCTCGGCCGACCAGCGGTGGATGGCGCACGCAGTGGCGGCCGGCCTGGTGGAGGGCCAGCCTGGGCGTTTCGCCCGGAACCGGCTGGTGGTGATCGTGCCGCGGAGCAACCCGGCGCGGCTGGGCCGGCTGCAGGACCTGGCCCGGCGCGGGGTGAAGCTGGTGATGGCCGCGGCGCCGGTGCCGGCGGGGACCTACGGCCGCCAGATGCTGACGCGCCTGGGGCGCGCGGCCGGATTTCCGCCGGACTTCCAGCGCCGGGCGCTGGCCAACCTGGCCTCCGAAGAGGAGAACGTGAAGCAGGTGGTGGCCAAGGTGGAGCTGGGGGAGGCCGACGCCGGGGTGGTGTACCGCTCGGACGTGAACGCCGCGGTGGCCCGGCGGGTTGCAATTCTGGAAATCCCGGACTCCTGCAACGTGCTGGCCACCTATCCCATCGCGGTGCTCAAGGGCGGGCCGGAGCCGGGAGCCGCGCGGGAGTTCGTGCGGCTGGTGCTCTCGCCCGAGGGCCAGGCGATCCTCAAGAGCCGGGGGTTCCTCCCGGCGGGAGATCCCGGTGAGTGACGAGCGCCAGGGAAGCCCGGCCCACCCGCCCGGGGCCGCGGCTCCGGCCGGCCCCGGGCGCGAGCGCGACCCCGCGCGGCGCCGGATCACCCTGGGCGCGGTGCTGCTGCGCGTGGCCGCGGCGCTGGCCGTCGCGCTCCTGGTGGCGCTCCTGGCGCTGCCGCTGCTGAGCCTCTTCCTGCGCGTCACGCCGGCCCAGGTCTGGGCCCGGCTGCGGGACCCGCTGGTGGGGGACGCGCTGCGCCTCAGCCTGGTCACCGCGCTGGGCTCCACCGTGTTGATCTCGCTCCTGGGGCTCCCGGTGGCCTACCTCCTGGCCACCCGCTCCTTTCCCGGCCGGCGCGCGCTGGAGGTGGTGGTGGAGCTGCCCATGGTGCTGCCGCCCACCGTCGCCGGCATCGCGCTGCTGCTGGCCTTCGGCCGCGCCGGGCTGCTGGGGCGCCAGCTCCAGCTCCTGGGAATCCAGCTCCCGTTCAGCACGCTGGGCGTGGTGGTGGCGCAGGTGTTCATGGCCGCGCCGTTTTTCATCTCGGCCGCCCGGGCGGGCTTCGCCTCGGTGGACCGCGTCTACCTGGAGACCGCAAGCACGCTGCGCGCCTCGGAAGCCTACGTCTTCTGGCGGGTGATGCTGCCGCTCAGCCTGCCCTCGCTGGTGGCCGGAGCCACCATGAGCTGCGCGCGGGCGCTGGCCGAGTTCGGGGCCACCATCACCTTCGCCGGGAACCTGCCCGGCACCACCCAGACCATGCCGCTCGCGGTGTACATGGCGATGCAGTCGGACGTGGAGGGGGCGGTGGTGCTGGCCATCCTGCTGGTGCTGATGTCCATGGCGCTGCTGTTGAGCCTGCGCTGGCTGCACGCGGGGCTCCTGGGGCTCTCCGGCGATGCTGCGCGCTGACCTCGCCCGGCGGCAGGGCGGCTTCGAGCTGGAGTCCGCCTTCGAAGTGGAAGCCG
>DATKKS010000129.1:0-10494 GCA_035542815.1 Saccharimonadales bacterium (SeqCode) | reverse complement strand
CTGCCGGACGGTCCTGGTGGTGGCCGCGGAGAAGGCCACCCAGCTGGCTCCCCAGGAGGACTACAAGCGCTGCAACCTGTTCGGGGACGGCGCCTCGGCCTTCGTCATGACCGCCAGCCGGCAGGCCGACGGCGACCAGTTCCTGTTCTTCGATCAGTGCACCGACCCCGAGGGCCTGGCCTACATCCGGCAGACCGAGAACGGCTTCGACCAGGACGGCCCGCGGGTCCACAAGTACGTCGGGAGCGTCGTCCCCGCACGGCTGGCGGACATCCTCCGCCGGCTGGACCTCGATGCGGCGGAAGTGGACCACTTCATCCCGCACCAGCCCTCGGGCAAGACCATCGACCTGCTCGAGGACCGCCTGCGGCGGCTGTGCCCGTCGCTGCGCACCGGCATCGTGCGCCGCCACGTGGCAACCATGGGGAACATGAGCTGCGCCAGCACCGGCCACCTGCTGTCCTCGCTGGTCCACGAGGGCGTGGCCGAGTCCGGCGACATCTGCCTGGTCTACTCGTTCGGCTCCGGCATGAGCTTCGGCGGGTACGGCCTGCGCATGTTCCGCGACTGACCGCCGCCCGCCCCGCTCACTTCACCAGCACCACCCGCCGCGTCTCGTGCGCGCCGCCCGCGGTGAGCCGCACGAAGTAGAGCCCCGCGGCCACCGGGGCGCCGCCGTCGGCGCGCCCGTCCCAGGCCGCGGAGTGCCCGCCCGGGCCCTGGCGGCCGTCGGCCAGCACCGCCACCCGCCGCCCGGCGAGGTCCAGCACCTCCAGGCGCACCGCGACGGCGGCCGGGAGCGAGTAGCGCAGCGCCAGCGAGCTGCCGCCTGCGCGGAACGGCGTGGGCGCAGGCCGCTCCAGGCGCAGCCCCGCCACGGGCGCGCCGCCCACACCCACCACGATGGGCGTGGTCGGGTAGACCGACACGGTGGTGACGGCGCCCCCGCCGGTCAGCACGCAGTCCACGTACACGTGGATCTTGCCGCCCTCGCGGATGGTCTGGGCCAGCGTGCCGCCGGTGGCCGCGTAGTTGGAGTCGTGGTCCACCATGTGGAACACCACCCGGGCGTGCTCCCAGGTCTCGGTGTAGCTGTTGGTCAGGGCCACCGTCAGGCGCGTACGGGTGCCGTCGTTGGGGCCGCTCCACGCCTTGCTCAGCGAGCTGCCGGCCCTCTGCATGAGGGTGGGGCTCATGACTCCGTTGTGCACGCGGAACATCCGGAAGTGCCGGCCGCCCGAGGTGACCGCCGCCTCTTCCAGGTTGAACGGGATGGTGCGGCTGCCCTCGCTCGTGCTGTGCAGGTGGCCGAAGATGGCCCCGTCCAGGCCCAGCGCGGACACGTTGACCTGGAACGGGCCGCTCAAGCTGCCGGTGTTCTGACCCTGGTCGAAGTCGAAGTGATAGAACAGCAGCTTGTGCCTCGTCCCGGCGGCGGCGAGGTCCTGCGTCAGCCACGTCATCTCCTCGTTGGTGAGGCTCCCGCCGCCGTAGATGTTGGTCTCGTAGTTGTCGTAGCTGCCGTTGTTGAGGTACGCCTCCATCCCGACGACATGCAGCGAGTCGTAGTTGAAGCTGTACATCTGGGAGTGGTACGGGTAGGCCGGGTGCGGGGCCACCGCGGCGCTGTCCCACAGGAACGGCCAGCCCAGGAACCGCCACCAGTCCTTCCGCGCGCTCCCGGCCACGCCGGCCAGCACGCTGGTGGCCTTCCAGCCGCCGGTGTCGTGGTTGCCGGAGACCACGAAGACCGGATCGTGGAAGCGGTACAGCATCTGCTTGCCCCGGGCGTACTCGTACATGTGGTAGAGCTTCCCGAGGCCGCCCTCGTTCACGAAGTCCCCCGTATGCAGCACAAACTCGGGGTGGATGTAGTTCAGGTCGTCGATCACCGCGTCCAGATCGCCCATGCTGGAGGTGTCGCAGCTGCTCCAGTGGGAGGAACTCGAGGTGGTCTCCGAGGGCAGGTGGGTATCGGAGATCTGGGCGAAGTAATAGTCGGTGTGAAAAGCCGGGATCACCTTCACCGAGTGATGGGTGGTGTCGGTGACGGTGGAGCTGGAGGCCAGGATGAGGTCGTAGACCTCCTCCGCGGTGCCCGGCGGGACCTGGAAGCTCAGCACCCACAGCCCCATGCCGGTGGAGTAGCCGCCGCCCGCGGGGGTCAGCGGCACGAGGAGCGCCCCGAATCTGAGCGAAGCGCCCCAGCCCGTGACCGAAGAACTCGCATTGGCCCACACCGAGAGGGTGTCCCCCGCGCGCAGGATCGTCGGGACGTTGACGATCGGCCTCCAGATGACCTTGAGCGCCTCGGTATAGTACAGGGAATCCGGGTACTTGCAGGTGGTGTCGATGGCGGCGGTGGACAGGGTCCCGGCCCGGCCGGGCGCGGGCCCGCCGAGGGCCAACAACAGGGTCAGGGCGGCAAGGGTAAGCAGCGGCCAGCGGCGCATCTTGGGGTTCCCTCCGGCGGAAGGCGGCCAGGTTCAGGATTCGGTCAGACCTGCGGTGTGGCCTGAACGCTGCGGGTGGGACTGCCCTCTCCGGAGCCCCGCTCATGATCTTCAGCTTGCAAGTTAATTGTGACTCCGACGCGAGGTTCCGTCAATCTGGGGGCCGCTCCCCACGGCCGCCGGCCGCCTCGATCACGCCGCCCGCCAGCACCCGCTCGCCCTGGTACAGCACCGCCGACTGGCCTGGCGTCACGGCCCGCTGGGGCTCGTCGAAGCGCACCTCGAAGCCGTCCGCGCGGCGCACCGCGGCGGCCGGGCAGCCGGGGTGCAGGTAGCGGATCCGGCAGTCCACGCGCCGGCTCTCGCCCTCCGGCCAGTCCACCAGGAAGTTGGCCTGCCGTGCGTGCAATCCGGGGGCGAGCAGCTCCGCCTCGGACCCCACCACCACCTGGTTGCGCTCCGCGCGCACCTCCAGCACGTAGTACGGGCCGCCCCCGCCCAGGTTGAGCCCGCGCCGCTGGCCCACGGTGTAGCGCGCCGCGCCCGCGTGCCGGCCCAGCACCCGGCCGGCGCGGTCCACGATTTCCCCGGGCGCGAGCGTGACCGCCAGGCCGGCGCGGGAGCGCAGGAAGGCCTCGAGGTCGCCGTCCATCACGAAGCACACGTCCTGGCTCTCCTCCCGGCCGGCGTTGGGCAGGCCCAGCTCGCGGGCCCGGGCGCGCACCTCGGCCTTGGACAGCTCCCCCAGCGGGAATCGCACCCGCCCCAGCACCTCCCGCCGGATCCCCCACAGCACGTAGCTCTGGTCCTTGGCCCGCTCCCGGGCGCGCAGCAGCGCGGGTTCGCCGTCCACCGTGGCGGTGCGGGCGTAGTGGCCGGTGGCCAGCTCGCGGGCGCCCAGCGCCGCGGCGCGCTCCAAGAGGAGTTCGAACTTCATGTGGGTGTTGCAGCGCACGCACGGGTTGGGGGTGCGGCCGCGCAGGTACTCGTCCACGAAGGGGTTCATCACCTGGGAGGTGAAGGCCGCCTCCCCGTCCAGGACGTAGTGCGGGAAGCCGATCAGGTCGGCCACCCGGTTGGCCTGGCCGATGGACTCCACCGAGCAGCACGGGCGCTCGGCGGTGCCCTCGCCGAAGCACCACAGCTTGAGCGTCAGCCCCACCACCGGCTCGCCCGCCCCGGCCAGCAGCGCGGCGGCCACCGAGCTGTCCACGCCGCCGCTCATGGCCACCGCCACCAGCGGCCGCGCGCCGGCCTCGCGGCTCATCGGGCCGGGCCGGCCGCGCCCGGGGCCAGCCGGCGCAGCCGCTGCACCGCGGCCGGCAGGGCCTCGAGCACCCGGTCCACCTCGGCCTCGGTGGTGCCCCGGCCCAGGCTCATGCGCACCGCGCTCTGCGCCAGCTCGGCCGGCACGCCCATGGCGGCGAGCACGTGCGAGGGATCGGTGGACCCGGCGGCGCACGCCGCGCCGCTGGAGACCGCGATGCCCTGCATGTCCAGGGTCAGGATCAGGGTCTCGCCGTGCACGCCCTCGAAGCAGCAGTCCAGGGTGTTCGGGGTGCGCGGCGCGCCCGCGCCCATGACGTGCACCCCCGGCACCCGTTCCACCAGCCCGCGCTGCAGCCGGTCGCGCAGCGCCGCCAGGCGCGCGCCCACCTCGGACAGCTCGCGGCGCGCCAGGCGCGCCGCCGCGCCCAGCCCCACGATCCCCGGGACGTTCAGCGTGCCCGGGCGCAACGCCCGTTCCTGCTCGCCGCCGTACTGCACCGGCTGCACCTGCACGCCCTTGCGCAGGTAGAACGCGCCCACGCCCTTCGGGCCGTAGAACTTGTGCGCCGAGAGCGCCAGCGTGTCCACCCCCAGCGCCTGGGTGTCCACCGGCACCTTGCCCACCGCGTTGACCGCGTCGGTGTGGAACACCACGCCGCGGCGGCGCAGCTCGCGGCCCAGCTCGGCCACCGGCTGCAGCGTGCCGATCTCGTTGTTGGCCAGCATCAGCGCGGCCACCGTGGTGTCCGGGCGGAGCGCCTCCAGGAAGCGGCCGGCCTCCACCAGCCCCTGCGGCGTCACCGGCACCAAGGTGGTCTCGAATCCCTCGCGCTGCAGCGCCTCCAGCGCGTGCAGCACCGCGTGGTGCTCCACCGCCGAAGCCACCAGGTGCCGGCCGCGCTCGCGCCTCAGCCGCGCGGCGCCGAACAGGGCCAGGTTGTCGGCCTCGGTGCCGCCGGAGGTGAAGGTGATCTCCCCCGGCGCGGCGCGGAGCAGGCCGGCCACCTCCTCGCGCGCGGCCTCCACCGCCGCGCGGGCCCGCTGCCCGAAGCCGTGCGCGCTGCTGGCGTTGCCGAACTCCTCGGTGAGCCACGGCCGCATGGACTCGAAGACCTCCGGGGCCAATGGCGTGGTGGCGTTGTGGTCCAGGTAGATGCGGGACATCCAGGCTCCTGTGCGGCGCGTGCGGGACGGGGTGGCGGCGGGGGCGCCGGGGCGCCCCTCAGGAAATCGTGCGGCCACGCCGATAGTATAGCATTCGGGGCGGCCCGCCCGCGGCCCGCTCCGGCCGGCCCCTGTCCGGCCCATATTTCCGCTCATCTGGTGGAGCCCCATGCAATTCGAGCACTCGATCGGCTGCCTGCTGCTGGCCCTGGCCACCCTCGGAGCGGCCTCCCCCGGGCCGGCGCCCGGCTCCCCGCCCGCCGCTCCCGCCCCGCCCGGGCCGGCCGCCCCGGCCGCGGCCACCCCCGAGCCCACGACGGAGCAGGCGCTGGAGCGGTGGCTGGCGGCGCTGGGCGGGCGCGCCGCGGTCGAAAGCGTGGCCGCCACCTACGTGTGGGCGCGCATCGAGGGCCCCTCGGTCCAGGGCCGCAGCGAGGAGTGGAACACCGCGCGCGGACAGCTCCGCTCGGTGGCCGACTTCAACACCTTCCGCCGCGTCACCGGCTTCGACGGCGCGCGCGGCTACCTGCTGGACGAGAACCGCAAGCGCCACGAGCTGAGCGGCCCAGCGCTGGAGATCCTGCTCACCGAGGTGTACCTGGCCAGCGGCTCGCACTTCTTCCCCGGGCGGCGGCCCGGCGCGGTCCGCTACCTGGGCCCCGAGGCCCGCGACGGCCAGGACTTCCAGGTGCTGGAGGCGGCCGCGGCCGGCGGGCGGCCGGTGCGGGTGTACCTGGACGCGCGCACCTGGCTCCCGGCGCGCCTGTGCTGGGTGGAGGATGCGGATACCAGCTGGACCCACTACGCCAACTACCGCGCGGTGGACGGGGTCCAGGAGGCGTTCGAGCTGGAGAGCTGGACCAGCGGCGTGGCCGGCCGCACCCGCATCCAGGTGGAGGCCCTGCAGCACCTCCGGCAGCCGCCCCCGCCGGAGTTCTTCGAGCCCCCGCCGGACACCTTGCGCGATTTCACCTTCGCCCCGGGAGCCGACTCGGCGGAGGTGCCGTTCGAGCTGTGGGGCGACCACCTGGTGGTGCTGGCGGAGTCGCACCGCCAGGAAGGCCTGCCCTTCCTGCTGGACACCGGGGCCGAGGCCACCCACCTGGACGCCGGGCTGGCCGCCGCCTGGCGCATGACCGGGGAGGTGCCGCTGCAGGTCCAGGGCACCGCCGGCAGCCAGGCGGGCGCGCTGGTGGCCCTGGACACGCTGTCCCTGCCGGGGGTCGCGCTGCTCAACCAGCGGGTGGTGGCGCTGAACCTGGCGGAGCTGCGGCCCGACGGCCGGCCCCTGGCGGGCGTGCTGGGCTACGACTTCTTCAGCCGCTTCGTGGTGCGGCTGGACTTCGAGCGCCGGGTCATGACCCTGTACGATCCGGCGCGGGACCGGATGCCCGACGAACGCCCCGGGGCCGCGGCGCAGGTGCTGCCCCTCACCCTGGACGCCTTCGCCCCGCGGGTGCAGGCCACCGTGGACGACTCCATCCCCGTGCGCCTGCAGCTGGACACCGGCGCGCCGGCCAGCGTGGTGTTCTTCCGGGGGTTCTGGAGCGCGCACCCCTCGGTGGGCGGCGGCGCCGCGGCCCGCGCGGTGGAGACCGCCGGGGTGGGCGGGCGCAGCGTCAACCGCCAGGCGCGCTTCGCGGCGCTCGCCGTGGGCCGCTTCCGGGTGGAGGGCCCGCAGGGGATGTTCCGGGAATCGGAGGCCGGCACCAGCCGCAGCCGGGAGGACGCGGGGCTCCTGGGGATGGGCTTCCTGCGGCGCTTCGAGCTGACCCTGGACTACGGCCGCCGCCAGCTCGGCCTGCGCCCCAACCGCTTCTTCGGCCTGCCCGAGCCCGCGCCGTAGCGCCTCTCGAGCGGGCGGCCCGCCGCCGCGGGGCCCGCGAAGCCGCGGCCCCGCGCGGCGCTAGTGCTTGGGCGCGGTCTGCCCCGCCTTCGGGGGCGCGGACGCATCCACCCGGATCGCCTCGAGCTGCTTCCGGTACTCCGGCTGGTCCGCGAAGAACGAGTACACGGTGTTCAGGTTCTCCTGGACCATGTGCGCCTCGGCGGACTCGGGGTGGTAGGCCTGCACCATCTTCCACTGCACCACCGCCTGGCGGTACATCTCCTGGTCGGCGAAGGCGTTGCCCAGCATGAACAGCGCCTCGGCGTGGGTGGGATCCAGCTTCAGGGCCTTGCGGTAGTTGTCGATGGCGTCGCGCCGCTGCCCGTCGGCGTACAGCGAGTTGGCCAGTTTCACATAGGGGAACGGGTCGGTCGGGTTGAGCCGGATGGCGTGGTTGAAGTACTCGCGCGCGGAGTTGGAGAGCGCCAGCTCGTCCATCACGGTGGCCAGGTTCACCCACGCCTTCCACAGGGTGGAGTCCAGGGCCACCGCGCGCTCGAACTGCACCCGGGCTTCCTGCAGCCGGGCGTGGTCGTAGTAGGCGTTGCCCAGCAGGAAGCGCTTCATCGGGCTGAGCGAATCGGCCCGGACGGCCTCCTCCAGCGGCTTCAGATCGGCGGCGGCGCGGGCGGAATCCGCGGCGCTCAAGGCGCGCACGGAATCGGAGGCCGGCGCGGCGGGCACCGCGGCGGCGGGCGCGGAACCGGCCTGGGAGTCGGCGGGCGCGGCCGGCGCCGACGACCCCGCCAGCAGCGCGGCCAGGGCGAGCAGCAACAGGAACAGGCACGGTCTCAACGGCTTCATCGGTCCTCCAGGGGATTTTCGCGCTTCTGCAAAACCGGGCGGCATCCCCCGCCCGGCACGGGCGGGGCACAGCGGCCCCTAAGCATACACCCCGGGCCGCCCGCGCGCCACGCGGCGCCGGACGGGCGCGGCGCCGCGGCGGCTAGCGCGAACGCAGCGCCTGGTCCAGGTCGGCGATCAGATCCGAGGGCTCCTCGATGCCGCAGGAGAGCCGGATCATGCCGTCCCGGATGCCGGCGCGCCGCCGCACCTCCGGCGGCACGTGGATGTGCGAGGTCAGCACCGGGTGGCAGCACAGCGACTCCACCCCGCCCAGGCTCGCCCCGAGCTTGATGAGCCGGAGCCGGTCGGCCACCCGGGCGGCGGCGCTCAGCCCGCCGCGCACTTCGAAGGTCAGCATCCCGCCGAAGCCCTTCAGCTGGCGCCGCGCCAGGGCGTGCTGGGGGTGGCTCGGGAGCCCCGGGTAGAGCACCCGCAACACCCGCGGGTGGCGCTCCAGGTGGCGGGCCAGCGCCAGCGCCACCTCGTTCTGGCGCCGCACCCGCACCCCCAGCGTGCGCAGGCTGCGCGCCAGCAGCCAGGCCTGGTGCGGATCGGCCACCCCGCCCAGCAGCTTGCGCACCTCCCACACCTCGCGCAGCAGCGCCCGCGGCCCGACCGCGGCGCCGGCGATGATGTCCGAGTGGCCGCCCAGATACTTGGTGGCGCTGTGCAGCACCACCGTCACCCCCAGCTCCAGCGGCCGCTGGTTGACCGGCGAGGCGAAGGTGCCGTCCAGCAGGAACGGCACGCGCGCGGCCCGGGCGATGCGCGCCAGCCCCTTGAGGTCCAGCAGCGTGAGGGTGGGGTTCACCGGGGACTCCCCGTACAGCGCCCGGGTCGCGGGCCGGATGGCCCGCCGGACGGCGGCCCGGTCGGTGCCGTCCACGAAGGTCACGTCCACGCCCAGGCGCGGCAGCATCCCGCTCAGGAACTCGTACGCCCCGCCGTAGATGCCCTGCGTGCTCACCACGTGGTCGCCGCGGCGCACCAGCGCCAGCAGGGTGCTGGTGATCGCGGCCAGCCCGCTGCTGAACAGCAAGGCGCTGGGAGCCCCCTCCAGGGCGGCGAGCTTGGCCTCCACCGCCTCCACCGTGGGGTTGCTCCAGCGGGTGTAGATATTGCCCTTGCGCCGGCCGGCGAAGGTGGCCACCAGCTCGCGGGTGTTGCGGAACGCGAACGTGGCCGACTGCACGATGGGCGCGTGGAACTCGCCGCTCGCCGGGTTGAACTCGTCGCCGGCGTGCACGGCCAGGGTGAACACGTTCGCCGGCCGGGGCGAACCGCCCCGCCGCGGGCGCCGCGCGGCCGCGCGGGAGCGCCTCCGGGTCGCCATGGGTCTAGTCTCCTTCCGCCCGCACCGGCCCCTCGATCGCCGCGCGCAGCTGCGCCGCCAGGGGCCGGTGATCCACGTGGGTCGCGCCCAGGCGCCGGGCCAGCTCGGGGCCGGACAGCTCCTGGCCGGTGGCCCACAGGGCCTTGAGTTCCTCGCCCGCCTCGCGGCGTTGGAAGTACCGCGGACCGTAGCGGGCCTCCAGGTGCGCCACCAGCATCGCCTCCAGGAACCACGCCTGCAGGTAGTCGGCTTCGTAGAAGCCCTCGTCGTCCTCGTAGCAGCGCCGCGCGTCGTGCTCGTCCATGGGGTAGCGGAGCGCCAGGCGCATGTTGCTCAGGTAGGCGTCCTCGGGCTTCACCCCGCCCCGGTGCAGGTCCATCTGGTAGAGGAACTTCCCGGCGTAGCGGCGCACCAGCATCAGGCGCAGGCCGGCCGCCTGGGGCGCCAGGTGCTGGAGGTCGTAGCGCTCCACCTGCAGGTGCGTGGCCAGCCATCCCGGGTCCTCCAGGAGGTACTCGTGGGCGAAGGCCATGCACTCGCCGAACGCGCTGGAGCCCAGGCTGCGCAGCTCGATGCGCGCCTGCCGCGTGTAGGCGGCGTGCTCGGCGTGGCCCATCTCGTGGAACACCGCCTCGTAGTCCTGGAGCCCGCCGACGGGTTCGACCGAGACGCGGATGTCGTCGGGGACGTGCACCGCGAAGCAGGCCGCGCGGGGGTTCTTGCCGGGGCGGTCCTCGACGTCCAGCCGGATGTTGCGCTGCCGGCTCAGGTCCACCCCCAGGTCGGCGAAGCTCCGCGTGAGGCTGGGCAGCAGCTGGTCGCGGGGGAAGTACTCGTCGAAGCCGCGCAGCCGGTTGATCCGGTTGATGTCCGCGCGCCGCACCTCGGCGGCCGGCAGGGCCAGCTGGTCCCGGGCCAGCAGGATGAGCAGCGTGTCGTACATCCCCTGCGTGTCGCTCAGGAACGCCCGCACCTCCCGCTCCAGCTCGGGGAACGAGATCCCCTTCTGGTCCTGGTAGAAGTGGAACCGCGAGGGATACCCGAGCCGGGCCGCCTCGCGCCGGACCAGCTCCAGGCGCGCCTGGTACAGCGGCTTCAGGGCGTCCAGCACGCTGTCCTGGGCGGCGTAGGCGGCCAGCCGCCGGGCGTGGTCGGGCTGGTTGGAGAGCCACCCGGAGATCTGGAAGTAGGGCACCCGGCCGGTGTCCACGGCGACCGTGGCGGAGAGCATGACGTTGGCGATGCTGTCCTCCAGGACCGCCGCCTGCTGGGACACGAACTCGCCTTCCAGGAACCGCCGCAGGTAGGTGAGGGCCTTCTTGTCCTGCGGCGCGCGGGCGCGGGCCACGGCGGCCCTCACGCGCGCGAGGGTCTCCCGGGTGAAGAGGTGGGGGTGGCGGGAGTAGATCTCGGCCTGGCGCGACCCGGCCCCGTTGGACCAGGTGTCCCAGTTGGCCTCCTCGCGCTCCCGGAGGAACTGCTCCACCTCGGACTCGAGCGCCGCCACCGGGTCGGAGGCCGCGGCCGCCCGCCCCCGGGCC
>DATKKS010000128.1:0-2069 GCA_035542815.1 Saccharimonadales bacterium (SeqCode) | reverse complement strand
GCCGTTCCGGAAGCTGCCCGGGTGCCGGCGCACCCTCTTCGAGACGCTGGACAAGCCGGCGCTCCGGCCGCTGCCCGCGACCCCGTATGTCTTCGCCGAGTGGAAACGGGCTCGCGCCAACATCGACTACCACGTCGAGCTGGCGGGCCACTACTACAGCGTGCCCTATCAGCTCGTCCATCACGAGGTCGAGCTCCGCTTTACCGCCACCGTGGTCGAGATCTTCCACAGGGGCCAGCGGGTCGCGTCGCATCTCCGGAGCTCTCAGCGGGGCTTCACCACCGAGCCCGCCCACCGCCCCAAGGCCCATCAGCGGTACTTGGCGTGGACCCCGTCCCGCCTGACCCACTGGGGCGCGACCATCGGGGCCGCCACCGCCGCGCTGATCGCCGCGATCTTGGCGAGCCGCCCCCATCCGGAGCAGGGCTACCGGTCGTGCCTCGGCCTGCTCCGCTTGAGTAAACAGTATCCCCCGGCCCGGCTCGAGGCCGCCTGCGCGCGGGCGCTCGCGCTCCGCGCGCTGTCCTACAAGAGCGTGCAGTCGATTCTCCGCACCGGCCTGGATCAGCAGCCCCTGCGGCCGGTGCCCACCCCGCCGCGTCCGACGCACGGCAACGTGCGCGGCCCGGCCTATTACGCCCGAAAGGAGGCCGCCGATGTTGCGTAGCCCGACCGTCGAGAAGCTCCAAGCCCTGCGCCTGCACGGCCTGCTCGCCGCCTGGGAGGACCAGGAGCGGCAGCCGCAAAGCGCCGAGCTCACCTTCGCCGAACGGCTCGGCCTGTTGGTCGACGCCGAGTGGACCGCCCGGGAGAACCGCCGGGAGCTCCAGCGGCTCAAGAGCGCCAAGCTCCGGCTCCCGCAGGCGTGTCTCGAAGACCTGGACTTCCGCACGCCCCGGGGGCTCGACAAGGCGCTGCTCCGCAGCCTGGCCACCGGCCAGTGGATCGCGCAGCACCAGAACCTCATCTGTCTCGGGCCGACCGGCACGGGCAAGACGTTCTTGGCCTGCGCCCTGGCGCGCCAGGCGTGCCGGCAGGGCCACACGGTGCGCTACTTCCGGGCCCCGCGGCTCTTCCAAGAGCTCACCCTGGCCCGTGGCGAGGGGAGCTATGGCGTGTTCTTGGGGCAGCTCGCCCGGACCGAACTCTTGGTCGTCGACGATTGGGGTATCGTCCCCTTGACCGAGCCCGAGCGGCAGGACTTCCTGGAGGTGATGGACGACCGCCATGGCACGCGGTCCACGTTACTCGCCGGCCAGCTCCCGGTCAGCCATTGGCACGAGTGCATCGGGGATCCGACCATCGCCGATGCAATCTGCGACCGGCTGGTGCACAACGCCCATCACATCACGTTGACGGGCGGCTCCATGCGGAAGACGCGGGCGAACTTGACACCTCCCGCGTCTTGTGACAAATAACCCATGCCAGCGTCGCTACGCTCCGACCCCGGCCGGCTTGCGCCGGAACAGGCGGCCGGCATCCCGCCGGATTGGGTGGCCGAGATCGCCGGAATATGCAGCTTCCTGCCCGCGATCAGCGCCTCGGCAGCTACGGCGATCCGGCAGACCATCCGTGAGTGGCGGATGGCCGCCACCAGGAACAACCAGTCCCTGGAGGACTTGGCCCGGCTCGTCAACCCGGTGGTCCGTGGCTGGCTGAACTACTACGGCCGGTTCTATCGGTCGAAGTGCGTTCAAGTCCTGCGCCATCTCAACGAGGCCCTCGCTGCCTGGGCGCGGCGGAAGTACAAACGGTTCTGGCGACGAGAGTGCGCGTCGATGCACTGGCTCAGTCACATCGCGCGCCGCGATCCCCACCTGTTCGTCTGGTAGGAGCTCGGCGTCCGGCCGGACGCTGGAGAGTAAGAGCCGGATGAGGCGAGAGTCTCACGTCCGGTTCCGTGAGGGCGGGGGGTGCAACTCCCCCGCGCTACTCGACTCGTGATCTGCTGCCGGTCCCAGGCGGGGCAGGTGCAGATGGTGGTCGCCGAGCAACTCC
Source organism: Saccharimonadales bacterium (SeqCode) (assembly GCA_035542815.1). Taxonomy (GTDB): domain Bacteria; phylum Eisenbacteria; class RBG-16-71-46; order RBG-16-71-46; family JACRLI01; genus JACRLI01. The sequence goes on along the minus strand of DATKKS010000128.1, from coordinate 71 downwards.
AGATCCTCGAGGTGACGCTGAACCGTGCCAAGACCCGGGTCCTGGATGCCCGGCCGGAGGCCTGCGTATTC
>DATKKS010000127.1:0-17049 GCA_035542815.1 Saccharimonadales bacterium (SeqCode) | reverse complement strand
GACCCCGAGCTGACCGGGGACTTCGCCGAGTTCATGAAGCTGGTGGACCGGATCCGCCGCCTCAAGGTGCGGGCCAACGCCGACGTGCCGCGCGACGCGAAGACCGCGCGCGGCTTCGGCGCCGAGGGCATCGGCCTGTGCCGCACCGAGCACATGTTCTTCGACAAGGACCGGCTGCCGTGGGTGGTGCAGATGATCCTGTCCGCACCCGAGGCCAAGGCCCTGGAGACCCAGGTCCTGAGCCTGGAGCGCGAGGTCGAGCGGGCCGAGGGGCCGCGCAAGGCCACCCTCGGGCGCGACCTGGCGGCGCTCAAGAAGAAGTTCGCCCGGCCCCACAAGCTCTACACCCAGGCGCTGGCCAAGCTCCTGCCGATCCAGCGCAAGGACTTCGCGGGCCTGTTCCGGGCGATGGGCGACTACCCGGTGACCATCCGCACCCTCGATCCGCCGCTGCACGAGTTCCTGCCCAAGCGCGAGGAGCTGCTGGCGGGCCAGGCGGCCGCGACCGCCTTCGCCAGCGTGAACCTGACCCCGGTCAAGGCCCGGGCCCGGCTGCAGCGGGAACTGACCGCCCTCAAGGCCCGCGGCCGGAAGAAGCCGCTCCCGGCGGCGGCCGCGGCGCGGGTTCGGGTGCTGGAGCAGGCCCTGGAGCTGCTGTCCAAGGCCGGCGAGGCCGCCCGGCTGCTGCGCCGGGTGGAGGAGCTGCACGAGTTCAACCCGATGCTGGGGCACCGCGGCTGCCGGCTGGGGATCAGCTACCCGGAGATCACCGCGATGCAGGCCCGGGCCATCTTCGAGGCCGCCTGCGAGCTGGCCAAGGCGGGGCGCCGGGTGGTGCCCGAGGTGATGATCCCGCTCACCAGCACGGTGGAGGAGTTCCACGCGCAGAAGGTGGTGGTGGACCGGGTGGCCGGCGAGGTCATGGCCAAGGCCGGCGTGAACGTGCCCTACCTGGTCGGCACCATGGTGGAGATCCCGCGGGCGGCCCTCACCGCCGGCCAGATCGCCGCCGAGGCCCAGTTCTTCTCCTTCGGCACCAACGACCTCACCCAGATGACCTTCGGCTTCTCGCGCGACGACGCCGGCAAGTTCCTGCCGTTCTACGTGCGCGAGAAGATCCTGCCGGGCGACCCGTTCGAGTCGCTGGACCAGGTGGGCGTGGGCCGGCTGGTGAAGATGGCGGTGCAGGAGGGCCGCGCCGCGCGGCCCGACCTGCACGTGGGCATCTGCGGCGAGCACGGCGGGGACCCGGAGTCGGTCGTGTTCTGCCACCAGGTGGGGCTGGACTACGTGAGCTGCTCGCCGTACCGGGTGCCGCTGGCGCGGCTGGCCGCGGCGCACGCGGTGCTGCGGGAGCGGGCGGTCGCCGGCAGCGACCAGCGCTAGGCGCCGCCCGCAGCGCGCTGGGCCGCCTGGGCGGGAGCTGCCGTGCCCCCTTCCGTCGCCGTTCTCATTCCCGCGCTGAACGAGGCGGGCAGCATCGCCCAGGTGGTCGCCGGCCTGCCTGCGGGCCGGGTGCGCGAGGTGCTGGTGGTGGACAACGGCTCCACCGACGGCACCGCCGCGGCGGCGCGCGCCGCCGGGGCCACGGTGCTGTCCGAGCCGCGGCGCGGCTACGGGCGCGCCTGCTGGACCGGGATCGGGCACCTCGCGCGCGGCCCCGCGGCGCCGGACATCCTGGCCTTCCTGGACGCCGACCTGTCCGACGATCCGGCCGAGCTGCCGCGGCTGCTGGAGCCGCTGGAGGCGGGCCGCGCGGACCTGGTGATCGGCTCGCGGGTGCTGGGCGGGGCCGAGCCGGGCTCGCTGGCGCCCGCGCAGCGCTTCGGCAACTCCCTCGCCACCTTCCTCATCCGCCTCCTCTACGGCCGCCGCTACACCGACCTGGGCCCGTTCCGGGCCATCCGCTTCCCGGCGCTGCTGGCGCTGGGGATGCGCGACCGGGGCTTCGGCTGGACCGTGGAGATGCAGGCGCTGGCGGTCCGCGCCGGGCTGCGCGTGGCGGAGGTGCCGGTGCGCTGCCGGCGCCGGCGGGCCGGGCGCTCCAAGGTCTCCGGCACGCTCGGCGGCACCTTCCACGCGGGCCGGGTGATCCTGTGGACCATCCTGGCGTGCCGGGTCCGGCGCCCGCCCCGGGCCGCGCCCGCCCCGGGCGCCGGGGCGGGTTGAAACCTGCCCGCCCTTTGAGGATACTGTGGGGCAATACTCCGCGCCCGCCCCGCTCCCGGGACCGGGCGTAGGCGTGGGAGACGCAAGCCCGACCATGTTCGTGGAGGAGTACCTCAGGGACGTGCGCGCGGCCCGCTATGGGCGGGCCGCGTGGGCCACCTATCTCCGGCGCGTGGGCGCGAGGGTGGGCGGCCACGTGTGGGACAACCCCCAGGCCACCCGCTCGGTGCTCACCGTGGGCACCGGCCTCTTCGTGCTCCACGTGCTGGCCTCGCTGTGGGTGTCCTTCACCTTCGGCGCCGCCCGCGGGGTGGCCTACCTGTGGGGGGCGGGCCTCGCCACGCTGGCGGCGGCCCTCTTCTGCGTCGCCCACCTGGGCCTGGTGCGCACCCCCGACGGCGTGCCGTGCGCCCGCCTGAGCCCGGCCGACTGGCTCACCCTGCTGCGCGCCACCATGGCCCCCGCGATCCTGCTGTTCGCGGCCACCGGGGCCTGGGGGGCCGCGCTGGGCTGGATCCTGGCCGGCGGCCTCACCGACGTCGCCGACGGCATGCTCGCCCGGCGCCTGGGCGTCGGCACGCTGCTGGGGCGGGTGATGGATCCCCTGGTGGACATCGCCTTCAACCTCTCGGTGGTGGTGGCGCTGTTCCGCGGCGGGCTGCTGCCGGCGTGGGTGCTGGCGGTGGTGGCCGCCCGCTACGGCCTGCTGGTGTTCGGCGCGCTGTTCATCTACGTGGCGCGCGGCCCGGTGCGCATCCAGCCCACCGCCTTCGGCAAGGCCTCCGGGGTGGTGATCTACGTGCTCATCGGGCTGCGCGTGGCGCTGGCGGTGCACGGCAGCGCCGACGTGTCGGCGCGCCTGGCCCAGGTGCTGGACACCGCCATCGGGCTGCTCACCGCGGCGGCCGTGTTCCAGGTGGGGGTGATGGGCTGGTACAACGTGAAGCTGACCGGGGCCCGGGTGGAGCCGCCCAGGGTGGTGGCGGACGTCTCCTTCAAGCCCCACCGGCGCCGGGAGCCATGAACGCGCTGTCCGGCGACCTGGCGGTGTTCCCGCCCGCGGACGTGCTGCAGTTCCTGGGCTACGTGCGCGCCGACGGGATGGTGGAGCTGTGCCGCGATGCGCACCGCGCGCGGGTCTATCTGGAGAACGGCCGGGTGTCGGCCGCGGTGGCCGACTTCGCGCGGCCGCGCCTGGGCGAGCTGCTGCGCGAGTCGGACAGCCTGGGCCAGGCCGCGCTCGAGTTCGGGCTGGCGCGCTCGGCGGCCGAGGGCCGGCCGCTGGGCGAGGCGCTGGTGGACCTGGGGCTGCTCACCGCGGAGGAGCTGACCCGGGCGCTCGAGGAGCAGCTGCTGCGCACCCTGTGCCCGATGCTGGCGTGGGAGCGGGGGAGCTTCCAGTTCCGGGCCGGGGTGGGCGCCGACGGGCCGCGGCTGCCGGTGCGCCCGCCGCTGGACCGGCTGCTGTTCGAGGCGCTCAAGCGCCTCGACGAAGAGGCGGAGAAGCTGGGGAGGGCCGCACCGTGAAGCGTGAACTGCACCTCGAAGTGCAACTCCTGGAGACGCCGCTGGCGGTGCTGCGGCTCCAGGGCGCGGTGGACTCGGAGAACGCGGAGACCCTGCAGCAGTCGCTGGACGGGACCCTGGACCAGGGCCGGGACCACCTGGCCCTGGAGATGTCCGGCCTGGAGTTCATGAGCACCGCGGGCTGGAGCGTCCTGGTCGGCACCCTGCGGCGGGTGCGCACCCGCCGGGGCAGCATCCACCTGGTGGCCCTGAACCGCGAAGTGGCCGACGTGTACGACCTCCTGGAGTTCGGCAAGCTCATGCCCCGCCACGCCGACCTCGACGAAGCGCTCTCCGCCATCCGCGCCGGCGTGGCGCTGTGACCCCGCCGCTGCAACTGGGGCTGTCCGTCGGGCTGCCCGCGCTGTGGCTGCTGCCGGCCGTGGCGGCCGCCGCGGGCCTGGCCTGGTGGGCCTACCCGCCCGGAGACAGCCCGCTCTCGCCCCGGCTGCGCCGGGGGCTGCGGGCGCTGCGCGGCGGCGGCTGGCTGCTGGTGTTCCTGATCCTCCTGGGACCGGTGGTGCGCTGGCCGGAACTCCTGGCCGGCCGCTTCCGCGTCCTGCTGCTCCTGGACCGTTCCTACAGCATGGACCTGGCCGCCGCCCCGGCCGCGACCGGCGGCGGGCGCGGGCCCACCCGGGCCGAGGTCGCGAGGCGGGTGGCGGCCGCGCTGCGGCGCGAGCTGGGCGGGCGTTACGACGTCCTGGAGCGCGGCTTCGCGCGCACCCTGGCGGACACCGCGGCGGCCGGGCCGGCGTTCCGGGGCGCCACCGCGCTGGGCGACGTGCTGGCCGCCTCGGGCGGCCTCGCGGCCGGCCGCCCGGCGGTGCTGGTGGCGGTCAGCGACGGCGCGGTGACCCAGGGGCAGGAGCCCTGGAGCGGCGCGGAGCGGCTGGGGCTGCCGGTGTACGCGGTGCTGCCGGGGGACTCGTCCGCGGCGCCCGACGCCGCGGTGCGCGAGCTGGCCGCGAACTCCACCGCCTACGTCCACCGGCCTTCTCCGGTCCGGGTGACGCTGGAGGCGCGCGGGCTCGCCGGGCGGGCCACCGCGCTGGAGCTGCGCGAGGGGCCGCGGCTGCTGGCCCGCCAGGAGCTGCGGCTGCCGCGCGCCGGGGAGTCCGAGGTGGCGTTCACCGTGACCCCCGAGACCCCCGGCGTGCACTTCTACGACGTGACCCTCGCGCCGGTCCCCGGCGAGCTCACCGCCCTCAACAACCGCCGCCTGTTCGCGCTGGACGTGCTCGCCGACAAGGCCCGCGTGGTGCTGGTGCAGGCCGCGCCGAGCTTCGACTTCTCGTTCCTGCGGCGCTCGCTGGAGGAGGAGCCCGACCTGGCGCCGGAGTTCTGGATCGCCGGGCCCGGCGGGAGCTACCTGCGCCCCGGCTCGGCCGAGACGGCCACGCCGGCGGCGCTCGCCGCGCGCCTGGGCGGCGCCGCGGTGGTGGTGCTGGGGGACCTGCACGGGGCCCCGGGGCTGCCGCAGGTGCTGGCGGCGGCCGCGGCCCGGGTGCGCGCCGGGGCCGGGCTGTGGGTCTACGGCGGCGGCGCCGGCCTGGAGTTCTACGCCGGCACCCCGCTCGAGCCGCTGCTGCCCTACGCGCTGCGCAACGTGCCCGCGGGCGGCACGGTGGCGCTCTCCCCGGTGCCCGCGCCGGAGGCCCGCGGGGACGCGCTGTTCGGCGAGGACGGAGCCGACCCGGCGCTGCTGGCGCGCTGGTCGGAGCTGCCGCCGGCGGCCGGGGTGCGGCCGCTGTCGCTGCGCGCCGGCGGGCGCCGGCTGCTGATGAGCCCGCGCGGCTCGGCGGTGATCGGGGCGGTGCTGAGCCCGCCCGGCGGGGGGCGGGTGTTCGCGCTCAACGCCGGCCAGCTGTACCGCTGGACCTTCACCGCGCAGGGCGCGCCGGGCGGGAGCGACGTGTTCCCGGCGTTCCTGTCGCGGGTGTGGCGCTGGCTCAACGAGCCGGGCGCGGGGCCGGCGCTGGCGGTGCGTCCGGCGCGCCGGGTGGCGGAGCTGGGGGAGGCCCTGGAGGTGGAGGTCACCGGGCAGGCCGCCGGGGACCGGGTGACGCTGGAGGCGGTGCCCGAGGCCGGCCGCGGCGTGCCGCTGGCGGTGGAGGGGCTGCCGGGCGGCGCGGCGCGGGCCGAGGCGACCCTGCCCGCCGGACGCTACCGGCTGGTGGCGCGCGCGTGGCGCGGGGAGCGCGAGGTCGCGCGGGCCCAGGCCGAGGCCGCGGTGGAGTCCACCGGCGAGGAGTGGATCGAGAGCGCCCCGGACGCCCCGGGCCTGCGGCGGACGGCGCTGGCCTCGGGCGGGCGCTTCTTCACCGCCGCCGACACCGCGGCGCTGGCGGAGGCCCTGGCGCGCGAGGCCCGCCGCCCGCGCGGCGCGCACGAACTGGCCCTGCCCCGGGAGCCCTGGCCGTACGCCCTGGCGCTGCTGTGCTTCGGCGCCGAATGGTGGATCCGCCGCCGGCGCGGGCTGCCCTGACCGCGGCCCCGGCGCGCGGCGCCCGCCCGCCTACCTCAGGAACAGCACCACCACCCCCGCCACCGACACCAGCGTCCCCGCCAGGATCCGCGGCGTGATCCGCTCGTGGTGGAATCTCGAGGAGATCAGGATGGTGAGCACCGGGTAGAACGCGGTGATGGACGCGGCCACCCCGGCGTCGGTGTGCTTGAGCGCCAGCAGCGACAGGGTCACCCCCAGGAAGGGCCCGCAGAACGCCCCGGCCACCATGGTCAGCGTCGCCACCCGGTCGCGCAGCACCCGGAAGGAGGCGCGCGCCTCGCGCCCCGCCGCGGCCATCAGCCACATCGCGACCGTCGCGGTGGTCACCCGGATCACGGTGGCCGAGAGCGCGTCCAGCCCGTCCCGCAGCGCCAGCTTGGAGATGACGTACCCGACCGCCTGGCCCACCGCCGAGAGCACCCCGGCCACGACCCCCACGCGCCACGAGCCCTCCGGGTGCGCCGGCTCCGCGTGGGCCCGCCCGTACAGCACCCAGGCCAGGCCGCCCAGCGTGAGCGCCATCCCCACGAGCGCCAGCGGGCCGAGGGTCTCGTGCAGCACCGGCCAGGCCAGCAGCGCGGTGAACACCGGCGCCAGCGAGCCCAGGAGCGCGGCCCGCCCCGGCCCCAGGATCACCAGCGCGCGGAAGTAGAAGGTGTCGCCGAAGACGAACCCCACCAGCCCGCTCAGGGCCAGCCACCCGACCTGCGCTGGGGTGGCCCAGGTGGGCCAGGGCGACCCCCGCAGCAGGAGCAGCGAGCCGGCCAGGAACACCGCCGCGACCGCCACCCGCAGGCGGTTCAGCACCCACGAGCCCATGCGGTGGCCGGCGGCGGCGAAGAAGTTGGAGCCGCACGCCCAGCACACCGCCGTCCCCAGTGCCGCCAGCTCTCCTGCGAATCTCATGGGTTCTCCCGACGAGGGCAGCGGATTCTAGCACGGGCGCTGCGCGGCGGGCGATGCGCTATACTGGGCTCGCCTGCGCCGCGCCCTTCCGTGCGGGATGGAGAGAGGACCGTGTCCGTCCGTTGGCCTGTCGCGCGCCCCGCGCCGATCCCCGCGCTGCTTGCGGCGGTCCTGGCGCTGGCCGCGGGCTGCTCGCGCGGCCCGGTCCAGCCCAACGTCGCCTCCCAGTGCGGCCTCCAGCCCGATCACCTGGACTTCGACAGCGTGCGCGTGGGCCAGACCGCCGAGCGCACCGCCGACGTCTACAACCTCGGCCCCGGCAACCTGAGCGCCTCGGCACTGCTGTCGGACTCCGCGTTCAGCGTCGTGGGCGGCAGCACCCTGCTGCTGGCCCCCGGCGACCGCGGCACGCTCCGGGTGCGCTTCGCCCCGGCCCGGGCCGGAGCGCGCGCGTGCACCCTGACGGTGCGCCCCGGCGGGTGCCGGCTGGCGCTCCAGGGCACCGGCTGGGTGCCGACCGGCCCCGTCCCGCCGCCGCCGGCGAGCCCGTGGTGCTCGGTGTCGTCGCGCAGCCTCGACTTCGGGCGGGTGGAGCAGGGCGACTCCGCGTTCCTCGCCTTCACCGTGCGTAACCTCGGCGGCGGGGTGCTGCGCGGGCGGCCCACGCTGGTGGCCCCCGCCGGCTTCACCCTGCTGGGCCCGGACTCGTTCGCGCTGGGAGCGCAGGAGTCGGTCAGCGTGCGGGTGCGCTTCTCGCCCCCGGCGCCCGGGGCGTTCGGCGGCGGCGTGCACCTGGCCGACAACGGCGCCTGCCCCGACCCGGTGAGCCTGTTCGGTCGGGGCCGGCCGCTGCCCATCCCGGGCTACGCGGAGTGGAGCGGCGCCGGCGCGGGCCGCCTCCAGGGGCCGCTGTGGCTGGCGGTGGGGCCCTCGGGGGACGTGTACGCCACGGACACCCTGGCCGCGCGGGTGCTGCGCTTCACCCCCGACGGGCAGCTGGTGCGCGTCATCGGCGGCCCGGGCGAGGGGCTGGGCCAGTTCCGCTACCCGCCCGCGGGCATCGCGGTGGACGGCCGCGAGCACCTGTACGTCCTGGACACCGGCAACGGCCGGCTGGACGAGTTCACCGGCGAGGGCGCGCTGGCGGGGGCGTGGAACTACCTGGGCCAGGTGAGCCCGCCGCTGGCGCTGGCCACCGACGGGGACACGCTGCTGTACGTGCTCACCACGCTCACGCTGGAGATCCGCGGGCCCACCGCCGGCACGCTCCGGAGCCTCGCCGCCCCGTCACCGCTGCCGAACTCCCAGTGCGGCCTGGCCGCGGCGGGCGGGGGGCGCGTGGTGGTGACCGACGCCGACCACCACGGCCTGTGGGTGTACGAGCCGGGCGCCGGCGGCTGGGCCGCCTGGGGCAGCGGCTGCCAGTTCGTCAACCCATTGAGCGCCGCGGCGGACAGCTCCGGCACGCTCTTCGTGGGCGACGACGCCAGCCGGGCGCGCAGCTCCTGCCTGGCGGCCAACCGGGTGCTGCGGGTGGGTGCCGGGGGGGCGATCCTGGGGGCCTGGGGCCTCGGGGACTACGGGGCCGAGGACAGCCTGGTGGTGGAGGGCCTGGCCGCCGGCCGCGACGGGCGCGTGTACGTGGCGGACCCCGCGCGGGGCGTGGTCCACTGCGTGCCCGCGGCCGCGCTGCAGCCGGCCCCGGCTACTCCTTGGGCTTGGCCTTGATCAGCTCCTGCACCTGGGACGGCGGGTCGAACCGGTCGTCCGACAGGTCGGTGTTGAGCTGGATCTCCACGATGGTCTGGGTGATGCGCTGGCCCAGCGCGTCCTGGGTCACGAGGTACGGGACCAGGACGCTGCCCACCTTGCGGTAGTCGCTGAAGTAGGTCTTCCGGTTCACCGTGCCCATGGTGCTGGTCTCGTAGTTGCCCTCGACCATCGCGAGCAGGCCGGTGTCCACCTCGAAGTACATGGTCTCCGGCGAGCCGACCCGGGGCTTGAGCGTCAGCTTGTAGCAGGGCTTGCCCGGCAGGGTGTCCACGCCCACCGTCTCCGCCGTCCGGTAGCCGCTGCGCCAGTGCACCAGGCCGTCGAAGATGGCGTCGCGCATCGCGTCCGCCTGGTCCTGGTAGTCCAGCAGCTTGGGCCCCTGGGCCACCGAGTACTCCCACGCCGACTCCCCCACGACGCCGCTCAGGAACTTGCCGTCGGGAGTGTCCAGCATCGCGTACTCCTTGTTGGGGCGGGCGCGGTACTCGGTGAGGTTCATCTGGGTGTTGGTGCCCTTGACCGAGATCACCATCTGGGTGACCCGGTTGTGGATCGAGTCCCAGGCCGCCACCCCTCCGACCGCCTGGGCGTACTTCGCCAGCACCGCGGGCCCGTCGGGGAGCGCCTCGGCGGCGCGGCAGGGGGCGGCCGGGAACAGGGCCAGTGCCGCCAGGGCGGCCACGGCGGCGGCCGCCAGGCGGCCGCGGTAGCGCGGCGCGCGAATCCGGGACATGCGGATCTCCATTTCGTTCTCCTCTCGGGCCACCTGACCCACCTGACGGGTCCACGCCACGGGGCGGGACGCGAGCCTCCCGTGCCGATCCCCGGCCCGAAGGGGAGTCGGACAGCCTGGGATTCTAGCAGGCGCGGCCCTCGAGGTCTGCCCCCGACCGCCTCCTGACACCCGGCTCTTGACGCCGCCCCGGCCCCGCCGGCTTTGAAGTTTCGCCGCCCAGGTGTTATCTTTGGCGGCGGTCACCCTCAATTCTCCCCCCGGGAAGCTCCCATGTGGCGGATGTGCTTGGTGCTGGCCGTGGCCCTGGCGCCGGGGCCGGCGGGGGGGCCGGGGGAGCGCGCGGACGCGCCTCCCGAGTCGGAGCTGGGGGACGGCTGGCCGGCCGGCCCGGCCGGCCCGTTCGAGTTGTTCGGGCCGGAGATGCGCCTGGCCGCGCGGGTCGCGGCGCGCTGGGGGGTGAGGGGCCCGCGGGGCGAGGAAAGGCTGCGCGCCGGGGCGCTGGAACTCCACCGGAACTGGGCCGGGCGGCCCGATTCCACGTCCTCTTTGGGATTCGATCTCCAAGGGCCTCGCTTGCCCGGCGGCATGCGCCCCAGCGTCGGCCTGGCCCGAGGTTTTTCGCGCGCGGCCGCCTCGCCGAGCGGGGCAGGCCGCGCCTTCCGTGACTCCTGGAGGCTGGGGCTGGCGGGCCCACGGGCCGGCGCGGCGGCGACGCTGCGGCAGGGCGGGGTGCGCCGCTGGTCGGTCCAGGCGGGCGATGCCCCGGGGCCGCTGGGCTCCTGGCGCCTCACGCGCGTGCGCGGGGCGAGCGACTCCACCGGGAGCGTGCAGGTCGGCTGGGTGCTCGCGCGCGGCGGGTCCGGCGTGGACGCCGCCGCCCCGGCCGGGCCCGCGGGCGGGGCGCCGCGCCGGCTGGAGCTGGCCGCGCGCCTGGCGCCGCGCGATGGGGCGGTGCGCGCGAGCCTCGCCCACGGAGCGCGCCGCCTGGAGCTGGAGGTGCGCTCGCTGCGGGCGCGCAACTCGGTGCCCGCCACGCTCGCCCGCGCGGGCCGGCCGGGGGTGCCTTCGCAAGGCCGGGTCACGGTGCGCGCGGCCGACGGGCGCTGGCGGGCTGGCGTGGGGTTGGGGCTGCGCGGCGACAGCCTGGGCGGCGAGGCGTTCGCGGCGCGGGCCCTCGCCGGGCGGGCCGGGCGGCTGGAGGTGAGCGGGGGCCTGCGGGTGAGCGCCGCGCGCCCGGCGCAGGCGCCCGGCGGGTTGGTGTCGGAGCACGAGCTGCGGGCCCACGCCGCCTTTCAGCCGCGGGCGCGTTGGGGGCCGGCGCGGCCCTTCGCCGGGGCGGGCGTGGCGTGGCGGCGGGCCGGTGCGAGGGGCCGCGTGCGGGCCGAGGGGAGCGGCGGGGTGGCCCTGAGGTGGCGCGGGCTGGGCGCGCGGCTGGGCTGGGAGGTGTCGCCGGCGGGCCTGCGCGTGGACGGCTCGCCGGCGCTGGCGGGGCGGGTGGAGGCCCGCCCGGGGCCGCTCGAGGTGAGCGCCGCGCTGCGGCCGACGCGCTCCGGGCTGCGGTGGAGCGCCACCGCGGAGTGGAAGCGGTAGAGGCAGGTTTCACGGGGGCCGGCCGCCGGCGAGGGGCCGGCCCCGGGGGCCGCAGAAAGGAACGCCGGAGTGCTGGCCACCAAGCCGGACGTCGCCCAGCTCCAGGAGCTGGCGCTGACCGTCCGCCGCGACATCATCACCATGCTCGCCCGGGCCCAGAGCGGCCACAGCGGCGGGCCGCTGTCCGTGGCCGACTTCGGGACGGCGCTGTTCTTCCACGAGCTGACCCTGGAGCCCGCCAACCCCCGCTGGGAGGGGCGCGACTTCTGGCACTTCTCCATCGGGCACGTCACCCCGGTGATCTACTCGCTGATGGCCGAGCGGGGCTACTTCCCGCGCCATCACCTGATGGCCTTCCGCTCCCTGGAGGGCATCCTGCAGGGGCACCCGTGCCACCAGGAGGTGCCCGGGATCGAGGTCTCCTCGGGCTCGCTGGGGCAGGGGCTGTCGGTGGCGGTGGGCTACGCGCTGGGGGTGCGCCTGGACGGCACCGGCCAGCGGGTCTACTGCGTGATGGGCGACGGGGAGCAGCAGGAGGGCCAGATCTGGGAGGCGGCCATGGCGGCCGCCCACTACCGGCTGGACCACCTGTGCGGCATGGTGGACGTGAACCGCATGCAGATTGACGGGCCCACCGCCCGGGTGATGAACGTGGAGCCGCTGGCGGACAAGTGGCGCGCCTTCGGCTGGCACGTGGTGGACTGCGACGGCCACGACATGGAGCGGATCCTGGGGGCCTTCGCCGAGGCGCGCGCCACCCGGGGCCGGCCCACGGTGATCCTGTTCCGCACCGTCATGGGCAAGGGCGTGAGCTTCATGGAGGACGACTACCGCTGGCACGGCGTGCCCCCCAAGATGGAGCAGGCCGAGCGCGCCCTGGCCGAGCTGGGCACCAGCTACGCCGAGTGGTCGGCGCGGCTGCTGGCGGGGGCCCCCGCGCCGGGCGACGGCAACGGGAGGCGCCCGTGAGCGCCCCGGCCACCGACCGCGCCGGCGGCGCCCGCCCGGTGGAGACGCGCCGCACCCGCGAGGGCTTCGGCCAGGCGCTGGTGGAGCTGGGGGAGCGCGACCCGCGGGTGGTGGTGCTGGTGGGCGACCTCAGCGAGTCCACCGCGGTGAACCTGTTCGCGCAGCGCTTCCCGGAGCGCTTCTTCGAGATCGGGATCGCCGAGCAGAACATGACCGGCATCGCCGCGGGCCTGGCGGCCAGCGGCAAGGTGCCGTTCCTGTCCACCTACGGCGCGTTCGCCAGCTGCCGCGCGGCCGACCAGATCCGGGTGACCGTGGCGTACAGCAACCTCAACGTGAAGATCGGCGGCGCCCACGGCGGCATCAGCGTGGGGCCCGACGGGGCCACCCACCAGGCGATGGAGGAGCTGGCCATCCTGCGCGCCATGCCCAACCTGCGCCTGGTCGTGCCGTGCGACTACTGGGAGACCCGCAAGGCGACGGTGGCGGCGGCGCAGGTCACGGGCCCGGTGTACATCCGCTTCGGGCGGGAGGCGGTGCCGGTGGTGACCGGCCCCGAGACCCCCTTCGAGCTGGGCCGGGGGCTCACCCTGCGCGAGGGCGCCGACGTGGCGGTGATCGCCTGCGGGGTCATGGTGCACGAGGCGCTGTGCGCCGCCGGGGCGCTGGCGGCCCGCGGGATCCAGGCGCGGGTGATCAACCTGCACACCCTGAAGCCCCTGGACGAGGAGCTGCTGGCGCGGGCGGCCCGCGAGTGCGGGGCGGTGGTGACCGCCGAGGAGCACCAGGTGCACGGCGGGCTGGGGAGCGCGGTGGCGCAGGTGCTGGCGTGCCGGCACCCGGTGCCGATGGAGATGGTGGCGGTCATGGACCGCTTTGGCAGGTCGGGCAAGCCGGAGGAGCTGATGCGGGCCTTCGGCATCAAGGACGTCAACATTGTGGAGGCGGTCGAGCGGGTGCTCCAACGCAAGCGGGGTGCGCCGCCGCAAGGCGGCGCAGCCGGGGCCGTGCGCGAGGCGCGGTCCCGCAGCCCGCGGGGCACCGGGGGACGCCAGGGGAGCCGATCATGATGAAGTACGCGAACCGCATGAAGAAGCTGGGAACCGAGACCGCCTTCGAGGTGCTGGCGCGGGCGCGCGAGCTGGAGGCCCAAGGCCGCACCGTCGTGCACCTGCAGATCGGCGAGCCGGACTTCACCACCCCGGCCAACATCGTCAATGCCGGGATCGAGGCCCTCCGGCGCGGCGAGACCCACTACACGCCGTCGGCGGGCATCCTGCCGCTGCGCCAGGCGGTGGCCGAGTTCGTGCGCGAGGACCGCGGGCTCAAGGCCGGCCCCGAGAACGTGGTGGTCACCCCGGGCGCCAAGCCGATCATGTTCTACACCCTGTTCGCGTGCGTGAACCCCGGCGACGAGGTGATCTACCCCAACCCGGGCTTCCCCATCTACGAGTCGGTCATCGGCCTGGTGGGCGCCAAGCCGGTGCCCATCCAGCTGCGCGAGAAGAACGAGTTCCGCCTGGACGTGAAGGAGCTGCGCCGGCTCATCACCCCCAAGACCAAGCTCGTCATCCTCAACTCCCCGCAGAACCCCACCGGCTCGGTGCTGACCGCGGAGGACCTGGAGGCCATCGCCAAGCTGGCCATCAAGCACGACCTGTTCGTGCTGGCCGACGAGATCTACAGCCACATCCTGTACGAGGGCCGGCACGCCTCCATCGCCACCCTGCCCGGGATGGCCGAGCGCACCATCGTGCTGGACGGGTTCTCCAAGACCTACGCCATGACCGGCTGGCGGCTGGGCTACGGAGTGATGAACCCGGAGCTGGCCAAGCACGTGGCCCGGCTGGGCACCAACAACCACTCCTGCACCGCCTCGTGCGTGCAGTTCGCCGGGGTCGAGGCCCTCACCGGGCCCCAGGACGCGGTGACCGCCATGGTGTCGGAGTTCAAGCGGCGCCGGGACGTGATCGTGGACGGCCTCAACCGGCTGCCCGGCTTCAAGTGCCTCAAGCCGCACGGCGCCTTCTACGTGTTCCCCAACATCACCGGCACCGGCATGAGCAGCCGCGAGCTGGCCACCCGGCTGCTGGAGGAGGCGGGGGTGGCGTGCCTCTCGGGCACCTCCTTCGGGGAGTTCGGGGAGGGCTACCTGCGCTTCTCCTACGCCAACTCGGTGGAGCAGATCCGGATGGGCCTGGACCGCATCGGGCAGTTCCTGGGCGCGGCGGTGGCGCGCTAGGGTTGAGGGGTGGGCCGGCCCGCCGGCCCGCTCCATTTATTTCGTTATGGCACAAAGGATTATGCGATTCCTCCGGCTCTCTGGCCGGCTTTTTGGGCTGCCCGGCGAGAATTCCCTTGTGCCGGGGCCCGCTTCCGCCGATACTCTTGGCAGTGTTCGGTAGCTGGTGGACCTGCTGAAGAGCGTATGAGTGCCGCCCGTAACACCAGGCGGCATTTCTCTTATGTGGTTCTGGGTCCCGGCCTCCGACGCCCCCCGGTCAAGGTGACCGGAAGCAGCCGCCGCGTTCGGGCGGCAGGAAACATGGGCCAGACGGCCCGAATCTCAGGAGTACGCAGTGGTTAAGGGCACGGTGAAGTGGTTCAACGAGGCCAAGGGTTTCGGTTTCATCTCCCAGGAAGGCGGCGAGGACGTGTTCGTGCACTACTCCGCCATCACGGGTGACGGTTTCAGGACCCTCGCTGAGGGGGACCGGGTGGACTTCGAAGTGGTCCGTGGGCCGAAGGGCCTGCAGGCGTCGAACGTCCGCAAGGCATAGTCTCTCGTTCGACCAATTCACGCCCGGCGGGCGGCGCTCACGCGCCGCCCGCTGCGTTTTGGGGGGCTGCGCTGGCCGGCGGGGGCGTGCTAGGCTCGCCTTCCGGTTCCGGCCCCGCTCCCCGCGGGGAGCCGACCCCCCGTGTCTGGCCGCCCACCCTGAGAGGATCCCATGCGCCTCGGAGGCCCCGGGCTGCTGGCGGCGTGCCTCGCGCTCCTGACCCCGCGGCCTGCAGCCGCCTGCAGCCAGTGCCTGTGCGGCAGCCCCACCCCGGCCGACTTCCTGCTGGGCGGCACGGGCGCCCCCTTGAGCTGCGGGCTGGAGGACGTCTACCTCTCGAAGTCGAACGCCCTGGGCTCCGGCCCGGGCCGGGAGTCGCAGACCGAACACCGGGTGGCGGCGCTGCTGATGCTCCGGGCGCCGGAGCGCCTCGCCCTCCGGCTGCGCGTCCCGTACAGCTTCAAGAGCAACGAGCAGGCGCCCGCGGGGGAGCCGGCGGCGACCACCCGGAGCCACGGGCTGGGCGACGTGGAGGTGCTCGCCCGGCTCGACCTGGCCGATTTCCCCGGGCTGCTGGCCCCGGCCGGGGCGCTCTCGGCGGTCGCGGGGCTGACCGTGCCCACCGGCTCCAACGAGGCCCGCGACGAGAGCGGAGAGCGGCTGGACGCGCACCTGCAGCCCGGGACCGGGGCGTGGTCCTGGACCGCCGGCCTGGCCGCCGACCGGGCCGCCTTCCGGGTCGGGCTGACCTGGGCGCCGGGGTAGGATCGCCCGCCGCCGCGCCTCCTCGCCACGTCATGTGAGCGCGCCCGGTGCGCCCGGCGCGCCGCGCGCCCGCCGCCCGGTGCGCCCGCCGCACCGCGCGCCGCCGCCACCGCGCGTTGTCGCTGCTGCCTGGGGTTCCGGCCGCGCGGCGCCCCCGGCGGCGGCCATCCCTCCCGTTCCTGCGCGTTCCAGCGCGCTTCGGCCGCCGGCGGCCGTCCCGCCGCTGGCGCGATTCTTCCATGTCCTCGGCCGGTCCCCAGCGCCACCCCCGAGGACCGACGATGCGGAATGGACACCTTGGAACCTGCGCCGCGCTGCTGGCGGCGCTCCTGCTGGCGGGGGCGGCCGCGCCCGCGCGCGCCGAGCTGGTGATCAACGAGGTGCTGGCGTCCCCCGCCCGCGACTGGAACGGCGACGGCACGGTGAGTTCGCGCGACGACGAGTGGGTGGAGATCTACAACCCCGCGGACACCCCGGTGGCGCTCGACGGCTACCGGCTGGCGGACGCCGACACCACCTGGCGCTTCGCCCTCACCGGCACGCTGGGGCCGCGCGCCCGGCTGGTGGTGTTCGGCTCGGATGCCTACGCCTGGGAGAAGGCCACCCACCACCCGGCCTACGGGCTGTCGCTGAACAACGGCGGGGACACCGTGCGGCTGTGGAAGTTCTCCGGCGCGGACTCGGTCCAGGTGGACGCGGTGACCTACGGCGCGGTCGAGGGCGGCTCGGACCGGGGCTACGGGCGGTTCCCGGACGGCGCCGGCTCCTGGAAGCTGTTCGACGCCCTCGACCCGGCGCCCGCGGGCAGCAACCCGCCCGGCACCGGCTGCGGGCCCACGCCGGGGGCGGCGAACGGCTGCCCCTCGCCCGCGGTGGCCACCTCCTGGGGCCAGCTGCGGCTGCTGTACGGCCCGCGGGGGAAGGGCGGGGGCCGGACGCCCTAGCCCCGGGGCGGGCCTGGGCGCGGGCGGGGCCGCACCGCCGGTTGCGGAACGCTGCGCCACCGGCTGCGGCCCGCGCGCCGGCCGGCCCGGCCGCACCGCCCGAAACGCCGGCGGGCCACCCCTTGGGGTGGCCCGCCGCGGCGTTCAGCATCTCGGAGGTGGTGCGGAAGGCGGGATTTGAACCCGCATGAGGTTGCCCTCGCTGGACCCTGAACCCAGTGCGTCTGCCAGTTTCGCCACTTCCGCAACCGAACCGGTATCTTAAGGGGCCACCCGGATGCCTGTCAAGTTCGAGGCCGCGGGGGCCGGTCGTGGGGCCGGCGGCGGCCGCCCGACGCCCCC
>DATKKS010000126.1:0-2106 GCA_035542815.1 Saccharimonadales bacterium (SeqCode) | reverse complement strand
GACCGGAGCTCGAGGAGAGCCTCGCGCTGCGTTACCTGGCCGGCGCGCTGATCCAGGCCGGCCACGAGTGCTCGGTGGTGCCGTTCAACTCCCGCGCGGGTCTCTCGCGGGCCCGCCGCGAGGTGCTGCGGCGGCGCCCCGGGGGCTTCTCGGGCCACGTCACGGCGGGCGGGCACTTCGCCAGCCTGCGCGCCCCGGAGATCCTGCGCGACACCCCGGGGCTGGACACGGTCCTGCACCACGACGGCGAGGAGCGGATCGTGACGCTGGCGGGCCTGCTGGCCTCGGGCGGCGCCCTGCCTGGCGAGCTGGACGGCGTGAGCTGGCGTGGGCCGGAGGGCGGGATCTGCCATCGGCCGCCGCTTCGCGTTCCGGATCTGGCGGGACTGGCGCGGCCGCTGCGCCGACGCCCGGACCGCACGCTCGGCGTGGCCAAGGCGCCGGTGGTCACCAGCCGCGGCTGCGCCGGCTCCTGCTCGTTCTGCTCCATCCACGCCTGGCACCGCCAGGTGCCCACCGGGCGGCTTCGCTACCGCGCACCGGCCAGTGTGGCGGAGGAGATGGTAGCCCTCCACCGCGAGCACGGCGTGCGGGTGTTCGTGTTCCACGATGACGATTTCATCCACCCGGACCGGCGCCGGGCGCTGCCGCGCTGCCGGGAGATCCTGGATGCCGCCCGGCGGGGCATCGTCAAGCCGTTCGCCTTCGTCATCAAGTGCCGGCCCGACGACGTGGAGGCGGACCTCTTCGCCTACCTCAAGTCCCGCGGCCTGGCACGGGCGTATATCGGCATCGAGACCCACTCACAGGCCGGCATCACCGCGCTCAACCGCAGGGTGTCCCCGGCCACCAACGAGCGCGCCCTGCGCATCCTGCGCGAGCTGGGCGTGTACTCCTGCTTCAACCTGCTCCTGTTCCATCCGGACTCGACGCTCGAGGAGCTGCAGGAGAACCTGGACTTCCTGGGCGCGCACCTGGCCCACCCCTTCGATGTCGCCCGCACCGAGCTGTATGCGCGGTCTACGCTGGAGGACCGGATGGTGCGCGAGGGCCGCGCCGTCGGCGACTACCGCGCCTTCGACTACTGCATCGCCGACCCGCGCGCGGAGCGCGCCTTCCGGCTGTTCGCGGACGTGCTCTGGGAGCGGCAGTTCGGCGAGCATCCGATCCTGCACCGGGTGCAGGACCTGGGCTTCCGGCACAGCCTCCTGGCCCGGCTCCATCCCCAGATGGCGTCGCCCGAGCTGGCCGCCCGGGTGGCGGCGCTCATCCGGGACACCAACGCCGACACCGTCGAGTACCTGGGGCGATTGGCGCGGATGGCCGTTTCGGCCGCGACGGCACCGGCGGCCCTCGAAGAGATGCGCCGCGAGGTGCGGGCCCGCGACCGCCAGCAGACGCTCCGCTGGACGGCGCTCTCGCTGGAGCTGGAAGGCCGCGCCGCGCTGGGCCGCGCGGGCCTCGGACGCTTTCCAGCCGCGGTCCGGCTGCCGCGGCCACTGATCCGCGCCGCGCTGGCGCTCCCCGGGGTGGGCCTGGCGCTCGGGTGCGGCTGGGGCAATGTCTGCGACCCGACGCCTCCGCCGCAGGTGCGGTTCGCCTCGGAGGTGGAGCCGTTGCTGGTTCAGTCCTGCGGCACCAAGAACTGTCACTCGCCGGCGGCTAGGGCCGGTGGCCTCGCGCTGGCCACCGGCGCGAGCTACGACAGCTTGGTGAACCGCAGAAGCACGGAGGACCCGGGCCGCTACCTGGTGGAGCCCGGGTACCCCGACAGCAGCTACGTGTTGCTGAAGATGGGGGACCCCCTCCAGGTGCCCGGCGACGTCATGCCGCCGGGCAGCACGCGGGAGTCGCGCTGGCCCCTGCTGAACAAGCTGTACAACTGGATTGGGCAGGGCGCGAAGCGGAATTGACCCGGTCCATTCACGGGAGGTGACACCTGAAGACGCGCGCCGCACATCTCTTGGCCGCGATTGTCTTGTCCGCCGGCCTCGCGCCCGGGCCGGCGCACGCCGCCCCGCGCCAGCCGGCCTGGCCCGCGGCGGTGGCCGAGTTCCGCCAGGTGCTGGGGGACGTGGTGGCGCGCAACACCACCAACCCTCCGGG
>DATKKS010000125.1:0-3614 GCA_035542815.1 Saccharimonadales bacterium (SeqCode) | reverse complement strand
CGGGGACGAGGGCGGGGGGGGTGGCTGGGGAGGCGGGCGCGGGATGTCCCGGGGTGGGGGCTTTGGCGGCCGCGGAGGCGGCATGCGGGGCGGCCCGGGCGGGGAGCAGTCGGCCAGCCCGATTGACGGCTGGGTCCACCTCCGGCTGGCGGCGGACAGCTCGGCCGCCGGCGTGGGCGGCCCGCCGGGGCAGTAGGAGCCGCCAGGCAGTCTTTCCGCGCGGGGCCGGCCAGTCCCCTCGGGCACCCGCCCCCCGGTCCCCTCCGGCCTCTCCAGCCATCCTGTTGGTCCCCTGCGAGATCGCCGCCGCCGCCGGCGAGAACCCCGTGCAGGTTCACACGTTGACAGAAAGCCAGAGCGCGCCTAAACTGAACGTAAGTCGGGGGGCACCCCCCGACTGGAGCAAATCAGCTTCTTCTCCAACGCGTCGGGGCCCGTGGCTGTAATGGTCGCGTGGCCGAAGGCGTACCGTTTCGATGGGCGCGGGGAGTGGAGACCCCGATCCGTTCATCCGCGGGCGCGGCTTCTACCGACTGCATGAAGGTGACCGAACCATGAGACACAGGATCACTCCACTCAAGTCGTGGCTGCCCTTGGGGGTCCTCCTGGCGATGCTCTCGGTCAGCTTCCTGCCAACGCTTACCCCCTCCGCATGCGCCGCAGGAATGATGCCCGGGATGTTCATCGACAATCCGGGAGGTGGCCCCGGCAAGGGTGGGCCCGACGACCCCGATGACGGGACTGGGAACCCGAAGGCTCACAGCGTCATTCGGCCGGTGGCCCCGACGCTGGGGACCTCGACTTCCGGATTGCCGCACAGTGCCCGCGCAATGCAGGCCGGTGATCGCGCCGCCGTTCAGAGCCACGGGCCCAGCAGCTGGCTGGAGGCTCTTCGGATGTTCGTGGTCCAGGCTCTGTGGCGGGTTGGGTAGGCTGGATTTCCCCGTGGAATGGGCCTATGAGTCTTCCTGAGTCCTCTCGATCCGAGTTGGAACCAGGTTCCGTCCCGCCTGATCTGGAGCGAGCGGAAGACGCCGTCCAGCGAGGCGATTTCGACGCCGCGGCCGCCCTGTGCGACCAGGTGGAGGCGCAGCACGCGGACGAGGCCGTCCGCGCGGCGGTGCTCCTGGTGCGTTGCCGGGTGGACCGTGTCCGCGGCGACTATCGCCGCGCGCTGGAAGAGGGCGAGGAGGCGTTCCGGACGCTCAAGCGGTTGGGCGAGCCGACCCAGCTCGCCCGGTGCCATTCCCGGCTGGGGGCGGTCCACTACCGCCTGGGCAACGCGGAGGAAGCGGAGCGCCACTACCGCGCCGCTCTCCACCTCTACGAGTGGGACACCCCGGACCCCAAGGGCCGGGCGGTGGCCCACAACAACCTCGGCGTGCTGTTCGTGCAGCGCGCCCAATGGACGCTGGCGCTGAACCACCTGTCACGCGCCATCGCCATCGCGGAGGATCTCCACCTCGACGACAAGCTGGGTCCCTGGCTGCTGAACCTGGGCTATGCGCACGTCCGGGCGGGCAACTGGGCCGAGGCGCAGCAGGCGCTGGAGCGCGGCATGGAGCTGACCGCCCACATGCCCCAGCACCAGGCCCGGGCGCACATCGCGCTGGCCATGCTGTCGTTGCAGATCCGCGATTTCCCGGTGGCCCTGGGCCAGCTGCAGACCGCGCTCGAGATCGCCCGGATCAAGGGGCACGCGCGGGAGGAGGCCATCGCCGAGGAAGTGTGGGGCGACCTGCTGTGCGAGCAGGGGGCCACGCCCGAGGCGGTGACCCACTACCAGCGGGGTCTGGCGATCGCCCGGCTGCACGCGCCCGAGGGCGACGTGACCGCCGAAGTGGAACGCCGCCTGGCGCAGGCGTGCGTGGCGCTGAACGAGCCGCGCGAGGCCATCGAGCACGCCAACGCGGCCATCGAGGTGGGCGAGCGCATCCTCGATCCCATCGAGGTGGGCGCGGCGTACCGGTCGCGCGGCGAGGCCCAGCTGCTGTTGGGCGACCGCGGCGCGGCCCGGCGCAGCTTCGATCTCTCGGTGCACACCCTGAGCCAGGTGGAGGCGCGCCTGGAGCTGGCCTTCACCCTCAAGGCCCTGGGCGGCTTCCTGGTCCGCCACCCCGAGCACCAGCGCATGCGCGGCGAGGAGAAGAGCGCGCTATTCGACGCCCGCAACCTGTTCATGCGCCTGGGGCTCGACCACCTGGTGCGCCAGGTGGACTTCGAACTCTCGGAGATCGAGCGCACCCGCGGGCTGTTCGTGCGGCGGTTCGCGCCGAACGCCGTGGGCGACTCCCCCAAGGTCACCTCCCAGCAGCAGCTCGCCGGGTTCCTCACGCTGGACCAGCGGGTGCTGGCGGACCTCCGGGTGTGCGCGGAGACCTCCGCCAAGGTGCTGCTGGAGGGCGAGACCGGCACCGGCAAGGAGCTGTTCGCGCGCTCGATCCACGCCCTCTCCGACCGCTGGGACAAGCCGTTCGTGGTGCTGGACTGCGCGTCGCTGCCCGAGGGCATCGCCGAGAGCGAGCTGTTCGGCCACGTGCGGGGCGCGTTCACCGGGGCCATCCGCGACCAGGAGGGCCTGGTGCTGGCGGCCGACGGGGGCACGTTCTTCATTGACGAGGTGGGGGAGCTGAGCCCCCGGCTGCAGCTCAAGCTGCTGCGGCTGCTGCAGGAGCAGACCATCAAGCCGGTCGGCGCGCGGGCGACCCGCGAGGTCAACATCCGGATCATCGCCGCCACCAACCGGGACCTGCGCTCCGAAGTGGAGGCCGAGCGGTTCCGCAAGGACCTGTACTACCGGCTGAAGGGGATGTATGTCCACCTGCCGCCGCTGCGGGAGCGCCGCGAGGACATCAAGCTGCTGACCGAGCACATGCTGGAGTACTACGCCGGCAAGCACCACCGGACCTTCAGCGTGAACCCAGGCCTGCTGCAGGCGCTGAGCCAGTACGACTGGCCAGGCAACGTGCGCGAACTCGAGAGCGAGGTCGAGAACCTGGTGGCGCGGGTGCCGCAGGGCGGGGAGATCACCACGGACCTGCTCTCGGCGGACGTGCAGCGCAAGGTGTGGGCGACCTCGGGCGAGCGCGCCGGGCTTCGGTCCCGGGTGCAACTGGTGGAGCGGCAGTCGGTGTCCGAGGCGCTGCGGCGCTGCGGCGGAAACAAGAGCGCCGCGGCGCGGGCGCTGGGCATCACTCGCAAGACCCTGGCGCGCAAGCTGGCCACTGTGGGGCTCGACGGCTGAAAGACTGGATACGCCGGAAACACGGGGTGGGTCATCGCGACCCACCCCGTAATTGTTTTCTCGGCAATGAATTATTAGATCTATTAAGTGCCTTGTGAGTACTCGGTAACCAAGCCAGGTCTCGGGTTGCTGGCGAGGCGGTTGGGGCGCCTC
The DNA here is from genome assembly GCA_035542815.1 of Saccharimonadales bacterium (SeqCode). GTDB lineage: Bacteria > Eisenbacteria > RBG-16-71-46 > RBG-16-71-46 > JACRLI01 > JACRLI01. Next base: position 217 of record DATKKS010000125.1, on the reverse strand, counting down.
CCGGAGAGTCCCCGGAGCCAGCGCGTAATTTATGAATTCACAGTGAATTACGAATCTCATCCCGAACGCGGTGCACGCCTCCCAGGATGATTGCGCCTTTGGCACGCCCAATGCCAATGTGACATGGGTGAAGGGGTTCCTATCCGGGTCAGGGGCCGGATAGCAGACCAAACGGACTTTGGCGCCGACTTTGTCGGGAGGGGTCCGCTCCGAGTCC
>DATKKS010000124.1:0-3389 GCA_035542815.1 Saccharimonadales bacterium (SeqCode) | reverse complement strand
CACGCTCAGCCCCGCCGACAGCCTCGCGCTCCAGATCGACGTCCCCGCGACGCTGGACCGGGCGGCCCAGGAGCTGGCCCGCTGCCAGGGCCTGCTCAAGGCCGGCCGCTGGATGGACGCCCAGCGCGCCGCCGAGCAGCTGCTGGCCGACTTGCACGAGCTGCGCCAGCGGGTGCCGCTGTCCTACGTCCAGAACCAGCAGTTCGTGCGGTTGGTGCAACAGGCCGGCTCGGTGCGGCTGCACTGCGTGCGGCAGCACCTGTCGCTGCGCCCGGCGTTCCAGCCGCCGCCCGCGGCGTCCGAGGAATCGCAGCCCGCGGCGGGCGGCGAGGAGCCGGAGGGCGCACCCGCCGGCGGGCCCACGGTTGGCGCGGCTCCCGGCCCCGGCCTGCCCACGGACTCCGTGCTGGCCTCGCCCGAGGCGCAGCAGATCGTCCCCGAGAGCAACGACCGGGTGCAGCACTGGATCGACTTCTTCAGCGGGCGCGGGCACGCCACCTTCCAGGCCTGGCTGAGCCGTTCCGGCGAGTACCTGGACATGATGATGCCGGTCCTGGAGCGCAACGGCCTGCCCCCGGACCTGATCCACGTGGTGTTCGTCGAGAGCGGCTTCAACCCCAAGGCCCTGTCGCGGTCGGCGGCCTCCGGCCCGTGGCAGTTCGTGAAGAGCACCGCGAGGATCTTCGGGCTCAACGTCAACCCCAAGGTGGACGAGCGGCGCGACCCCAAGCGCTCCACCGAGGCCGCGGCGCAGTACCTGAAGCACCTGTACTCGCTGTTCCACGACTGGCCGCTGGCGTTGGCCGCCTACAACAGCGGGGAGGGCACGGTGCTGCGGGCCCTGGGCCGGCAGAACACGTTCAACTACTGGTCGCTGAACCTGCCGCGCCAGACGCGGGACTACGTGCCGGCGTTCATGGCCGCGCTGACCATCGCCAAGGACCCCGCGGCCTACGGCTTCCAGGGCCAGGCCATCAACCCGCCGCTGAGCTTCGACGAGATCCCCGCCCCGGGCGGCGTGAACCTCAAGGTGCTGGCGTACCTCACGCGCTCCCCCATCGAGCTGCTACGCCGGCTCAACCCGGCGATCCTCCGGAAGCAGGCCTCCCCGCGCGACGGCGGGACCATGGTGCGCGTCCCCAAGGGCACCGGCCCGGAGGTGCTGGCCCGGCTGCAGGCGCGCGACTATCCGGCGGCGCTGGCCAGGCCCGAGGTCGAAACAACGCGGCACCGGGTGAAGAAGGGTGAGACGCTGCGCACCATCGCCCGCCACTACGGGCTGACCGCAAGCGCGCTGGCGCGCGCCAACCACATCCGCGACCCCGGCTCGCGGCTGCGGCGCGGGGCAGTGCTGAGCGTGCCGCTGCGCGAAGCCGCCGGCGCGGAGCCGGCGGCCTGGACGCCGGCCGTCCCCGCGGGCCCGCCGACCCCGCCCGCCGTGCGGCGCGGGATGCTGGGCCCGCCCACCCCGCCGCAGCTGGCCGAGGTGGAGACCGAGCCGGCTGCCGGCGGCGCGCTCGGCCCGGCGAGCGCCACGCGCGCGACGCCCGCGGTGGCCGAGGCCGCGATGGCCCCGGCGCTGGACCTGGCGGCCGGCCCGCGGCCCGCCGAGCTGGTTCCGATCCACCTGGTCCGCAAGGGCGAAACGCTTTACGGGATCGCCGCGCTGCACCACTGCAAGGCGGCCGACCTGGTCCGCTGGAACGGGCTGCGCCCGGGCGCCCCGATCCACCCGGGGATGACCCTGCGGGTGGCCGCCGGCGACTGAGCCGCCGTTACTCCCCCGCGCTCTCCGGTCCGGGCGGCGGGTCCAGGCAGGCCCCGCTCGGGAGCTGCGCGGCGGTGAACTCCCGCTCCACCAGGTCCGGGGCGATGCGGCAGTTGTGCCCCACCACCAGGCCTTCCGGCAGCCGCGTGCCCTTGCCCACGATGGTCAGCCCGGAGCTGAGGTGCTCCGGGCAGCGCGCGTTGGGGGTGAGGTCGTCCCCGTGCCCCACGCGCGCGCCGTGCCCTACGAACACGTTCTTGTCCAGGATCGCCCGGTCGAGGACCGCGTCCCGGCCGATCCAGCAGTTGTTCAGCACGATGGAATCCCGCACCACCGCCCCGCGCTCCACGATCACCCCGGGGGACAGCACCGAGTGCTCCACCGTCCCGCGCAGGATGCAGCCGCTGCCGATCAGGGACTGCGACACCTGCCCCCCACCTCCCGCGATCAGCGGGGGCAGATCGTAGCTCACGGTGTGGATCGGCCAGTCGGGATCGCGCAGATCCAGGTCGGCGTCCACCCGGGTGAGCTCCATGTTGGCCTGGTAGTAGGACTCCACCGTCCCGATGTCGGCCCAGTAGCCGTCGTAGGCGTAGGCGTACACCTCGCCCTCGGCTACCAGGCGCGGGAGCAGGTCGCGCCCGAAGTCGTGGCGGCTCAGCGGGTCGGCGGCGTCCTCGGGCAGCAGCCGCTCCAGGAGCGCCCGCGAGAAGATGTACACGCCCATGGACGCCAGGGTGCTGCGGGCCCGGCGCGGCTTCTCCTCGAAGCTCTCCACCCGGCCCGCGCGCCCCGCGGTCAGGATCCCGAACTGCGAGGTGAGGTGGGCGGGCACCGGCTTCACCGCCACCGTCACCGCGCCCGGGTGGGAGGCGTGGAACGCGTACATCGGGTTGTAGTCCATCTTGTACACGTGGTCGCCCGAGAGGATCAGCAGCTCGTCCGCCCGGGTGTGCTCGAGCACGTAGAGGTTCTGGTACACGGCGTCGGCGGTGCCCCGGTACCAGTCGGTCTCGGCCCAGCCCAGGAACGGCTGCAGCAACTCCACCCCGCCCCGGGTGCGGTCCAGGTCCCACGGGCGGCCGCTGCCGATGTGCTCGTTGAGCGAGGCGGGCCGGTACTGGGTGAGCACCCCGATGTCGAAGATGCCCGAGTTGACCGCGTTGGACAGCGCGAAGTCGATGATCCGGTACTTGCTGCCGAAGGGCACCGCCGGCTTGGCCCGCTTCTCCGACAAGAGGCACAGGCGGCTGCCCTCCCCGCCCGCGAGCAGCATCGCGTAGCGCTGGCTCACCGCCGCACCACCTCGGCGCCGGCCGCCACCTCCGCGCCCGGGAAGTCCTCGGGCCGCACGCCGATGTCCACGCGCGCGCCCGCACCCACGCGCACCCCGGGGGGCACCACCGCGTTCTTGCCCACCACGGTGATGTCGGCCTCGCCGCCCACCACCGCCCCGGCCCCCACGCGCACGGTCTTGTCGAGGATGCTCCGGGTCACCCGCGCCCCGGCCTCCACGCACGCGCCGCCGAACAGCACGCTCTCGGCCACCTCGCCCTCGACCACGCAGCCGTTGGCCACCAGGCTCCCGGAGACCGCGCACTCCGGCCCGAACACCGCCGAG
>DATKKS010000123.1:0-8694 GCA_035542815.1 Saccharimonadales bacterium (SeqCode) | reverse complement strand
ACGATGAGGTCGCCCTGGCCCATCTAGTTCCACAGCAGCGGCGCGATGTAGTTGTGCCCGTACTGGGCCATGCAGAAGTAGCCGCGCCGGGTGCTGTCGCCGGCCACGTCGCAGGTGTGGACCGAGTCGGTGTAGTCGGCCAGGTAGAAGCTGTCCGTCCCGAAGGCGCTGAACCCGGCGGTCTGGGAGACCGTCCGGGCGAGGGCCTCCGAGATCCGCCGGAAGGCGATCTCGGTGAAGTCGTTCCGGACCAGCACGTCGGTCGAGATGCTGAGGCCGTTGGACCAGGTGTCGTCGGACACGTACAGGTTGCGCGAGCGCCAGGTGTCGGCGGCGGTGGGGTGCTGGTAGGCGATCACCTTGTCCACCACCGCCGCGGCCTCCGCCGGGGTGTACGCCGAGATGCGCCCCACCCCCGCCGCCGGGAACATCGGGTAGCGGTCGGTGGTGTCCAGGCCCACCACGTACCAGTGGTCCTCCGGCGTGACCTCGTACTGGCTGCCCACCGGGACCGAGCCGAAGGCCCGGGGCGAGGGCATCAGGTCCAGGCGGCTGAGCATGGCCGGCGGGTTGCTGCCGCGGACCAGCAGGTGGCCGCGCGGGTTCTCGCTGCTCTCGCCCATCAGCAAGAGGTAGCGCGGCGCCGGGTGCCACCGGTAGAACGCCCGGCGCATCAGCCGCTTGATGGCCACGTCGGACTTGCGCCCGCCGTCGAACTCGTCGTACACGTCGCCCACCCGGGCCACCACCACCGACAGGCCCTGCGCCGCGTGCGCGGCCGCCAGGCGCTGCGCCTCGGACTCCAGCGACTCGTGGGTGATGATCAAGAGGTCGGCGCCCTGGATCGCGGCCAGCGCGCTGGGCGTGTCGGGCACCACCACCGCGTCGGGCAGCTGCGGCAGGTAGCTGCGGCTGGCGGCGAAGTAGGCGTGCGGGCGGGTCGGGGCGGTGTCCTGGAAGCTCACCTGCCAGAAGCTCCCGGAGCGCACCGCGGTGCCGCTCACGTCCACGTACACCGGGCCGGCGGAGTCGGTAACGTCGTACACCTCGGCGGTCGCCTCGCGCAGCCGGCCCACCCCCAGCGCCAGCGCGCCCAGGGTGTCGCCGCTGGTGAAGGCCAGCCGCCCGGTGGTGCCGGGGGCCAGGAAGCGCCGGTAGCAGGCGATCTCGAACCACTGGAGGTAGGCGCCCGAACCGGGGGCAAAGCCGCCGGCCCCGTCGGGGTGCTCGCCCACGATGTGCAGCACGTTGCGCACCGGCGAGAGGCTGGTGCCGGTGAGCGCGAAGGCGGGGTCCTGGCGGCTGTCGTAGACCGCGAACTCCAGGGTCTCGTGGTCCATGAAGGTGAAGCGCGAGGTGACCGGGTCGCTGAGCTTGCCGCTGCCCTGGGGCCGCTCGATGGACATGGAGAGTTCGTGGATGTTCATCGAGTTGTTTTCGCTCTCCCGGTCGCTGCCGCGGAAGCCGGCGCGCACCCCGATCGGCCGGGCGGAGTCCACGTCGGCCACCTGGAAGGACAGCGTGTCGTCGGTGATCTTGTCGGTGAAGAGGAAGGTGCTCTGGTCCAGGTAGTCCGGATCGGTCATGTACAACCGCCGGTCCTCCCGGTGCAGGACCGAGCGGTAGCTGGCCGGAGCGTAGGTGCCGGCGAGGCCCAGCGAGGCGGGCCGCTCGGCCATGCGGGCGGGCGCGGGCGCGCCGGCGGCGCGCTGGCCCAGCCAGTAGACCTCCCCGCGGGTGTAGAACAGCGAGGTCCGGTCGGGGTCGAACCAGCGGGCGCGGAAGCGGTCGGCCAGCCCGCGGCCGAAGAACACCAGGTAGTCGTCCCCGTCGAACAGGCCGTTGCCGTCCACGTCCACCACCCGGATGGGCACTTCCTGCTCGAACTGGGCGGGGTCGCCCAGGCCGGCGGACCGGGGGAAGGGCCCGGGCAGCTTCTCGAAGCAGCGCACGTCCCCCACCGGGATGGGCACCAGCCCGGGGACCTTGCGCTGGAGCTGGGCGAAGGTCACGGCGTACACGCCGGTGGTGTCCACGCGCAGCTTGAAGTCGGGGAAGCCCGCCGCGGAGGGCGCGCGCGGCGCCGGGGCGGCGGCCCGCACCGGGCGCGCCAGGCGGAAGGACCGGGCCTGGTCGTAGTTGAGGAGCGCGCCGCGGTAGAGCGACTCCTCGGCGCGGCCCTCGTCGGCCGCCGGCTCCGCGCCCGCGGCGCCCAGGGCGGAACCGCCCGGCGCCGAACCGCCCGCGGCCGCCTCGAAGTCCACCCGCACCAGGATCCGGCTGGCGACCCACAGCACCCCGCGGGCGGCGTCGTAGCGCACCGGCCGCACCCCCAGGGCCTGCACCCGCTGGTAGCGGACGGTGCTCACCGGGCCCAGCCCCGCCACCCGGGCCGGCCACAGCCCGGCGCGGGCGTAGGCGGCCGGGTCGGCGAGCCACTCGGTCACCTGGCGCGGGAACGGCTGGGCGTCCTCCAGCCGGCGCCGCGCCACCGGCAGCGGCGGCAGCACCGCCCGCTCCGAGGCGTCCACCGACAGCACCGTGAGCCGGGCCGCGCCGGCGCGCGGAATCCCCAGCCCCGCGCCGTCGGCCGGCAGCGCCGGCAGGCCGGGGGCGTCGGGCACCGCCCCGCCGTCGAAGCGGATCCGGCTCCAGGCCCGCCCCGCCACCCGGACCGTGTCCACCGCCAGCCCCGGCAGCCGGAACTCGACGGTGACCCCCCGGGCGTCCGAGGAGACCAGGCGCGCCTCGGCCGCGGCGCGGGGCGCAGCGGCGGCCAGGGCCAGCAACAGGGCTGGGATGGCGCCGCAGAAGGAAAGGCCGCGGTGCGCGCGGCCCAGGGGTGGGCGCGTCATAGGCTACAGAGAGCTACCTCCGGGCCGGAGTATAGGTTCCCCGGCGCTTCGGGGTCAACGCGGAGGAGCCTTGCATCGGCCAGGGTAACCGATTACCCTGAACGCGGTTAACACTCAGGTTCCCCTTACCCACAAGGAGCGTTGAGATGTCCGTCGCGAAGTCCCTGCGCCGCATGCTGGGCCCGGCCGCGGCCCTGGCGTGCGCCCTCTCCTGCCTGCCGGCGGCGGCCGGGTCCGCGCCGTCGGCGGCCAGCCGGCCCGATTCCCTGCCCCCGGTCCTCAGCCCGGTCACCGGCCGGCCCTGGGAGTACGCCGCCGGCAACTCGCCGCTGCTGGCGGACGCCGGCGGCCGGCCCATCACCCGCTCCATGGTGGAGCAGGCCTACCAGCGCCTGGCGATCTCCGGCGCCACCCCGCCCGCGGACACCTCCGGGGCGCGCGAGGTGCTGAACGAGCTGATCCAGAAGGCGTACCTCTCGTGGACGGTGGTGGACCGCGGCTACCAGCTGCGGCCCGAAGAGCAGGCCCGCTACGAGCACGAGCGCCAGCGGATGCTGCGCAACTACCTCTACACGCTGCAGCAGGTGGCCGCCGGCGAGGTCAGCGACGCGGACGTCCGCGCGCTGTACGAGAAGCAGCGCAACGTGTTCGTGTGCCACCGGCTGGGGGTGGACGCCGAGGCGCTGGCGGAGAGCCTGGCGGCGTGGCTGCGGGCCGGGACGCCGGCCGAGACGCTGGCCGCGCGGTACAACGCGGACCCCGAGACGCGCGCCAGCCTGGGCCGCGTCATCAGCCCCTGGACGGTGGGGTTCATGCCCGCGAGCACCGAGTCGGTGGTGGTGCTGATGAAGCCGGGCGAGGTGAGCGCCCCGTTCCGCACCTCGCCCTACGGGCTGTTCTACGTGGTCCGGCTGGACTCCATCGAGCACCGGGACCCCGGCGACTTCAACGTCGCCCACGACGCGCTGCTCACCAGCATCAAGCGCTCCCGGATCGAGGCCCGGCGCAGCGAGCTGCGGCAGGGGTTCGCCGCGCGGACCCACCCGCAGATTAACGAGATCACCCTCACCGTCCTGGCCACCAAGTACGACTCGGTCAACGCCGCGGTGGACTCGACCGCGGTGGACTCCGCCACCGGCGAGCGGATCCTGGACATGACCGGCCAGATGCCGCAGTTCAGCGCCAGCCAGCGCCGGATGACCCTGGTGGAGTCGGTGTACGGCCCGGTGACCCTGGGGCAGATGATGAACGACGTCGCGGCCATCAACCCGGCCTTGCGGCCCAAGTTCCGCAGCCGGGACGACCTCCGCCTGTACGCCGAAAGCCTGGCGGAGCAGCCGGCCATTGACGAGGCGGTGGCCCAGACCCGGATTGACACGCTGCCGCTGGTGTCCCGCGACATCCTGAACATCCGGGAGCGGATCCTGGTGGAGCGCTTCATGAACGACGAGGTGATCGCGCAGGCCAAGGCGCCCCTGGACACGCTGAAGGCCTACTTCGAGGCCCACACCTCGGACTTCGACGTGCCCGACCTGATCAAGCTGCGGATGCTCCAGGTCTCCGACTCGGCGCTGGCCGACTCGCTGCGCCAGCGCTCCTTCCACGGCGAGGACCTGGGGGACCTGGCCGCGTACTACTCCGAGGACTTCCCCTCCCGCAGCACCCACGGCCTGACCGAGATCCTGGCGCGCGGCGCCAGCGGGCACAGCAAGGCCTGGGAGGACTGGGCCTTCAGCCTCCCCCCGCAGGAGCGCCCCCAGCCGTTCCTCGACCAGGGCGTGTGGTACGTGGCGGACGTGTTGTCCAAGCAGCTGCGCCGGCCGCGGACCTGGGAGGAGGCCGAGCCCCTGGTGCGCCAGACGGTGGAGGCGCTCCGGCAGGAGCGCCTCATGCACGAATGCCTGGCCGAGGCCCAGCGGAAGCACCCGCTCCGGCTGTTCCCGAAGTGGTTCCCCACCATCCAGCTCGGCCGGAACCTGCGGGTCCAGGAGATGTAGGCGCGCGGCCGCGCGCGGCCTAGCGGTACAGCCGCCGGATCTGCCCCCAGCTGGTGGCCTGGGCCGGGGTCACCAGCCAGCAGGGGTTCGGCGGGGAGCCGGGCTTCAGCTCGCCGTGCCAGGTCAGCCACTCGTAGCTGGCCTCGAACGGGATCAGGTCGAGCTGGAGATTCGTGTCCAGCAGCTGCATCTTCCGGGCGCCGTAGCTGTCGCTGCACGGCGGGTAGCGCCAGTTGGGCGCGATGCACACCCCGATCGGCCCCGCCGGATCCACGTTGTCCCCCCGGCAGCAGCCGGTCCCCAGCAGCATCTGGAACCCGTACGCGCCGTACTCCACGGCGCCGCCGCGCGGCTCCCCGGCGGCGCCGGCCTCCTCCAGCCAGATCAGGCCCACGGCGTGGGGCGTGAGGCACGGGTTCACGGCCAGCTGGTACAGGATGAACCCGCCGGTCTGGCCCAGGACGTGGTTCGGCACCGCGGGGGGCGTGGAGAAGATGTCCGGGTAGGTGGCGGCGGCCCAGGTGTGGTAGCGGGGGCTGAAGTTGCCGCCGGCCGGACCGCCATCCTGGGTGGCCTGCCACGCCGGCGGAAGGCCGCCGGCATCGAGGCTGTTCACGATGAGCTGGATGTCCTCGCCGCGCAGGGTCACCAGGCCCCGGACCGTGACCTGCAGGTACACGACGCTCGCGGTGGAGTTGCGCCCCGACAGCGCGGTGGAGTTCGAGGCCGTCCCGGCCATCCAGTACAGCCGGGCGCTCGCGCCCGCGGTCGGGCCGGCGCGCGCCGGCGCGGCCGCCAGCGCGGCAACCACGGCGGCGGCGAGGAGCGATTTCAGCAGCTGGCTCATGGTCGGGCCCTCTCTTCCGGGGTGGTTCTGCCTGCGGGCTGGGCGGGCGAAACGGAGCGCCGGGGCGGCGGCAGCCACCCCGGCGTTCCATTTCGCGGACTTCGCGGCCCTCGCGGGCCGGCGCCACTTGGGCTAGTGGTACAACCGTTTGAGCTGGCCCCAGGTGGTGCCCTTGACCGGGGTCACCGCCGGGCACGGGGTCGGCGGGGAGCCGGGGATCAGCTCGCCGTGCCAGGTGAGGAAGTCGTAGCCGCTCTCGTACGCGAAAAAGTCCCCCTTCCCCGCGGTGTCCACGGTCTGCATGATGCTCGAGGTCGAGCCGGGCGTGGTGTCGTGGCAGGGCTGGCGCCAGTTGGCCGCGATGCAGACGCCCATGGGCCCGTTCGGGTCGGTGTTGTCGCCGGTGACGCCGGCGTTCAGGACAATCTTGAAGCAGATCGCCCCGTACTCGGTGGTCGCCGTCCGGACCTGACCCACGCCCGCCGCCGCCTGCAACCAGATCAGGCCGGTGTTGTGCGGCGCCAGGCACGGGTTGATGGTGTTGTTGTACACGATGGACGACGCGGTCTGGGCCACCAGCACGCCCGTGCACGCGGGCGAGGCGAAGAACACGTCCGGGTAGGTGGTGCTGGCGTAGGTGTACTTGCCGGTGACCGCGGGGCAGGTGTAGTTCCCGTCGGCCGGGCCGTCGGTGAACGCCTGCCACGCGGGCGGGAGGCCGCTGCCGTCGAGGTTGTTGATGAGCAGCTGGATGTCCTCGCCCTTGAAGCCGAGGCTGCCCTTGATGGTGACTTCCGCGATGGCGGTGTTGGCGGTGGAGTTGCGCACCGTCCCGAGGGAGGTGGAGGTCGCCGCGGTGCCCGCCATCCAGTAGAGCCGGGCGCTCGCGCCCGCGTTCTGGCCGGCACACGCGACGCCGGCCGCCAGCGCGCAGACCACGGCGACGGTGATCAGAGTCGTCAGGAACTTCGTCATGGGTAGGGCTCCTTTCCTTGGATTCGACCTCGGGTACCAAGGCCGGACACACTCACTCCCTGGGTGGCAGCTCATCCGGACCAGCTTCACCCTCCTGCGCAACGGCTGGCCCAGCATAGCACAACGGGGAGGGGGGGTGCCATACGGCCAAAAAAAGCGCCGGCGCGGCGGCGGCCGCCCCGGCGTTCGAGCTTGGGGCCCTGGCGGGCCCGCCACCCGGGTCTAGTGGTACATGCGCTTCAACTGGCCCCAGGTCGCGGCCTTGGCCGGGGTCACTATCCAGCAGGGGTTCGGGGGAGAACCCGGGTCCAGCTCGCCGTGCCAGGTCAGCCACTCGAAGCCGGAAGCGTAGGGCACGAAGTCACACTGATTCGCCGTGTCCACCGTCTGCATGATCCGAGAACCACCATAGGTGTCGTGGCAGGGCTGACGCCAGTTCGGCGCGATGCACACGCCGACCGGGCCGGCCGGGTCGTCGTTACCACCGGTGCAGGTCGCCCAGGTCGGCGGCGGGCCCGGGTCAGGCGGCACGTAGAAGCCGGTCATCGCCAGCTTGAAGCAGAAGCAGCCGTACTCGACGGTGCTGGTCCGGGCCGAGCCCACCCGCACCGCCGCCTGCAGCCAGATCAGGGCGGAGTAGTCCGGGGTCAAGCACGGGTTCTCCCTGTCCAGCCACAGGATGCTCGCCGCGGCGTGGCCCCAGAGCAGGCTGTCGAGCGTGGGCGAAGCGAACACGTCGGGGTAGGTGGTCTTGGCCCAGGTGAATTGGTTGGTCACTGCCGGGCAGGTGTAGTTGCCGCAGTTCCCCTCCCACATGGGCGGGGCGCCCTCGTGGTGCAGACCGTTGATCATCAGCTGGATGTCCTCACCCCTGAAGCCGAGGCTGCCCTTGAGCGTGACCTGCACGATGGCATCGTTGCCCGTGCAGTTGCGGCTCGCCAGCGCCGTCGAGTTCGACGCCGAGCCCGCCATCCAGTAGAGCCGGGCGCTCGCGCCGGCGTTCTGGCCCGCGCTCGCCAAGCTCGCCGCCAGCGCGCACACCACGCCGACGATCAACAGAGTCTTCAGGAGCCTAGTCATGGTCGCCGCTCCTTTCCGTCCCAGGGCATCCGCTTGCGGGTCCCAAGGCGGGACGCGCCCGCTCCCTGGGTGGTAGCTCGTCCGGGCCTGCCTCACCCTCCTGCGCAACGGCAAACGAGCATAGCACACCGGGGAAGTCGGGGGCGTTTCCCCGGCCCGCCCGCGGCCGACCCCCGGTGGAGCCAAAAAAAGCGCCGGGGCGGCGGCGGCCGCCCCGGCGCTCGAGCTTGGGGCCCTCGCGGGCCCGCCACCCTGGTCTAGTGGTACATGCGCTTCAGTTGGCCCCAGGTCGTGGTCTTGGCCGGGGTCACCATCCAGCAGGGGTTCGGGGGAGAACCCGGGTCCAGCTCGCCGTGCCAGGTCAGCCACTCGAAGCCCGAAGCGTAGGGCACGAAGTCACCCTTACCTGCGGTGTCCACCGTCTGCATGATCCGGGAACCACCGGCGGTGTCGTGGCAGGGCTGACGCCAGTTCGGCGCGATGCACATCCCGATCGGGCCGGCCGGGTCGTCGTTGCCACCGGGGCACTGCGCCGGGACCTCGGGCGGGCCAGGGTCGGCGGGAACGTAGAACCCGCTCATGATGAACTTGAGCCCGATGGCCCCGTACTCGGTGGTGTTCGTCCGGGCCTTGCCCACGCCCGCCGCCGCCTGCAGCCAGATCAGGGCGGTGCTGTTCGGGGCCAGGCACGGGTTGAGGTCGCTGTGCCAGACGGGGTTCGCCGCGGTCTGGGCCACCAGCACGCCGGTGCACGCGGGCGAGGCGAAGAACACGTCGGGGTAGGTGCCCTTGGCGTAGGTGTAGGTGCCGAGGACCGCGGGGCAGGTGTAGTTGCCGCAGTTCCCGTTCCACATGTCCCCGGCGCCCGAGGCGTCCAGGCTGTTGATCAGGAGCTGGATGTCCTCACCCTTGAAGCCGGTGCTGCCCTTCAGGGTGACCT
>DATKKS010000122.1:0-4569 GCA_035542815.1 Saccharimonadales bacterium (SeqCode) | reverse complement strand
AGCCCGGTCTCGGACCTGAGGATCTACTCGGTGGACGGGCGGCAGGTGCGGACGGTGTTCCGCGGGGTGCTGGCGCAGGGCGAGCAGGTGTTGAGCTGGGACGGGCGGGACGAGGGCGGGCGGCGGGCGGACTCGGGAATGTACTTCGCGCGCTTCCTGACCCGGGGGCGGGCCGAGACCATCAAGTTCCTGCTGGTGAGGTAGGGGCCAGGGGAGGCCGCCGGGGCGGCGATCCGCCCCGGCGGCATCTCACTTGCTCCGGGTGAGGGGCGGCCGGAAGGCCGCGGTTTGGTGGGGACAGAGACCACGAGGGGGCTGGCTCGAGAGGGCTGGCCCCTTGCGTTTGGGGGGCGTCCCCCATGGTACTTCGGTATATCTTCTGCGCCGCGAGGAAATGGCCTAACATCTTCGGCGTTGGCGAGATCCGTTCCCTGGCTTCGGCCGCCCCTGGATTTCAGAGGAGCGAGGGTTCGCCGCCCCCCATGTGCCACCGTCCCGACGCGCCCCCGTCGTGCCCGCCGCCGCAACTTCGGTTGCGGAGGTTCGGAGCCGGCGTTTGCCTGATCCTGGCTGCGTGCTCGGGACTCCTGCCTTCCCCGGCCCACGCCGGGTTCTCCCTCAGCTACCGGCTCGTGGACCGCTTCTCGGTCAGGACCTCGCCGGGCGTCCAGTGCCTCGCGGCGGACATGGACGGCGACAGCAGCGAGGATCTCCTCTACGCCGACTCTTCCAGGATTCTGTGCAACACCTTCTCCTCGGGCATCCAGCGCGCGCGGTTCGACCTCTTTCTCCAGCCGCGCCGGCAGTTCTGGGGCGTGTGGGACGTCCGCGGGGACGGCAAGCCCAAGGTGCTGCTGTCGTCCTTCGACGGGCACGCCTTCTGGCTGGAGTGCCTGGACCCGCTGGTGGAGGGCGAGGCGCAGCGCCTCTACCGGGTCGGCCCGTTCATGCAAGGGTGCCGCCCCTGGAAGAACGGGCAGGTGGGCGGGATCGAAGTCATCGGCTGCCTCGACCTCAAGGGCGATGGGCGGCCGGCGCTGTTCGTGCACAGCTACCCGATGCAGCCGGGCGGGCCGCCGCGCCGGATCGCGTGCCTGGACGGCCCCACCGGCCGGCAGCTGTGGGCGGCGGACGAGACGGACCAGGTCACCGGGGTCACCCTGCTCACCCGCCGGCGCGGCGCGGAGCGGCACGTGCTGGTGACCACCTACGCGCCGAGCAACGGTTTCGAGGCCGGCGGCGAGAGCGACTCCAAGTGCTACGTGGAGAGCTTCAGCCCCGCGGGTCGGCGCGAGTGGATCGCCTGCCTGGGCGGTGAGTTCGCCGGGACCACGGTGGCGGTGCTGGACGTGGACGACGACGGCGAGGCGGACATCGTCGCCACCGCCGGCCTGAGCGGCGCCGCCGCGGACAGCCTGGGCACCGGGGTGCGGCGGCTGGTGCTGCTGGATCCGAAGCTGGGCCGGGTGATCCGGAGCGTGCCCATCCCGGCCACTGTCTCCGGCTGCATAGTGGAGGACGTGGACGGGGACGGCCAGCCGGAGATCCTGGCCCACGGGCAGGACCAGGCGCTCTACTGCTTCGACCACCGCCTGAACCTCCGGTGGTCGAGCCGGGAGCGCCCGATCGCCGGAATCCTGGGCGTGGCGGACCTGGACGGGGACGGCCGGCTCGAGGTGGTGTGCTCCGGCGAGACCACGGTCCTGGCGCTGGACGACGGCGGGCGGCTGCGCGCCGAGTGGGAGGCGCGCCGGCCGCTGGGCGGCGCCTCGCTGATCCGCCTGCGCCCGCGCCCCTGCGTGCTGGCCTTCGACGGGGACGACCTGCGCATCCTGGCCCTGGAGCCGCCGACGGTCTCGCCCGCGGCGCTCGCCACGCTGGTGGGCCTCACGGCGCTGGGCGGCGCCGCGTGGGCCTATCTCGCGCGCCGCCGCCGCCGCGCCGAGCTGCTGGTGGAGCTGGACGAGGCCCAGGACCGGCTGCTCACCGCGATGGTGGCCTTCGGCCACGGCGGGGCGTCGCTGGCCATCCTCGACCGGCTGCGGCTGCACCTGGGCAACTGGGACCGGCTGCGCGCGCAGGGCGGTGCGCGGGAGGCGCTGGCGCCGGTGCTGGACGACTTCGTGAGCACCGTGCTGCCGGACCTGGTGCGGCTGGTCTCGCTCGCGCGCCGGGCCATGGTGCGCTCGCAGCACTGGCGGTACCTGGCGCAGCAGGCGCTGCTGGCGTCCGGCCAGCTGCAGCAGTTCCTGGAGGGCGGGAGCGACCAGCCCGACGCCCACATGCACCGCGCGCTGGCGGCGCTGGACCAGGTGGACGCCTCGCTGAAGGCGCTGCGGGCGCACCTGCGCCAGGTGTGCCGCACGCCCCTGGAGCCGCTGGTGCGCAAGGTGCTCGCCCGGCGCCAGGAGGCCCTGGCGGAGGCCGGGGTGGAGGTGCGCGAGGAAATCCGCTGCCCGGAGGGCCACGCCGCGTTCGTGGCGCCCCACGAGCTGGAAAAGGTGCTCGACGGCCTGGTGGAGAATGCCGCGCGCGCCATGCAGGGCTGCGCCACCCGGCAGCTCACGGTGTCCGTGGACGTGGAGGGGGCGCACTGCCGGATCACGGTGGGGGACACCGGCCGGGGGATCCCCGCGGGCGACTGGGAGCGGGTGTTCGACCGCGACTACTCCACCCGCGACGGCGGCGGGTTCGGGCTGTACTACGCGCGGCAGGCGCTGGCCCGGTACGAGGGCAAGGTGCACGTGGACCGCAGCGGGCCGGGGGAGGGGACCACCTTCCGGGTGCTGCTGCGCGCGGCCTGAGGAGCGCGGCCTGCAGAAACCGGGCCGCGGAGGGAGTTCCATGATCGAGGACTGCGTACACATCCTGGCGGTGGACGACGACCGGACGTTCCTCGACGACCTGGGGCGCCTGATGGCGCCCGGATTCCGGCTGGTGAAGGCCTACACCGTGCAGGGGGCGCTGGAGGCGGTGCGGGGCGCCGCGTTCGACGCGGTGCTGCTGGACCTGGACCTGGGCCGCGGCACCGACGGGTTCGAGGTGCTGGACTACCTGCGCGAGCACGAGCCGGACCTGCCGGTGATCATGGTGACCCGCGACGCCTCGTCGGCCTCGGCGGTGGCGGCGCTCAAGCGGGGCGCGGTGGATTACCTGGACAAGCGCCCCAACCTGGAGGACCTGGAGCGGCGCATCTCCCGCGCGGTGGACGAGCAGCGTCTGCGGAGGCGGCAGCAGGTCATGGCCCGGGAGATCGAGTCGGTGTGGGGCCCCATGGTCGGGGAGAGCCCGGTCATGCTGGAGCTGCGCGACCGCATCCGGCAGGCGGCGGGCGGCACCAGCCCGGTGCTCATCGCCGGCGAGACCGGCACCGGCAAGGAACTGGTGGCCCGCGGCGTCCACCGCCTGAGCTGCCCGTCCGGGCCGTTCCGGGCGGTGAACTGCGCGGCGGTGCCGGAGACCCTCTTCGAGAACGAGCTGTTCGGGAGCGAACGCGGAGCGTACACCGGGGCGGAGGAGCGCTTCATCGGCGCCTTCGAGCAGGCCAGCCACGGGGTGCTGTACCTGGACGAGATCACCGAGATGAGCCTGGGACTGCAGGCCAAGCTGCTGCGGGTGGTGGAGGAGCGCGAGTTCCGCAGGCTCCGCGGCGAGCAGCGGGTGCTGTTCCGGGGCCGGCTGCTGGCCTCCACCAAGCGCGACCCGGAGCAGGCGGTCCGGGACGGCCTGCTGCGCGACGACCTCTACTACCGGCTGAACACCTTCCAGCTCCGGACGCCGCCGCTGCGCGAGCGCGCCGGCGACATCCCGCTCCTGGTGGACCACTTCCTGGAGCGGAAGTCGGCCGAGACCGGGCGGCCGCGCCGGCCGGTGCCGGGCGAGCTCATGGCCCGTCTGTGCGCGCACCCCTGGCCGGGGAACGTGCGCGAACTGCAGGGCGCGGTGGAGCGCTTCCTCGCGGGGGGCGCGCTGCTGCCGCCGGGGCCGCCGCGCGGGGAGGGCGGGAACGGCCACGCCGCGGCCACCCCGGGCCGGGAAGGCGCCGGCGCGCTGCCGGGCTGGTCGGATGCGCTGCTCGAGCTGCCCTACAAGAAGGCCAAGGAGGCGGTGGTCAGGAGCTTCCAGAAGCGCTACCTGGACGCCCTCCTGGCGGCCCACCGGGGCGACGTGGCCCGGACCGCCGAGGCCATCGGGGTGAGCGCCTTCGGGCTGCAGAAGATGCTCCGGCAGCTGGAGGGGCAGGAGGGGGCGTAGGCGGTGCGGGGCTGCTGTTCCAGGAGGTCGTGGCGGCGGGGGAGGCCGACACCGCGGCGCTGAACTACGCGAAGCGCGCCCTGCGCCAGCTTCAGCCCTACATGGGGAAGGCCCGCTGAGCCAGGCTAACCGCAGTTGGGAGAGTCCGCCTCCCGGCCGGCGGTATCCTCAGCTCTCCCAACGGGCCCTCGGGGGCAGCGGCTCTCGGGCCCAACTTCAGTTGGGCCGGACCCCTATGCCGGTCCTGTGCCGACCGGCCCGAATCGGCCAGCAACTCGTTTTTCTTCAAGATGATACGACATCTCCTCAGGTTCC
>DATKKS010000121.1:0-9096 GCA_035542815.1 Saccharimonadales bacterium (SeqCode) | reverse complement strand
CCTGGCGGCCGCGGTGGCGATCCTGCTGCTGGTGGGCGGGCCGGCGGTGGCCGGGGCGCTGCGGCGCCCGCGGGGGAACGCATGAGCGGGGCGGCGGTGGAACGGGTGAGCCCGCTGCGGGCCCTGGTGATCATCCCCACGTACAACGAGCGCGAGAACATCCTGGGGCTGCTGGAGCGGATCCTGGCGCTGCCGCTGAGCCTGCGGGTGATGGTGGTGGACGACAACTCCCCCGACGGCACCGGCCCGCTGGTGGCCGACTACTCCCGGCGCGACCCGCGGGTGACGCTGCTGTCCCGGCCCGCCAAGATGGGCCTGGGCTCGGCCTACCGCGCGGGATTCAAGCAGGCCATCCAGCAGGACGTGGACCTGGTGTTCGAGATGGACGCCGACTTCTCGCACTTCCCGGATGCGCTGCTGGAGTTCGTCAAGGCCATCGAGGGCGCCGACGTGGTGGTGGGCTCGCGGTACATCCGCGGCGTGACGGTGGTGCACTGGCCGCTGCGGCGGCTCATCCTGAGCTACGGGGCCAACGTGTACACCCGGGTCATCACCGGGCTGCCGCTGCGCGACGCCACCGGCGGCTTCAAGTGCTTCCGCCGCGAGGTGCTCGCGGCCATCAACCTGGACCGCGTGCGCAGCGACGGCTACGCGTTCCAGATCGAGATGAACTACAAGTGCTGGCGCAAGGGTTTCCGCCTCCGGGAGATCCCCATCACGTTCGTGGACCGGCGCGCGGGCGTGTCCAAGATGAACCGCAAGATCATCTGGGAGGCCGTCTGGATGGTGTGGCGGCTGCGCCTGCTGGACCTTCTCGGCCAGCTGTAGCCGGGCCGGGCCGCGGGGCCCGGGTCCGGCGCTTCGCGGCGGCCCGCGCCGGCACGCACGGCGCAGCCCGCCGCCGGGACCGTGCATGTCGCTCAGCGTTGTGATCGTCCACTACGAGACCCCCGACCTGCTCGAGGAATGCCTGCGCTCCCTGGGGGAGGCGGGCCGGGCGGCCGACGAGATCCTGGTGGTGGACAACTCGCGGCGCCGGCGGGCGCGGCCGGCGACCGAGCGGTTCGCCGGCGTGCGGTTGCTGGAGAACCCCGAGAACCTGGGCTTCGCCCGGGCGGTGAACCAGGGCCTGGCGCACACCGCCGGCGACTGGGTGCTGATCCTCAACCCCGACACCCGGGTGCTCCCGGGGGCGCTGGAGGCGCTGCTGGCCTTCGGCGCGGCCCACCCCGAGGCGGGCGTCCTGGGCCCGCGGCTGCTGAACCCCGACGGCACGCTGCAGCACTCCTGCCGGCGCTTCTACACCCTGCGGACGCTGATCTACCGCCGCACCTTCCTGGCGCGCTGGGTGCGCAACAGCCGCACGGTGCGCGAGCACCTGATGCTGGACTTCGACCACGCCGCCCCGCGGGCGGTGGACTGGGTGCTGGGCGGGGCGATGCTGGTGCGCCGCCGAGCGGTGGCCGACGTGGGCGGGGCCGACGAGCGCTTCTTCCTGTACTTCGAGGACGTGGACTGGTGCTACCGCATGGGCAAGCGGGGGTGGAAGGTGTGGTACGTCCCGTCCGCCCAACTGGAGCACCGCCACCGGCGCGAGAGCGCCCGCGACTTCCGCGGGCTGCTCCGGCACCTGGCCAGCTCGCTGCGCTTCTGGGAAAAGTGGAGCCTGGTGCTGTACGTGGCCAAGCGGACCCAGGCCCGTGCGCGCGGCCTGGCGGCGGTGGTGGCCGACGTGGCGGCGATCAACCTGGCCTTCTACCTGGCGTTCCTCTCGCGCGCGTGGCTGGCGTTCGTGCTGACCAAGCCGCTGTTCCCGTTCGGCTCCTACGCCAGCTTCCTCTTGCTGATCAACTTCGTGGTGGTGGGCACGCTGCTGGCGCGCGGCCAGTACCGGCCGCGCACCGGGGACTGGGCGCGGCTGCTGGTGGACCTGGGCAAGTCGCTGGCGTGGGCGGCGCTGATCGTGATGGCCGCGACGTACGTGGCGTACGTGAAGTCCTACTCGCGGGCCCTGGTGCTGCTGTTCTTCCCCTACTCGGTGGCGCTGGTGTTCCTGGGCCGGTGCCTGGTGGAGTGGGCCACCCGGGCCATGGGGGAGAGGCTCGGGGGGCCTCCGCGGGCGCTGCTGGTGGGGGTGGAGCCGCTGCTGGGCGAGGCGGCACGGCTGCTGGAGGCGGCGGAGCCGGCCTACGAGTGGTGCGGCGTGCGCAACCTGGAGCCGGGCACCCGCGGCGCGTCCGCGGACGAGCGCGCCGAACAGGTGGCGGGGCTGGTGCGGGACGAGCGCGCGCAGGTGATGGTGCTGGCGATCCCCGCGGCGCGGGCCGGGGAGTTCTGGCCGGTGGCGGAGCGGTGCGGCGCCTCCGGGGTGGAGGTCAGCGTGTTCACCGAGCTGACCCCGTGGCTCCGGACCGGGGACCGGCTGGGCCCCATCGGGCCGCTCACCATGGTGCGCACCAGCGCCGAGATGCCGCTGGAGCGCAGCGCGCTGGCGCGGCGCCTGCTGGAGCTGGGGGTGGCGGTGGCGCTGCTGCCGCCGGCGCTGCTGGCCCTGGCGCTGGCCTGGCTGGGGCTGCTGCTGGGCGGGCGGCGGCCGGTGTGGGAGCGCGAGGTGTGGGACAACGGGCGGGGCGAGCGGGTGGCGGTGCGGCGGCTGCGCTCCGGGCGCGGGTCCGGGGGGCTGGTGGACCGGCTGGCCCTGGGCCGGGCGCTGCTGCTGTGGCGGGTGCTCACCGGGAGAGTGGGCTTGGTGGGGGGGCCGCTCCGACCTTATGCTGAGGGATCCGCCGGCGGCGGGCGGGGCGCGAGCCTGCCCGCGGGGCTCACCGGGCTGTGGTACGTGGAGCCGCGCCGGCAGTTGAGCGACTTGGACCTGGAGCGCTGGATACGCCGGTCCGACCTGTCCACCGACCTGTGGGTGCTGGTGCGCACCGCGGCCCGGTGGGCGGGTCGGGCGCGCCCCGGCGCGGGCGAACGCGAAGGAGCCACCCCATGATCTCAGCCTTCCGCAACCGCGGCGCCGGGCGCGCTCCGGCGCTCCTGGCGGCGCTGCTGGCGCTCGGGGCCGCCGGGGCCGCCCGGGCCCAGGGCACCTGGACCGTCTTCGTGAACACCCATGAGTCGCACGGGGTGGCCCTGGACGGCGACGGGGTGTGGAGCGCGGGCTTCGGCGGGGCCACCCGCTTCGCCCGGGACGGGCAGAGCGCCCCGCAGGTGCTGACCCGCTCCCCCAGCCGCTTGACCAGCTCGCTGCTGACCGCCGTGCATGCCACCCCCGACGGCCGGATGTGGTTCGGCACCTCCGGCGCGGGGGTGCAGCGCTGGGACCGGACCCGGGACACCTGGGCGGTGCTGGATTCCACCTCCGGCCTGCCCAGCGGCTACGTCACCCGGCTGCGCGACGACGGGGTGAACCTGTGGGTCGGCACCCAGCTGGGCTACGCGGTGATCAACGGCGACCAGGTGATCCAGAGCTGCGCCGCGGTGGAGGACTCCTGCCTGCCCAACCTGTTCGTGCGGGACATCCTGTGCGCCGGCACCCAGGTGCAGGGCGTGGGGCCGTATTTCTTCGCCACCGAGGGCGGGGTGACCGCCTTCGACGGGACCCACTGGGTTCAGCTCGCGCAGGGCCTGCCGGACAGCGCCGACGTGACCTGCCTGGCGCGGGTGGACACCGCGCTCTACTGCGGCTCCGGCACGGTGGTGTACCGGTACGGCCCCGCCGGCTGGGTTCCGGCGGCCACCTCGCCCGACGCGGTGACGTGCATGGCCACCTCCGCCGGCCGGCTGATCGTGGGGCGGCCCGGCGGGGTCTCGGTCCTGGCGGGCGGGGCGCTGGTGACGCTGGGGTCGGGGCTGTCGTCGGTGGTGGACGTGGCGGCCAGCGGGGACACGGTGTGGGCCGCCACGCCCTCCGGCCTGTACATGAACGCGAGCGGCGCCGGCGGCTGGGCGGACCTGTTCGCGGCGGCCAACCTGGATCAGCCGCCGTTCAACGACATCGACCTGATGGCCCTCCAGCCCACCGGCACGCCCCGCCTGTGGCTCACCCGGCTGCACTCCGCGACGGTGATGGCCTACGACCGCAGCCGCGCGAGCGGGCACCGGTGGCTCACCCTGGGCCCGGCCGACGGCCTCGAGCCGGTCGAGGTGCACAGCCTGTGCGCCGACCGGGACGGGTTCGTGTGGGCGGGCCACTGCTGCTCGCCCGACGCCACCCGCCTGGGCGCCGACGTGGTGGACGCCCGCGGCAGCGTGCCCTTCGTCAAGAGTCACTTCCTGCGGCCGCCGCACAACCCGCTGGCCATTGTGGAGGACCCGGTGGGCCGCAAGTGGTTCGGCACCGGCGACGACGGGGACTCCCTGTACGTGTTCTGCCCGGCGGACCTGCACGCTGGCACCACGCACGGCGACTCAGTGGCGGCGTGGAATGGCTTCACCCCGACCAGCCTGGGGGCGGGCACGCTGCCCGCGGTGCGGATCAAGGCGATCGCGTTCCACGGGCAGGACCGCTGGTTCGGGGCCTACGAGAGCGGGCTGGCCCACTGGCGCCCGGCGTCGGCGGTCGCGGACCCGTGCCTGACCGCGCCGTCGCCCCAGGACCTGTGGGTGCAGTACCAGGGCACCTACTCGACCGACAATCCGCACTACATCCCGGGGCAGAAGGTGCGGGCGCTGCTGGCGGTGGGCGACTCGGTGTGGGTGGGCACCACCGAGGGGCTGGGGGTGATCCAGGCGTCCGCCGACGTCACGCTGCGCTCGTTCGGGATCGAGGACGGGGTGCCGGCCACCGGCGTCACCTCGCTGGCCCAGGGCCCCGACGGCAGCCTGTGGCTGGCGACCGCGAGCGGCCTGGGGGTGTACCGCGACGGCGGCTTCACCTTCTACACCACCGACAACTCCCCGCTGCCCACCAACGCGGTGGACGCCCTGGTGGTGGAGGGCACCAGCGTGCCCTACAACCTGTGGATCGGGACCGCGCTGGGGGTGGTGCAGCTGGAGGTGGGCGCCGGGGTCACGCCGCCGGCCCCTTCCGCCACGCTGCGCCTGTACCCGCACCCGTTCCGGCCGGGGGTGCACTCCAAGCTGGCCCTGGAAGGGAGCTTCGTGTCCGCCGGGGTGGTGCGCATCAGTGACGCGCGCGGACAGACGGTGCGCGAGTTCCGCGACGTGGCGCCGAACCAGGGCTTCTGGGACGGCCGTGACGCCGAGGGCCGCTACGTGGGCACCGGCATGTACCGGGTGGTGGTGGAGGCCGACGGCGTGATCCACCGGCTGAGCCTGGTGGTGGTGCGCTGAGCCGGCCCGGCGGCGCCTGAGATGGCCGCGCGTTCCGCGGTCCCGGTCCGGTGCGTCAGCGAGGCCGGGCCGCGCGCGGAGAGCTGGGAGCGGCTGCTGGCGCACGTGCCCGGGGCGGGGCCCTTCCACCGGCCTGCCTGGCGGCAGGCCCTGTGCGCGGCGCTGCCGGGCTTCGCGGACCGCACCCTGTGGGTCCCCGACGGCGAGGAGCTGCGGGCGGCGCTGCCGGTGGTGGCGCGCCGCACGGCGCTGTTCGCGCGGGTCGCCTCCCAGCCCTACGGCACCCCCGGCGGGCTCTGGCTCCGGGATCCGGCCGACCTGGAGGCGGCCGCCGCGCTGGTGGCGGAGTTCGCCCGCCGCCACGCCCGCCCCTGGAACGACTGCGTGGTGGTGGACCACGGCCCCCCCGCGCTCGCGCCGGTGTTCGAGTCCCAGTGGCGCGGCGCGCGCTGCCACCCGGTGGAGACCCACCGCCGGGAGCTGCCGGCCTCGGTGGACGCCCTGGACGCCGGCTTCACCCGGAAGACCCGCAAGGAGATCCGCCGCGGGCTGCGCCTGGGCCTGCGGGTGGAGGATTGCAGCGGCCCGGCGGGCGTGGACGAGTACGCCGCGCTGCAGGCGGGGCAGCTGGCCCGGCGCGGCGGGTTCGCCTACCCGGCGGCCCTGGTGCGGGCGACGGTGGAGGGCGGCTGGGTCCGGCTGCACCGGGTGCGCCTGGGCGAGGACACCCTGGCGGTGATCGCGGTGGCCGAGGGCGGCGGGGTGTGGTTCGCGTGGCTCATGGCCCGCGCGCCGGAGACGGTGTCCGTGCCGCTGGGCGAGGTGCTGATCGGGGAGCTGCTGCGGGACGCGGTCCGGCGCGGGCTCCGCCAGGCGGACCTGGGCGGCAGCTCGGGGCGGGAGAGCATGCACTTCTTCAAGGAGCGCTTCGGCTTCGAGTCGGTGGGCTACCGGGTGTGGCGGAGCGGACCGCTGGCCGGGCGCGGGAGGTCCTCGTAAGAGCGGCGCTGCTGGTGGCGTACTTCTACCCGCCCGCGGCCGGGGGCGGGGTGTACCGCACGCTGGGCTTCGTGCGCCACCTGGAGGCGCACGGCTTCCGCCCGGTGGTGCTCACCGGCGCGGCCGACCCGGCCGAGGCCGACGACCCCGGCCTGCTCGAGGGCCTGGAGGGCGTGGAGACGGTGCGGGCGGGGGCGGCGGTGCCGGCGCGGCGGCTGGGAGGCCGGGTGCGGCGGTCGGGCTGGCGCATGGCCCTGGCGTGGCTGGGCACGCGCCTGATGGTGCCGGACACCTACGCCCCGTGGCGCGGCCCCGCGGTGCGCGCCGGGCGGGAGCGCCTGGAGCGCGGCGACGTGCGGGTGCTGTACTCGACCTCGCCCCCCGACACCGACCACCGCGTTGCGCTGCAGCTCCATCAAGCCAGCGGCCTGCCGTGGGTGGCGGACTTCCGGGACCCGTGGGTGGGGCTGGGCTACTGGCGGCCGCTCACGCCGCTGCACCGGGCGGCCCACCTGCGCCAGTTGCGCGAGGTGCTGCGCGGGGCGGACGCGGTGGTGGCCGCCACCGACGGCACCCGCGCCTGGCTGGAGCGCGCCGCCCCGGGGTGCGCGCGGCGCATCGAGGTGATCCCCAACGGCTACGAGGAGGACGAGTGGCAGGGCGTGGAGCCCCGCCGCTTCGAGCACTTCACCGTGCTGCACGCGGGCCGCCTGTCCGCGGACCGCACCCTGGAGCCGTTCCTGGCGGGCCTGGAGCGCTTCCTGGCGGCCGACCCCTCCCGGCGCGGACGGGTCCGGGTGCTGCAGCTGGGCCCGCACGACGCCCGCGAGGCGTGGCGGGTGCGCCGCCGCCGGCTCGAGGATGTGGTGGCCTTCGAGGGCCACGTGCCGCACCGCGCGGCGCTGGCGATGGAGGCGGGCGCGCACGTGCTGCTGCTGGTCAAGCACCGCGGGGAGCGCTTCCGGGAGCTGATCCCGGGCAAGCTCTACGAGTACCTGGCCGCGGGCCGCCCGGTGCTGGCGGTGGTCCCCGAGGGGCCGGCCGCCGAGCTGGTGCGCAGCCTGGGCTGCGGCTGGGTGGCGCCGCCCGATTCCCCGGCGCAGGTGGCGGAGGTCCTGGAGCGGGCGTGGCGCGGGGAGGGCCCGCCGCGCCACCGGCCTGAGGAGCGCGCCCTGTTCACCCGGCGCGCCCTGGCCGGCCGCCTGGCGGCGCTGCTGGCCGAGGTGGCGCGGTGAGCGCCCCCGGGGCGCGCCCGGGCGCGCCGCGGGCCACCGTGGCGCTGGCGCTGGCCGGCGCGGCGGGGCTGGCGGGGGCGCTGCTGCGGGTCGCGGGCTTCTTCACCGACGACAGCTACATCCACCTGGTGTTCGCGCGGAACCTGACCCGCGGGCTGGGCTTCTGCTTCAACCCGGGGCAGCCGGCGTACGGCTTCACCAGCCCGCTGTGGGTGCTGGCCCTGGCCGGCGGGCACGCGCTGGTGCCGGACTGGCTCGCGCTGGCGCGGGTCCTGGGGCTGGCCTGCACGCTGCTGGCGGTGGCCTGGACCTGGCGCCTGGCGCGGGCCGCGGGCGGCTCCTCCGGGGCCGCGCTGGCGGCGGCCGCGGCGCTCGCCGCGCACGCGTGGTTCCTGCGCTGGTCGCTGTCCGGCATGGAGACCTCGCTGGCCGCGTTCCTGGTGGCGCTGGGGCTGGAGCGGCTGCTGCGGGGCGGGTGGGCGGCGGCCGCCGGCCTCGGGGTGCTGGCGCTGGCGGGGCTGGCGCGGCCCGAGGCGGCGCTGTTGTTCGCGCTCGGGGCGGTCTGGGCGCTGTGGCCCGCGGCGCGCCGGGGCGTGGCGGCGGCCGGAGCGATCCCGTTCCGCGCGGCGCTGGCCGGGCTGGCCGTGGGGCTGGCCCTCGCGGCGGGCTGGGAGCTGTGGGTGCACGCGGCCACCGGGGCGTGGGTGCCGGCCACGTTCACCGTGAAGCGCGGCCACGAGCCGCTGAGCCTGCTGGCGGTGGCGCGGCCCACGTGGCGCGTGCTCGCCACCGTGGGGGCCACCGACACGCTGCTGCTGGCTGCGGCGGTGGCGGCCGCGGCGTTGCGGCTCCGCCGCCGGGAGCCGGACCGGGGCCTCTCGCTGCTGCTGCTGTGGCCGGCGGCGCTGGGGGCGTTCTACCTCTTCACCCGGACCCAGATGATCTCGCGCTACTGGGTGCCGGCGGTGCCGGCGCTGGCGGTGGCCGCGTGCGTGGGCGGGGCGCGCGCCTTCGGCCGGCGCACCCGCGGGGTGCTGGCGGTGGCCTACCTGGTGCAGCAGCTGGGGCTGCTGGGGCTGGTGGTGAGCCCGGCCATGGACGCCTTCACCCGCGGGCTGGCGGCGGGGCCGGCGGCCATGGGGCGGTGGCTCGCGGCGCACGCCGCGCCCGACGCGGTGGTGGCCACCCCGGACATCGGCGCGGTGGGCTTCTACGCCGAGCGGCGCATCCTGGACCTGGGCGGCCTGGTCACTCCCGCGATGGGCCCGCTGCTGGCCCGGCACGAGCTGGAGGAGATCGTGCGCCTGCGGCTCTACGAGCGCGCGGGCCGGCCCGACTACCTGCTGGACCGCGCCGACCGCCCGGGGGCGCTGCCCGCGGACCGCTTCCAGTTGCTGCTGACCGCCCGGGTGGACAACCTGGGGGTGACCCGGCCCCAGCCGCGCCACCCAGCGCGTCACCAGGAGCGCCAGGCCGGCCTGCAGCACCAGGGTCAGCACCGAGCCCGCGGAACACCTCGTCCTCGTCGGAGCAGCCGATCCCCCCCCCCCCCACCCCAAAACGA
>DATKKS010000120.1:0-3576 GCA_035542815.1 Saccharimonadales bacterium (SeqCode) | reverse complement strand
CCGAGGTTCGGCGACCAGCCGCCCGTCACGCAGGTGTTCCTGCAGGCTCCCATCGACACCATCAGCTACCGGGTGCGCCTCTACTGGTCGGGCAACGACCCGGACGGCTCGGTGGTCGGCTTCGACATCCAGTTCACCACCGACGGCAACCCGCCGGTGGACTCCGCCTGGCAGTTCACCACCGCCACCGACAGCATCTTCGCGCTGCCCATCCCGGCGTTGTTGAGCAGCTTCACCTTCTGGGTCCGGGCGGTGGACAACGCCGGCCTGCGCGACCCGCACCCCGCGCACCTGGTGCTGAACCTCCGGAACCACCCGCCCAGCGTGGCGTTCATCAACCTGCCCCAGGGGAGCCACCTGGCGGCGGGCTCCTACCACTTCCTACCGGTGGTGACGCTGCAGTGGCAGGGCGCGGACCCCGAGGGCGAGAACACCATCGCCAACTACCACCTGTGGCTGGACGGCGGCAGCGCGGGGGGCAGCTTCGACACCCTGCTCACGCAGGCCGACACGGTGTTCACCCTCCGCATGGAGAACTTCGGGGACGTGTCCACCACCCGGACGCACACCGTGCACCTGTCGGTGGTGGACGAGGCCCAGGCCTGGGGCGACACGGTGAGCTACACCTGGCAGGTGGACGCTTACGTGGACAACCCGGGCGGCCCGCGGGTGCTGCTGGTGGACAACTACAACGTGGATCCGGTGGTGCCCAACAACGCCACCGCCATGGACAGCCTGTACCGCAACGGGGTCAACGCGCTCACCTCGGGCCGGTACACGCTGTACGAGACCTTCACCCAGGACAACTTCCGCTTCCCCCAGGACGCCGCGGAGCTGTTCCGGCACTTCGACCTCATCGTCTGGTACAACGAGGGGAACGGCATCCCCACCAACCTGAATGCCTGCGGCGGCCCGCTGGGAGGCTTCCTGGAGCACGGCGGGCGGCTGTTCCTGTCCTCCCTGTCGGTGGTGGGCGACGACACCGCGCTCACCAGCGTCTTCCACCAGTACTACCTGGGGGTGAGGCAGACCTACTGCATGCACCCCACCATCCCGGTGGACTGCAACTACACGCTGTTCGGGTTCCAGAAGCTGCACACCGGAAGCCAGGTCACCCCCGTGGACTCGCTGGCCGCCGGCTCGCTGGGGTTCGCGAGCTACGTGGACTTCTTCGTGCCCACGGAGTCGACCTCGACCGAGTTCTACATGTCCTACACCGACGCGGGGGACGACACCACCGAGCCGGGCTACATCAAGGCCGACCACGTGTGCGGCGTGACGCGCACCGTGGCCGGCGGGGGGCGCGCCACCTTCCTGAGCTTCCCGCTGTACAAGATGAACCGCTATCACAACCGGGAGGCGCAGCTGGCCCGCATGCTCCAGGCCCTGTACCAGGGCGCCTCGCACCGGCCCGAGCCGCTGCGCCCGGCGCGCCGGTTCGCTCCCGCGCGTTCGGGGAAGGGCCCCCTGGCGGCCCCGGGAACTCGCTCGATCGCGACCCGGCCGGCGCGCATCCCGCTGGGCCAGCCGGGGCGGGCGCGGGTCCAGCAGGTCCTCAAGGAACGCGCCCGGTAGCGGCGCGGAACGGACTGAACCGCTCGGGGCCGGGCGCAGGCGCGCCTGGCCCCGTCGGTTTGCAGTCCGGGGGCTGCGGAGTTGAGATCGAAGAATCTGTAAAGTCGGTATCGAATTGGCGCAACGCGCCCAATTGATTGTCAGAAAATGAGTTAAAGTCTGAATCCCGCGCCACTGAAGTGCATCCTGGCCTTGACTCTAAGTCCAGAATCGGCTAATATTTACGCAGAGAATCCACGACGGTTGGGTGCAGGAGACACTCGGAAAAGGGCGTCCCCAACGCGGAGGTGTATACCGGAGAAACGCTTGACGCAGCGCTGCTTTGCCCACCCGACCGGATTCCCCGGAGCCGGCCAGTCTCTTCCGGGCTGTCCCCGTCGATGGGCCGCAAACGGACGGACAACACTTGGAGGGAGAGCACCGATGAAGAGGCTTCTGATTCTGGCTGCCGCGGCAGTCGCCCTCTGCGGTCTCGCCGGCACGGCGTACGCCGCACACGGCTGGGGCACGGGCGGGGACAGCTCCTTCGCCCAGACCACCATCTACGACCTGGAGCAGTACGGCACGCTGACCGGCAACGCGCTGCTCACCGGCCACCCGGTGGTGGGCGACACGCTCAAGTTCACCGGCAAGATCGTCACCGCCATTGACGCCAAGTCCACCACCTACGGCATGTGGATCGAGGAGCCGGCCGGCGGTCCGTGGTCGGGCCTGATGGTCTACTGCGGCGGCGACAACCCCGTGGCTCCGCCCAGCGGGCCGGTCATGCGGGTGGGCGACATCGTCACCGTGCAGGGCCTGTACGCCGAGTACAGCAACATCGCCGGCGTCAACACCGTGACCGAGCTCAACTGTGGCAAGGGCGCCAGCCCGGCCTATATGACGTACGGCTTCTGCATCCAGATTACCGGCCACACCACCCCGCCGCCCCCCCAGCGCCTGGTGACCGCCAACCTGCGGGTCAGCGACACCGGCTGCGTGGAGAAGTGGGAAGGCGTGCTGTGCGAGCTGGACTCGGTGTTCGTGACGCCCTACAGCGGGACCTTCGCCGGCCAGTGCCTGGTGCGGCAGATGGACTCGTCCTACTGGCAGGCGCCCAACAGCCCGCCGGCGTGCTGGACCGGCGGGGGCCTGGACACGTGCCGGCTCAACCCCAAGGTCATCAGCCCGAACCCCACCTGGACCCCCGGCTCGCAGATCCGAACCGTGATCGGTTTCGTGTGCCAGGAGTACCAGTGGTACTATCTCGCGCCGCGTGACCTGACCAATGACGTACAGTACATCGGTCAGACCCCGCCGCCGAACCTGACCCGGGCGTTCACCCCGGACAACACCCACGTGGTCGCCACCTTCGACAAGAAGATGGACCCGACCACCGCGAAGAACCCCGGTTACTACAGCATGTTGCACTCGACGCTGAGCACCACCGGGACGCTCTCCTCCGACTCGCTCAGCGTGACCTTCGTAACCGACGCGCCGATGACCGGCGGCACGGCGGAGACGTTGTACGTGGCCGGCGTCAAGGGCGTGCCTCCCAACGGCACCACCATGGTCGGCACGCAGAAGCGCGGCTTCCGCGCGGGCTTCACCCCGATCACCCTGATCCAGACCCCGGGCGTGCACCACGACTCGTCGGCCATCGTCAACGAGTGGATCACGCTGCAGGGCGTGGTCACCGCCGGCAGCGCGACGTACAAGAGCGGCGGCGCGGTGTTCGTGGAGGACCCGGCGGGCGGCACCTACAGCGGCGTCGAGACCTACTCCCCGGTCGCGTCGGTCGCCGTCGGTGACAACATCACCGTCGCCGGCCAGGTGCAGGAGTACAACGGCAAGACCGAGATCGGGGCGATCTTCTACACCGTGGTCAACAGCAGCGGCAACTCGCTGCCGGCTCCGGCTGCGGTCACCATCGGCCAGATCAACGGCAAGGCGGCTCCGGCCACCGCGGAGATGTACGAGGGCATGTGGGTGACCACCACCGGCACGGTGGCCTCGGACACC
>DATKKS010000119.1:0-6857 GCA_035542815.1 Saccharimonadales bacterium (SeqCode) | reverse complement strand
GACCGTCCGAGCCATGCACACCTCCTGGGCGCAGCGGGGCGCGCTGCGCGAGCATCCTGCGTGGAAATTCGGCGGGGGCCGCCCGACTACGCGCTCCACGGCAACCCACGCATCCCAGCGACCCTGTCCTCCTCGGACGCGCACGAGTCCGGGTTTCGCACGTTGGATGCCTTTTTTCGCGCCCGGTTGCAGATTCCCGGGGGGGGACCGCAGGAAACAGCTGATTCTCCCGGGGTGCGGCGGGCAGCGCCGCGGCCTGCCCGCGGGTCTCGGGGCGGTGCTGCGAAGGGGGACGCAATAGGGGCGCCGGGCGGGGCCCGCGCCCGCGGGTCAATTCAGTGTCGGGGAATTGGATGCGGAAACGGGCCGGAAGTGGCGGGGCATTCCGGGGTGGGTGCGCGGACGGGCCGGGCGCGGCCCTCGAGTGGGATCGTGGGCCCGCCGGCGACCCTGCTGCCGGGGGCTTCCAGAGCGGCCGGGCCCGGCCGAAGCTCAACACTATCGGCAGCGCCTGAACGCCACTGAGCAATTGATAGTATAGACGCGCTTCGGCCCTGCGGGCATGGCCCGACGCCCCGGCTGGCGCCGGCTAGACCGCCTCGCTGATGGCCTTGGCCTGCAGGAAGAGCAGCAGGTAGTCGCGCCCGCCGGCCTTGCTGTCGGTGCCCGACATGTTGAAGCCGCCGAAGGGGTGGCCGCCGACCAGGGCCCCGGTGCACTCGCGGTTGAGGTACAGGTTGCCGGCGTGGCACAGCCGCCGGGCGCGCGCGAGCGTGGCGCGGTTGCGGGAGTATACGGCCCCGGTCAGGCCGTACTCGGTGTCGTTGGCGATCTCCACCCCGTGGTCGAAGTCGCGCGCGCGGATCACCGCGAGCACCGGGCCGAAGATCTCCTCCTGCTCGATCACCGCGCCGGGCGCGACGTCGGCGATCACCGTGGGCTGGATGAAGTAGCCGTCCCCGGAGGCCTTGGCGCCGCCCGCCAGGAGCCGGCCTTCCTTCCGGCCCTGCTCGATGTAGCCCAGGATGGTCTGTTCGGCCTTGGCGTTGATCACCGGTCCCTGGTGGTGGGCGGGGTTCCGCACCGGCCCCTGCGGCAGCGCCCGCACCCGCGGCAGCAGGAGCTTCAGGAACTCGTCGTACACGTCCTGGTGCACGATGGCCCGCGAGCACGCCGAGCACTTCTGGCCCTGGAAGCCGAAGGCCGCGGCGGTCACGCCCTCCGCCGCCGCCTCCAGGTCCGCCTCGCGGTCCACCAGGATGAAGCCCTTGCCCCCCATCTCGGCGACCACGCGCTTGATCCACAGCTGGCCCTTGGGGGTCTTCGCGGCCAGCTCGTTGATGTGCAGCCCCACGTCGCGCGAGCCGGTGAAGGCCACCGCCCGGGTGCGCGGGTCCGCCACCACCGCGTTGCCCGCGGTGCCGCCGCCGCCGGTGAGGAAGTTGAGTGCGCCGGGGGGCACGCCGGCCTCCTCGAACAGCTCGAACACCCGCCACGCGATGGCCGGCGAGTCGCTGGAGGGCTTGAGCACCACGGTGTTCCCGGTGACCAGCGCGGCGCCGGTCATGCCGGTCAGGATGGCGCACGGGAAGTTCCACGGCGGGATCACCGCCACCACCCCGATGGGGATGTACACCAGCTGGTTGGCCTCGCCCGGGATGGGCGTGACCGGCTGGTCGGCCCCGTAGCGCAGCGCCTCGCGCGCGTAGAACTCGCAGAAGTCCACCGCCTCGGCGGTGTCGCCGTCCGCCTCGCGCCAGCTCTTGCCCACCTCCAGGATCATCCACGCGTTCATCTCGAAGCGGTGCCGGCGCAGCAGGGCGGCCATCCGGAAGAGCACCGCCGCGCGCTCGGCGCACGGCAGCCAGCGCCAGCTCTCGAAGGCCTGGTGCGCCGCGCCCACCGCCTCACCCGCCTGCTCCACGGTGGCCTGGGCGAAACGGCCCACCACCTGGCGGGGCGCGGAGGGGTTGAGCGAGTCGAAGGTCGGGCCGCCGGAGATGCGGCGCCCGCCGATCACCAGCGGATAGGTCCGCCCCAGCCGGGCCTCCACCAGCTGGAGCGCGGCCTCCTGGGCGGCGACGTTGTCGGGGTGCGTGAAATCGGTCAGCGGCTCGTTGTGGAACTCGGAAACCATGGGGCGGACTCCTTCGCATGCGCGGGAGCGACGACGGAGCGCGGCCTGCGGCGTATCTCGTTGTGCGGCAATCTATCACGCGCCCCGGACGGCGGCAAGCACGGGCGGCCTGCGGACCCGGACGCGGCCCCCGGGGCCGCATTCTCTCTGATGCGGGAGCCCGCGAGCGGGGTGAGAATTGGGCATCGAAAGGGCTTCACTTCCGCGCCGGGCCGCCCCACTCCGCCTGGCCCGCCAGAACCCCCAGCACCGGGGCCAGCAGCGCGGATTCGAGCCCCGCCCGGGCCAGCGCGGCGCGCCAGGCGGGCCGATCCGGGCCGGAGCCGCCCCGGTCCAGCACCACGTGCGCCAGCGAGCGGAGCAGCTGGGCGTCCGGGCGCGCGCCGCGAGGGGTCGCGTGGCCTTCGCCGGCGCCCGCGGCGGGGCCGCGCCCGCCCGCGGGCACCTCGCCGGCCACGAAGATGACGACGTCGCCTCTCCCCCGCCGGGCGAGGGCGTTGCTCTCCACCACCAGGTGCCGGCGGCCGGCCTCCCCGGCCTGGGCCAGGAACGCGTCCATCTCCGCGTCGGTCGTGAAGAAGCTCTCCGCCTTGCCCGGCCGGCGCCGGCTGGTCCCCTGCTTGGCGTAGGCCGCCTGCGGCAGGGTGCGGCAGAGTTCCAGGGCCAGGTGCGTCTTGCCGACCCCGCGGCCCGCTCCGCAGATCACCCACAGGAGGGGCCGCGGGCCGGAGGGGCCGGCGCCGCTCAACGGAAGCACCCGAGCTGGCAGTCGTGGATCTTGATCTTCAGCAGGTTCATGAGCCGGCCGATGGAGCCCGCCGGCGCCTGGTAGGTCTCCGCCATCGCCAGCGCGACGGAGCACAGGATGCGCCCCCCGGGGAACAGGCGCGCGACGTCGCACTCCGCGGGCGGGTCCTGCTCGACGAGGTTGAGCGTTCCGCCGGGCGCCTCCACCAGGGCCCAGGGCAGGCCCTCGGCTTCGAGGAACTTCTGGAGCGAGGCACGGTGGGCCGCGGACGTGCCGAAGGTGATGGGGATCGGGTTCATGTCGGGTCCCTCTCTGCGGTCAGCCACCGTGGGCCAGATGGAACACCGCCAGGCGCGCCCCGTCCGGCAGGCGGCGCAGCGAGTACTCCTCCTCGGGCACCAGCGCGCCGTCCACCGTCACGGTCATGAGCACGTAGTCGTAGCGGAGGATGTCCAGCACGTCCTGGACGGTCATCCCCGCCCGCCACTCGATCCGGTCCCGGTCATTGACGATCAGCATGGGGCCCGCCGCACTCCTCCAGGGTCCGCCGCACCAGGAACTCCACCGCCGCGTTGGCCTGCATGTTGGCGACGATGGCCACCCGGGGGGCGCACAGCCCCTCGCTCAGGTCCGACTCGCCGTCGCCGCACATCACGATCCGCCCGCTCCGCCGCACCCGCAGCGCCCCGGTCTTCCCGAGCCCGGACACCCCGCTGGCGGCCACCACCGGGCGGTCGGGGAAGGCCCGGCACCAGGCCTCGATCAGCCACCGCTTGCTCTCGGCCCGGTCGAAGGCCTCGATCAGGACTTCGGCCTCGGCGAACACCTGCGCGACCCCCGCCGGGTCCAGCCGCAGCTCCCGGGCGGTGATCCGGATCTCCGGGTTCACCGAGCGCAGCCGGGCGGACAGCGCCTCGGTCTTGAGCCGCCCCACGTCCTCCAGGAAGTACAGCTGCCGGTTCAGGTCCGAGTCCTGGACCCGGTCGAAGTCCACCAGAATGAGCCGCCCGATCCCGGCCCGCGCCAGGGACAGCGCGGCCTGGCTGCCCAGCCCGCCGCAGCCCGCGATCCCGACCGTGGACCGGCTCAGGATCCCGGTCGAGCCCGGGACGTTGCGGTCGAAGATCCCCATCCGGTCAGCCCCTGCTCAGCCCCGGCGCCGCCTCACGACCCCTGGTGCGCCTCCACCAGGCGGACGACCTCGGGCAGGTCGATGCCGAGTTCCTTCAGCCGCGCCAGGGTCGGCACGCCGTTCGGATTCCAGCCGCGGGCCGCGTAGGCCGCGTCGGTCACCCGCCGGTACTGGTCCTCGCGGTGCGCCCGGAGGAGGGCCATCTTCTCGGCGGTGCTGCGGCCCGCGGGATCCACTCCCAGGATGTCGCGGAGCTGCTGGTCGTACCGCTCGGCGCGCGACTCGTACTCCTCCGCCGTGACCGGCCCCATGGCCCGGTACGGCGGCAGGTCGTCCTCGCGCTTCCCGCCGCCCAGCAGGACCGAGATGCAGCGCTGCAGGTTGTACACGCGGGCCGACTGGACCAGCATGGACTCCTCGTCCAGCGGGCGGCCGGTCATGCCCTCGAAGAAGCGGAAGTAGTCCTCGACGTGCCCCGGGATTTTGGCCGCCTGCTTGGGCGGGAGGCTCTTGTTGTCGGCCGGCACCACGTCGTTCCAGACGATCTTGCACAGCCCCTGCAGCCCGAACCAGGTCCGCCACAGCGGGAAGTAGTACAGCGCCTCGGCCTTGTCCTCGAACGTCGGGATCTGGTTGTTGACCATGTCCATGAAGATGAGCCAGGCCTCGTCGTGCTGCGGCCCCTTGACCGCCAGGGAGTAGCCGGCCTGCTGCGC
Organism: Saccharimonadales bacterium (SeqCode); assembly: GCA_035542815.1. Taxonomy (GTDB): domain Bacteria; phylum Eisenbacteria; class RBG-16-71-46; order RBG-16-71-46; family JACRLI01; genus JACRLI01. Next base: position 2,124 of record DATKKS010000119.1, on the reverse strand, counting down.
CAGGGACTCCTTGGACACGTACTCGGAGAACTCCAGCCCCTTGGTCTCCATCCCGATGTCGCGCAGGAACGCCGGGTCGGCCCCGTACTCGGCGGCCCACTTCTGCTTGAGCCACCGGATCCCCTGCCCCATGTCGACGCCGAAGCCCTCCCCCCGGGCGGCCTGGTGCAGCAGCTCGAGCACCGCGTCGGCGGCGCCGAAGTTGAGCTTCAGCCCCCCGGTGCGGGTCTCGTCGATCACCCCGGCCTCGAAGCACTCCATGATGAACGCGGTGCAGGTCGCCACCGAGATGGTGTCCAGCCCGTAGGTGTCGCAGTAGAAGTTGAACTCCACGCAGAAGTCCGGGTCGAAGCAGCCCATGTTGGCGCACCCGGCCGCGGTCTCGTACTCGGGGCCGTCCACCACCACCCGCTGGCCGGCGTACGGGCCGGTGCGGAGGAGGAAGCCGTCCACGGCCTTGGCGCAGGCCATCGAGCAGCCGTGCCAGCAGCCGTCGGCCGAGCCCTGGGTGAAGTAGCCCTGCTTCAGGGTGTGCCCGTCCAGCCGGTGCGCCTCGGGGTGCGACCCGAAGCGGTAGTTCATGACCGGGAGCAGGTCGTACTTGTTCATGACCTCGACGATGTTGGCGGTGCCGACCTCGCGCATCCGGCACTGGAGCTTGTCCAGGGTGGCCATCTCGGCGTTGATCTTCATGCCGTGGTCGCGGATGAGGCGCGGGTTGGCCGGGCGGTTCAGGTCGTCCACCACCTCGATGGCCCCGGTCGGGCACACGTAGGCGCACGAGGTGCAGCCGATGCAGTGCGGATCCACCTCGTTGAACGGCATGGTCAGGTGGCGCTTGATCCCCCGTCCGGCGAAGTCGAGGATGCGCTGCAGCACGAACTCGTCGCACGCCCGCACGCAGTGCGTGCACAGGATGCAGGCCTTGGGGTTCTCGTCGGTCAGCTCGCTGCGGAAGCGGGACTCGGTGACCCCGCACTGCGCCGCGACCTCGCGGATGACCGGGACGTTCGGCCAGCGGCCCAGGTACATCTCGGCCAGCACCTTCCGGTGGGCCCGCACCGCGGCCGAGTCGGTCTCGACCCGCATCTCGCCCCGCACCGGGTAGTTGCACGCGGTGACCAGGCGCTTCCGGCCGCGCGCCTCCACCTCGCACACGCACAGGCGGCAGTTCCCCCCGGGGACGAGGTCCGGGTGGTGGCACAGGGTCGGCACCCGGAAGCCCGCCCGCTCCACCGCGGCCAGCAGGTAGGAATCCCGCGCGGCCAGGACCTCGACGCCGTTCACCGCGAGCCGGATCCTCGAGTCGGCCATCACCGCACCTCCACCGCGCCGCGATTGCAGGTCTCGACGCAGATGCCGCACTTGATGCACTTGCTGTAGACGATGGTGTGGACCTTCTTGCGCTCGCCCTCGATCGCCCCGGACGGGCAGGCGCGCCCGCACAGCAGGCAGCCGTCGCAGGCCTCGGGGTTGATCGAGTAGGTGATCAGCTCCCGGCACACCCCGGCCCGGCAGCGCTTGTCCCGGATGTGCTCCAGGTACTCGTCCCGGAAGTAGCGCAGCGTGCTCAGCACCGGGTTCGGCGCCGACCCGCCCAGCTGGCACAGGCTGGTGTCGCGGACCGTGGCGCACAGCTCCTCCAGGAAGCCGAGGTCCTCCTCGCGGCCCCGGCCGTCGCAGATCCGCCGCAGCGTGCCCGCCAGGGCGAACAGGCCCTCGCGGCACGGGGTGCACTTGCCGCACGACTCGTCCACCAGGAAGTCGATGAAGTAGCGGGCCACGTCCACCATGCAGGTGTGGTCGTCCATCACGATCATCCCGCCCGAGCCCATCATCGAGCCCGCCTCGGTCAGCGAGTCGAAGTCCACCGGCATGTCCAGGAGGCTCTCGGGCAGGCACCCGCCCGAAGGCCCGCCGGTCTGCACCGCCTTGAACGTCCGGCCCTCGGGGATCCCGCCGCCGATGTCGAAGATGATCTCGCGGAGCCGGATCCCCATCGGCACCTCGACCAGCCCGGTGTTGCGGATGTCGCCCACCAGCGAGAACACCTTGGTGCCGGCGGACCCGTGCCAGGGGTCCCCGCCCCCGTCGTGGGTGCCGATCGCGGCGAACCACGGGGCA
>DATKKS010000118.1:0-7305 GCA_035542815.1 Saccharimonadales bacterium (SeqCode) | reverse complement strand
GGCCCGGTGCGATCCGCGCACCGGGCCTGGCCGGGCCGGCGCGCATCCGGGAGGACTGGTCAGGCGCCCCGGAATGTCCGATAATTACCGGTGAGGGACGGACGGCCGCCTCTTGCCCACGCCATCGACCGGGTTACCTGGCCGCGCGTCGCGCGATTGGGACGGGCTCACAGAGGGCGGCCGTACCGGCCCCGTACGCATCCACCCGCCATCGGGAAGGGGGCGACAGGTTTCGACGGGTGTAGTTGGCCTTGAGGCGCATGCCGAGGTCTCCGGAACCTCGTTAAACATCTGGAACAACCTAACTGCGAACAACGAGTTCGCTCTCGCTGCCTAGTTAAAACCTAGTGCGCGACGCCTGACCCCGGGGGGCCTGCGGCCCGGGGACCGGGCGCCAGATACCGCGGGCTGGTTCCGCCTGCGCCCGGGTGGCGGGACGAGATCAACGGGCTGGCCCGAAGGATCCCTGCCTTGGGGGGTGCCGAGGGTGAGATCAATTCCCGGGCTAAGCATGTAGTGGCTCCTGGTTGGCTATGTTCGGACGCGGGTTCAATTCCCGCCGCCTCCACCACCTTCCACCTCCGCCGCGCTGCTGGCGGCTGTGGGCATCGTCCAGAGCCTCCTGTGGCACTACGCCACCCGGGGCCGCCGGCTGGTGGATCCGGGCCTGGACCGGCACACCGTGAGGTACGTGTACTTCCGCTCGCTGAGCCTCTCGGCGGTGTTCGCCATTTCCATCCCCCTCGGCTTCCTCAGCCCGACCTGGGCCATCGCGAGCTGGCTCCTCATCGCGCCCGCGCTGCGCATCACCCGGGGCTACCTCAAGCGCCGGATGGCCGCCGAGGGGGCCCCCTGGCGCTGATCGCCCCGCACGCGGTTCCTGATACCGCGGCCGCACTCGCATCCGCTCATCGCCGTTGACGCCCCGCGCCGTGCGCGGTCCAATCATCGCCCAAGGGACGGCTGGCCGCGTTCCCGCAATGGCCGCAGGCTTCCTGCACCGGAGGGACGCATGACTTGCCCCTGTCGCCTTCCCGGCCGCCCCGTGCTGCTCGCAGCGACCCTGGTCCTGGTCCTCGGCTTCGTCCTTCCCCCGCACTCCGCGCGCGCCGACTGCTCCGCCGCCGGCGGGCTCCACATCAACCAGGTGCGCTACTTCGACCGCGCCCGGCCCGACGACGGCTACGTCAACGCGATGGTGGAGCTGTTCAACAAGGGCCCCTCGCCGGCGCCCGTGGGCGGCTACGTGCTGACCACCGCCGGCGGCGCGGTGAAGGCCACGCTGCCCGCGTGGACCGTGCCCGCCGGGGGATTCCTGGACGTGTTCTTCGCCTTCGGCGGCGGGGACAGCAGCTTCGCCGGCGGGGTGGGCACCTACTTCACCGACGGCGACACCGCGAACATCTTCAACCACGACGTGGACGGCGTGGCGCTGTTCGCCCCGGCCGGCGGTCCGCTGGTGGACTTCATGTGCTGGTCGTCCACCGGCATGCCGCCCTCGGGCGCGGCCTACGACTCGGCCGTCACCGACGGCCTGTGGCCCGCCGGCGAGTACGTGCCGGTGGATCCCAGCGAGTCGCTGAGCAGCCTGCGCCTTTCGCCCGACGGCTACGACCGCGACGATCCCCGGGACTGGCAGCACCAGCCCTGGTCGGCCTCCAACTACGCCGCGGACGACCCCGGCCCGAACGCGCTGCAGGTGTCCCCGGGCAACCAGACCGCGCTGCCCGCCGGCGTGATCCACCTGGCCTGGAGCCCGGTGGCCGCCGCGGCCTCCTACCGGGTGCGGGTGGCCACCGACTCGGCGTTCACCTCCGTGGTGGCCGACACCACCGTGAGCGCGGCCGCCAGCTCCGCGGACCTGTACCTGCCCGGCCCGGGCTACTTCTGGACCGTCCAGCTGATTGACTCCTGCGGCCCGGTGGCGCAGACCGCGGAGTGGTCGTTCTTCGACGCCTCGCTGCTGCCCGCGGCCCCCAGCATGCCGGGCGGCTTCAAGCCCACCCGCACCCTCACCCTGGGCGTGCTCGGCGTGCGCCAGCAGTTCCAGCACAAGGACACCCGGCTGCTGTGCCTCTCGGACAACCACCTGGACGCCACCGGCGCCCCGACCTTCAGCCGCCCGGGCTGCGGCGAGGGGGTCTCGCTCCCCGGCGTCGCGGCGCCGTGGGACGGCCCGCACCCCGACGGGCACGCCAGCGTCATCTTCCACATCCCGGCCATCTTCCGGATCCCGGCCCGGGACATCGAGCTGAACTGCGCCCACTGCCAGCAGTACTGCGCGCGGGCCTCGGTCTCGATGATCAACCAGTACTTCGGCGGCACGCTGTCGCAGGACCGCGTCAGCTTCCAGTACATGCAGGCGGTCCCGGGGGTGCACCCGGAGGGGGACCTGGGGCACGACCGCCCGGTGCCGCGCGCCACCACCAACGGCATCCTCACCTGGGCGCTGCTCAACTCGGCGGTCACCCCGCACCTGGAAGCCTACGTGCCGGCGCCCGGCGGGGGCTGGCGGATGGTCCCGAACGCGCCCACCATGGCCGACATCAAGCGCCAGGTGGACGCCGGCTTCCCGCTCATGTGCGGCCAGCCGGGCCACGTGTTCGTGATTGACGGCTACTGCCAGCGGGGCACCTTCTTCGCCAACGTGCCGCCGGTGGACCTGGTGCACAAGCTCGACCCGTGGCCCACCGCGGCGCTCCAGGGCTGGGTGGCCTACAACCGCGTGCCGCTCAACGCGTGGTGGGAGATCGCGCGCGCCGGCGCGGCGGCGGTGGCCGGCCGGGCCCAGGAGGCCACCGTCACCACCGACACCGACGGCGACGGCGTGATGGACTTCGACGAGGGCGCCCAGGACCACCCGGCCGACCGGCCGCGGCTGCTCCAGAGCGACCCCAAGCTGGTGGACACCGACGGCGACGAGGTGCCGGACAAGGCCGAGATCCGCGCCTACACCTTCCACCTGAAGGACCACCCGACCCACCCGGGCGGCGCGGCGGCGATCAACCAGCCCAACTTCCCGGTGGCCCCCGACGGGCTGCGGGCCGAGGCCAGCTGCGACGCCGACGGCGACGGGCAGTTCGACGGCGCCGAAGACATCAACGGCAACGGCATCAACCCCGAGCCGGGCGAGACCTGCATGTTCGACCCGGCCAGCAAGAACATCAGCTTCCGCACCGACCACGCGATCTACGACGTGGGCCAGCACGTGATCCTGAACGGGGGCGTGTACCACGCCAACTCCACCTACACCTGGTACCTGTTCCAGCAGCCGGTGGCCAACTGCGCCTTCTCCATCAGCCCCAACCAGCCCTACATGGGCGCGTTCCAGACCGGCAACGTGACCACCGACGCCGCCGGGAACATCCCGGCGACCGACCTGGGCGGGTTCCCGCCGGGCTGCTACTACCTGTTCCTGGATGTCGGCAAGGACGGCAAGTTCGGGACCATCGTGCGCCGGCCGCCGGACGTGTCCGAGATCTGCGACCGCAGCGACGGCTTCTCGGTGCGGGAGGCCACCGCGGTGGAGGTCTCGGGGCCCTTCGCGCAGCCCCAGGACGGGCGGGTGCTGCTGACCTGGTGGCTGTCGCCCGCGGTGGGCGCGCAGCGCGAGGTGGTGCAGCGGGCGGCCGCCGAGAGCGGGCCGTGGGCCGACGTGGGGGTGCTGGACGGCGCGGGCCTGGCCGGGGCCCAGCAGTACGACGACCGCACCCTGCAGCAGGCCGGCAAGTACTACTACCGGGTGGTGGTGACGGCGGGCGGGAGCAACAGCACCTTCGGCCCGGTGCTGGCCGACGTGCCGCTGCCGCCGTTCCGGGTCCAGCCGGTGCCGAACCCGTCCCGGGGCTCGCTGCGCGTGAGCTGCAGCGTGCCGCGCGCCGGGACCGCGCGGCTGGAGGTGTTCGACGTGGCCGGCCGCCGGGTGCGGATGCTGCTCGACGGGCTGGCCCCGATGGGGCACAGTGACTTCCTGTGGGACGGGCGCACCCAGGCCGGCGCGCGCGCCCCCGCGGGCAGCTACTACCTGCGCCTGTCCACCGGCGCCGGGGCGCGGGTCGCCCGCGTCACGCTGCTGCAGTAGCTCCCGGGGGCCCTCGAGCGCCCACGGCGGGCCCGGCTGCCGCAGCCGGGCCCGCCCGCTTCCGGGCGGGCCTTCCGAGGACCGCCGGACCGCCGAGAGGAGCCGACCGCATGCCCGAGCCGCCCGCTTCCCCCGCCACGCTGTTTTCCCCGCTGTCGCTCCGCTCGCTGACGCTGCGCAACCGCATCGCGGTGTCCCCGATGTGCATGTACTCGTGCGAGGGCGGGCGGGCCACCGACTGGCACCTGGTGCACCTCGGCAGCCGCGCCGTGGGGGGCGCGGGGGCGGTGCTCACCGAGGCCGCCGCGGTGACCCCCGAGGGGCGCATCAGCCCCAACGACCTGGGCATCTGGTCGGACGAGCACGTGGCGCCCCTGGCCCGGGTGGCGGAGTTCGTGCGCGCCCACGGCGCCGCGCCCGGCCTGCAGCTGGCGCACGCCGGGCGCAAGGCGTGCACCGCCCGCCCCTGGGACGGCGGCGCGCCGGTGCCCCCGGAGCGCGGCGGGTGGGTGCCGGTGGGGCCGTCGGCGGAGCCGTTCGATGCCGCGCACCCCGCGCCGCGCGCCCTGGACGGCGCCGGCCTCGGCGCGGTGGTGGAGGCGTTCCGCGCCGGGGCGTCGCGGGCCCGCCGCGCCGGCTTCCAGATCGTGGAGCTGCACGCGGCGCACGGCTACCTGCTGCACCAGTTCCTCTCCCCGCTGGTGAACCGCCGCGCCGACGCGTACGGCGGGAGCTTCGAGAACCGCGCCCGGCTGGCGCTGGAGGTGGTGGACGCGGTGCGCGCCGAGTGGCCGGCGGAGCTGCCGGTGTGGGTGCGCATCTCGGCCACCGACTGGGCCCCGGACGGCTGGGACGTGGACCAGTCGGTGCGCCTGGCGGCGCTCCTCCGCGAGCACGGGGTGGACCTGGTGGACGTCTCCAGCGGCGGGGCGGTGGCCCACCAGAAGGTGCCGGCGGGGCCGGGCTACCAGGTGCCGTTCGCGGCCCGGGTGCGGCGCGAGGCGGGGGTGGCCACCGGGGCGGTCGGGCTGATCACCGAGCCGGCCCAGGCCGACGCCATCGTGCGCGGCGGCGAGGCGGACCTGGTGCTGCTGGCGCGCGAGGAGCTGCGCGACCCGCACTGGCCGCTGCGGGCCGCCCGGGCGCTGGGGGTGGACGGCCCCTGGCCCTCCCAGTACCTGCGCGCCCGGCGGTAGCGCGCCCCGGCGCGGGGGGCCGGGCCTCGGGCTCCCCGGGGCCGGGCCTGCGGCCGCCCAGGCCGGGCCTCGGGCCCCCCGGGGCCGGGCTCCCGGCTCCCGGCGGGCGCCCCGCCGCCGGCCCGGGGGGGCTGGGATTCCTGTTGCCCCGGCCGAATCCGGCGGGCTATCCTCTCTAGCTGGCGTTTTCTCACCCGAAATCGGGACGGGCCATGGACGTGGACGCGGCTGGCATCGCGGCCCGGTACCGCGAACTCGAGCGGCGCATCCGGGGCGCCCTGGAGCGCTCCGGGCGCGACCCCGGCGCGGGGGCCGAGCTGCCGGTGGCGGTGGTGGCGGTCACCAAGACCCACCCCGCGGAGCTGGTGCAGCGAGCGCTGGACGCCGGCATCCGCCGCATCGGCGAGAACCGGGTGCAGGAGGCGGCCGCCAAGCTGCCGCAGCTCCGGGGCCGGTTCGAGGCCCACCTGGTGGGCCACCTGCAGGGCAACAAGGCCGCCGCGGCGGTGGAGCTGTTCGACTGGATCCAGTCGGTGGACAGCCTGGCGCTGGCGGAGCGGCTGTCGCGCCGGTGCGCCGAGCGGGGCCGGCCGCTGCGGGCCCTGTGGGAGGTCAACACCTCCGGCGAGCCGGCCAAGTTCGGCTTCGAGGCCGCCGAGCTGGAGCGCCAGGCGGCGGCCATGGCGGCGCTCCCGGCGCTGGAGTTCCGCGGGCTGATGACCGTGGGGCCGGTGCCCGAGTCGGGCCGCGACCCGCGCCCGTGCTTCGCGGCGCTGCGCGCGCTCCGGGAGCGCCTGGAGCAGTCGCTGGGCCGCGCGCTGCCGGAGCTGTCCATGGGCATGAGCGGCGATTTCGAGACCGGGGTGGAGGAAGGCGCCACCCTGGTCCGCGTGGGCACCGCGCTGTTCGGGGCCCGCCAGGGCTGACCGGGCGCGCGGCCGGGAGGGCAACGAAGTGTTCGTAGCCGGGAACGCGGTGGTGGCCATCGCCCGGGTGCTGGGCCTCCTGCTCCAGGCGTACATGTGGGTGGTCATCATCTACGCGCTGATGAGCTGGGTGAACCCCGACCCGCGCAACCCCATCGTGCGCTTCATCAGCGCGCTGGCGGAGCCGTTTCTGGACACCATCCGCAGGCTGCTCCCCTTCGCGCGGCTGGGCGCGCTGGACCTGTCGCCGCTGATCGGGGTGCTGCTCATCTACGGCACGCAGCTGTTCGTGGTGCAGTCGCTGCTGGACTTCGGGGCGCGGCTGCGCTAGCGGGGCCCGCGGTGGCTGCGCGGCTGCAGGTGCGGGTGGTGCCGGGGGCGCCCCGCGACGCGGTGGACGGGGTGATGGCCGACGGCCGGGTGAAGCTCCGGCTGCGGGCCCGGGCGGTGGAGGGGGCGGCCAACGCGGCGCTGGTGGAGTTCGTGGCCGCGCGGCTGGGGGTGCCGCGGCGCGCGGTGCGCATCGCCTCGGGGGCCGCCGCGCGGATGAAGACGCTGGAGGTGGACGGGCTGGACGCCGCCGAGGCGCGGCGGCGGCTGCTGGCCGAGGTTCCGGGGGGACCCGCGGGGCGCCCCGGGGAGGGAGCGTAGGGCCATGAGCGGCGACAGCGAGCTGGTCGGGCGGATCCGGGCGGCCCGCGAGTACATCCGCCGGCGCACCGCGTTCGCGCCCCACCTGGGGATCATCCTGGGCACCGGCCTGGGGGACTTCGACGAGCGCGAACTCGCGGTGGAGGCGCGCATCCCGTTCGCCGACATCCCGCACTTCCCGGTGACCGGGGTGGAGGGGCACGCCGGCGAGATGCTGCTGGCCACCTTCCGCGGGCACGCGGTGGCCATCCTGCGCGGGCGCATCCACGGCTACGAGGGCTACCGGCTGCGCGAGGTGGCCTTCCCGGTGCGGGTGCTCAAGGCCATCGGGGTGGAGACCCTGGTCCTGACCAACGCCGTGGGCGGGATGAACCCGGCCTACCGGGCCGGCACGCTGGTGCTGGTGACCGACCACATCAACCTGACCGGCGACAACCCGCTCATCGGCCCG
>DATKKS010000117.1:0-14335 GCA_035542815.1 Saccharimonadales bacterium (SeqCode) | reverse complement strand
GATGCGGCTCCCGTTCCGGGCCAGCCACGCCTCGAAGCTCTGCAGCGCGGGGTTGAGCGCGCGGCTGGTCTCCAGGCTGCGCCGCCCGCAGAACTCATCCGCGAAGTCCCGGTTGAACTGGAACATGTTGCCGAGGTCGTCGGCCCCCGGGAACCCGAAGCTGCGGTACACCTCGGGGGGCACGGCCTGGTGCACCACCTCCTGCCCCAGCGCCCGGCCCAGGGCGGTGGCCATCTGCGCGCCGGTCAGGTGCTCCCCGGCGATGCCCACGGTCTTGCCGAGGTACGCGCGCCCGGCCTTGAAGATGCCGTAGGCGCACCGGCCGATGTCCTCGGCGGCGATGCCCGGCAGCTTCTGGTCCCCCGTCGGCAGGGTGAGGGCGAGCCGGCCGTCCGGCCCCTTGCGCGGGCCCATGCCGAAGTAGATCAGGTTGTCCCAGTAGAACGAGGTCGCCAGGAAGGTCACCGGCAGGCCCAGGCCGGCGAACACCAGGTCCGCCTCGCCCTTGGCGTCGAAGTGCGGCACCTTGTACTTGCCCTGGAGCGTGGGCATGCGGTCGTCGCTCAGGGGCACCCACTTGCGGGTGTCCTCCAGGGTGGACCAGATGACATGCTGGATCCCGGCGTTCTTGGCCGCCCGCGCCTGGGCGGTGGCCTGCGCCAGCTCCCGCTCCGGGGACATGTGGTCCCAGAAGAACGTCACGCAGTACGCCCCGTAGGCGCCCGCGAAGGCGCGCTCCAGGCTGCCCACGTCGTCCACGTCCGCGGACACCACCTCCGCCCCCAGCCGGGCCAGCGCCCGGGCCTTCTCCGAGCCGGGGTTCCGGGTCAGCGCCCGCGCAGCGAAGCCGCCCTCCGGGTCGGCGGTGATCGCGCGCACCAGGCCGCTGCCCTGCGCCCCGGTGGCGCCCACCACGGCGATGATCTTCCGCTCTTGCTTGGCCAAGGGAATCCTCCTCCGAAACCGGTTGCTCGCAACGGCGCGGCCCGGCGCGGGCCCCGGGAGGCCCGCTCGGAGGATTGGATGCAGGCGCGGCGCTAGGGGACCTTGTTCAGCGGCGGGACGGTCTCGTCGCTCACCTTGGGCGCGACGATCTCGTACTGGAAGTCCACGGTGCGGGTGCCCGAGCCGGAGATGGATTGCAGCGGCACGGAGATGCGCTGCTTGGACTGGGCCACGAAGTCGTCCAGCACCTGGGGGGCGGGCGAGTAGTCCTTGAGCAGGAAGCGCAGCCGCACCTCGGTGCCCAGCTTCCAGTTCTTGAGGGTGATGAGGTCGCCCTCGCCGTAGTCGCGCTCCTCGAATTCGGTGTCGCCGGGCTGGGCCACCTGCACCGTGGCCGGGCTGGACAGCTGGGTCACGTGGATCTTCACCGCAGTGCCCTGGGCGAAGGGGGCCACCGCGGCCAGGAAGTTGCGCACCTGGTTCTCCACCGCCTGGGACGCCGGGTCGCGCAGGTGGGGCGAGTTGACCAGCGCGCGGAGGTTGTTCACCAGCTGCGCGTTCAGGCGCGCCTCGGGCTTGGTGCCCGGGCCGTAGTTGGCCACCAGGGTGTTGTAGGCGTCCTTGATGGACGCCGCCGGCGCGGGCGGCGCGCCGGAGGCCGCCCCGGGCGCCGGCTTGATGCCCAACGCCAGCTTGTAGGCGGCGTCACGCACCTCGTTGGACATGCACGGCCCCGCCCCCTGCAGGCCCACCAGGTCGGCGAACGCCTTCTGGCGGTCGCCCGCCCCGGCCAGGGCGAAGTCCTTGCCGGCCTGGTCGCACACCAGCTTGAGACAGCGGGCCTGCAGCGCGGCGTCCTTGTAGTCGGCGGTGGTGTCGGGCAGCTCCTTGGCGCAGCTGTCCAGGAACGAGGCCAGCCGCGCGCACTCGGCGGCCGCGTCCATGTCGGCGCTCTCGCCGGTGGCCTGGTTGTGGCTCAGCGTGTTGATCAGCGACAGGCGGGCCCCGTCCACCGCGCGGCGGGCCACGATCAGCCGCACCCGCTGGGCGGTGGGCATGTGGCCCGGCGAGATCCGCGTCCACATGCGCGCGAACAGGTTGGACTCGAACTGGTGCACGTCCTTGAGCACCCGCACCGAGGGCAGCGGCGTGGCCCGGAAGTCCCGCTCCATCCGGCCCACCGCGCAGCCCAGGTAGCCCAGGAACGGCAGGCTCACCAGCACCACCCAGGCGGCCGCCCAGCCCAGCGCCTGGTTGCGGATCCGGCGGGCCTTGTACACCTGCTGCATCACCGACAGCTCGCGCACCAGCCAGCGCACCGGCTCGGCCATGCCGGACTGGTTCCTGCCCACCACGAACTGGGCGGCGGTGCTGCCGGCCAGGCTGGCCTGGGCGTCGCCCGGCTCGATCGGGCGGCGGCGCCTGTCCCCCACCGCGGACACGAAGAAGATCTGGGTGGAGCGGCACTTCGTCAGCAGGGCGTCGGCGAACGAGCCCAGCCGGGTGAGGGTCTTTTCCACCCGCGAGCGCCACGCCGCGTCCCGCACGAACTCCTCGCCCCGCAGCAGCTGGGCCACGAAGCGGCTGTACACGTCGCCGCGGCGGCGCTGGTCCTCGGCCCCCAGCAGCGCGGTGGGGTTGGCGGGGCGGAACTCGTCGAGCTGGTCGGCCTTGGTGATCAGGAGGCCCACCGGCTTGAGGATGTGGCCCTTGCGGTCCTCCAGGTGCTTGAGCAGCGCGTTGAACGCCAGCAGCTGCTCCATCAGCGCCTGGGGGCTGGTGCGGGTGGCGACCGCGTCCACGAAGAACAGCGCCGCGTCGGCGCCCTTCACGAACTCGTGCACCTCCAGGGAGCGCCCGTCGGCGTCCTCCACCGCGATGGCCCGCCCGGGGTAGTCCTGCACCAGGATGGCGGTGTCCTTGTCCGCGCCCTCGCGGGCGCTGAACTGCAGCTCCACCACCTGGTCGGTCTCGCGCGGGTAGCCCGGCTCGTACGGGCCGGGCTTCTCGCCCGGCTGCGGGATCCAGAACGCCCCCTCCTGCATCGCCTCGCGCTGCCGGATCAGGTAGGCCGCGGTGGGGTTGTCGCCGGACTGCAGGTTGAACGCGTCGGGCTGGGTGCGGGTGGCCTCGTGCAGCACCGTCCAGTAGGTGGTCTTGCCGCTGTGCGCGTGTCCCAGGCAGGCGATGCGGAACACCGGCCGGCCGTCGGCAGTCTTGCGCTTCAGCCCCTTGGCCTGGCGCGCCACGTCGGCGGACTGGCGGAGGGTGGCGAACAGCTTGGCGATGAACCCGAACATCACGGCACCTGCAGCGCGCGGGTGTCGGCGTCAGCGCCCGCCGCGCCGAACTGCTTCACCTGGTGGTCGTAGTGCTCCAGCCACAGCACCGGCACGGCCACCATCACCACCACCAGGAGCAGGACCCAGAACACCGACCAGAACACGCCGCCTGCGGGGAGCCGCTCGAAGCCGGCCTTGAGCCCGGCGCCCGCCGCGGCCAGCAGCCGCCCCAGGGCCGCCAGCAGCCGCCGCCACCACGGCACCCGCCGCAGCAGCCCCAGGCGCAGCAGGTAGGGCTCCAGGTCCAGCCGGCGGCGGCGCCCCTCGTCGCGCAGCCACTCGAAGAACTTCTCGCGCTTGAGCCCGTACTCCCAGGCGTCCGGGGTCTCGGTGAGGTCCTTGCCGGGAAACGCGATCCGGCGCCGCCCGAAGCCGAGCAGCAGCGTCTCCGCGGGCAGCTTGGCCAGCTCCGCGCGGGTGGGCCGGGTGGGCAGCGAGGGCGGGCCGCCGAAGGTCTGCATGAAGCTGGAGAGTTCCAGCAGCAGGCTGTAACCCAGGTCGGCGTTGCCGGCGAGGTCGCGCAGCGCCAGCAGGCGCGGCACCAGCACCCGCTCGATGAAGTCGGCGTCCACCCGCGCGTCGTCGGGCCGGAAGCGCAGCAGGTCCTGGTAGGAGCGGCGGAGGCCGCTCGGCCCGTGGGCCCACGCCTCCAGGTACATGCCCAGCGTGTGCGCGGCCAGGAAGCGCAGCTGGGACTGCGAGGGCTCCACCTCGCGGATGCGCTTGTACAGCGCGTCGTCCGCGCCCACCCCCAGCTCGGGCTGGTTCCGCAGCAGCTCGAAGGCCGACACGATGCCCTTGAGGTTCTGGGTGAAGGCCTCCACCGAGAAGCCCTTGGAGCCGGCCTCGAAGGCCCCCACCTGGTCGAACAGGGCGTCGATGTTCTGGGTCAGGCTGGCCATGTCATCCCGCTAGGCGGCCTTGACGCGCACGTACACGCGCACGTCCTGGTCGCTGCCGCGCTCGAACGCGGAGAGGTCCCCGCCGCCCAGGCAGATCAGGGTGATGCGGGTGAGTTCCTTCTGGAGCGCGAACCCGTGCGGATGGAACAGCACCGCGCCCTCCATGAAGGTGTGGTCCACGAAGGCCGGGTCCGCCTGCGGCCAGGTGGTGCGCTCGTTGGGCCCGGCGTGGGTGTTGGGGGGCGACTTGCGCGCGGCCGCGCCCACCTCGCCCTCCATCACCACGACGTAGTCCTCCACGCTGGCCACCGCCAGGCCCGAGATCTCGAGGTACTCGCGCTCGCCCTCGCGCCGGTAGACCCGCCGGGAATAGGACGTGAGCTGGTACTCCTGGTCGCGGTAGCGGAGGATGTCGGAGCGCACCCCCTTGGCGGTGAACAGGCCCGCCAGCAGCCGGTCCACGCCGTCCATGTAGGCGCCGGCGCAGTCCACCAGCTCGTGCAGCGCCTCGGGGTCGGGCCGGAAGGCCACCGCCTGGCGCAGCGCCCCCACCCCGGCCTCGAAGTCGGTGCTGGCCTGCTGCATGGCCTTGGACAGGTCGCGGTTCAGCTCCACCAGCGTGAGCAGGGTGCGCGCGCCGGCCTGCAGCGAGGCCATCCAGCGCGCCGGGCTGGCGGTGCGGGCCAGCAGCTCCTGGGCGGCCTGCAGCCGGGCCACCTCCACCCCCCACTGGAAGGCGGTCTCGCGCTTGGCGTACTCCACCTCGCGCCCGGTCCCGCCGGCCGGGGCGGTGGCCACCGGCAGCAGCACGATGAAGTTGTCCACGGCGATGCGCCGCCAGCGCTCCAGCCGCTCGGCGTGCCGCGCCGCCAGGTCGCGCAGCGCCGGCCAGGAGGCCATGGTGGCGGCCGCCGGCAGCGCCCCCGGGTCCACCCCCGCCACCCCGTCGCGCACCTGCACTGCCCCGAGCTTGAGGCTCCGGGCGCGCGGCCAGCCCGGGTCGGCCCCCAGGCGCAGCTCCAGGCGCGGCTGGCGGAACGGGCGCCGGGGCGGGTCCTCGCGCGGGTCGGGCTCGCCAAAGGCCAGGTACTCGTCGTCGTGGGCCAGGACGTACACCCCCAGCGACTGCTCCCCGCGCGGCTCCACCGCCGCGCGCGCGACCACCGCGTCGGGCCCCTGGGCCTCGTACTCCACCCACGTCCCGTCCGGGAAGAAGCCCCGCAGGCGCTTGAGTTCGGCGGTGCACTCCGAGCCCGCCACCGCCACGCTGAGGTCCAGCGGGGCGGCCTCGCCCGGATCTCCGAGCACCCCGAACCCGCCCAGCCCCACCGCGGCGGCGCGGCCGGAGAGGCCGCGCAGGTACTCGGTCTCGGCCGCCAGGTGGGAGGCCTCGATGAGCATCCCATCCTGCCAGTTTACGGAACCGCGGCGATCCATCGGCATCCTCGAGATCTCCTCAGGTGGGCGGCCCGCCGGGGCGGATCCGGCTCAAGCCAGCTTGCGACACTAGCACAGCCCCCGGGGCTTTGCATCTCCGGCAGGTCCGGCGCCGCCCCGGTTCCACCGCGCCCGCGCGGGCGCCGCCGCGCCGCGCCGTCAGCGTGCCCCGCCCAGGTACATGGTGCGCCCCAGCAGCCCGTTCGCGGGCCGTCCCGGGCGCGCCGCGCGCTCCTCCGGGCGCACCTCGAACACCACCCGCGCCGGGCGCGAGGCCGGCACCAGCGCCCGCACCGCCGCCTCCAGCGCGGCCCGGCGCGCGGCGTCCAGGTAGCGCCGCCCGGCCTCCTGCGCGCCCATCGGCCCCACCCGGAACACCACCGCGGGCCGCGGGTCCCGGAAGCGCCGCCCCGGGGTGCAGGTCCGCCCCAGCAGCGCGTTCCCGCCGCCCAGCCGCGCCCGCAGCGGCCGCGGCACGGCCACCGTGCCCGCAGGCTCCTCCGCGGCGGTCACCGCCACGCCGAACAGCTGCCCCAGCAGCGCCGCCGCCTCCTCCAGCGTGCCCACCGCCTCCAGCACCCCCCCCACCGTCCCGGCGGCGAACACCGCCGCGGGGTCGTCCGCGGCCAGCGCCTCCAGGTGCAGCAGCGCCAGCAGCCGGCGGGCGAACTCGGCGTCGCCAGCCAGGAAGTGCAGCGCCTGGTGCCGGAGCACGATGTCCCGCCGGGCCCGGCGCAGGGCGCGATCCAGCAACCGCAGCAGCTGGCGGCCGCCGTCGAGCTGGCGCCGGGCCAGCTCCTCGGGATCCCACGCGTGGCCCGGGGCCCCGTCCGGCAGCGCCTCCTCGCCGCCGCGCGCGAAGCCGCCCTGCACCGTGTCGAACACCGACTCCGGGCGGCCCTCCTCGGGCAGCGGCTTCAGGAACCCCTCGGGCAGCCGGTCGGCCAGCGCCCGCTCGGCCAGGTACAGGCGGAGCTCGTCGCCGGCGCGGATCTCGCTGCCGGCCTCCGGAAAGAAGCCCAGCAGGATGCCCCGGTAGCGGCGGAAGATCCCCACCGGGACCATCTCGATCTGGCGGCGGTCCGCGCCCAGCTCCACCAGCGAGCGCAGCACGCTGTCCACCGACTCCACCGGCCGGACCGCCAGCAGGTCGGGCATGTGGAAGAGCACCCCCCCGGCACTCATCCGCCGGCCTCCGCCAGTGCCACCTCCACGGTCTCGCCGATGGGCGAGCGGTCCTGCAGGAAGGCCTCCAGCCGGCGGCGGAAGGACTCCCGCTCCAGGCCGGTCACGAAGCTCTGGGGAGCCACCTTCACCGCCAGGGCCACCGTCCGCCGCAGCCCCCGGCCCCGGCGGGCCACGCCCCGCGAGAGCTCCACCTCCGCCACCCGCTCCGGGTCGAACTGGCGGGCCGCCTCCAGGTAGTCCTGCACCACCACCGCCCGCCCGCGGTGCCGCAGGACCGAGCGCAGCTCCTCCTCCATCAGGTTCGGGGTGCGGGCCGGGCGCCCGCCCGCGGTGGGCACCAGGTTGCGCACCGAGACCAGCCCCGGGAACACCTGCGCCGGGGTGAACACCAGGCTCACCGTGCCCGGCTCCAGCCCGTTGGCCGCGGGGCCCAGGGTGAGCGCGTACTTGATCTCCACCTCCGTCCGCCGCCGGGGGGTCTCGCCGTTGCACAGCTCCACCCGCACCCGCCGCCGCTCGCCCTCGGTCCACTCCACGGCGCGCCAGGTGCGCAGCGCCTGCGAGCCCTCGCGGCTGTCGGCGGGCACGTACGCGTAACCGCTCTTGAGGTCCACCACGCTGTCCACCCGCAGCAGGTTCTCGAAGGACACGTCCTCGGGGAACGCCCAGGCGTGCACCGGGGTGTCGTCCACCCCCACCGCGCCCGAGGTGCGCAGCTCGCGGTTGGCGGCCAGCACCGCGTTGGTGCAGGCCCGCACCCCGGCCAGGGCCGCGGGCTGGGCCTCCGGGGGCAGGTCCACCCGCACCCAGTGGCGCGCGCCGCGCGCCGGGGGCAGCGCGGCGCCCGGCTGGCCCAGCTCCGCGGGCGCGGCGCACGCCTGCGCCAGCAGCGCCGCCCCGCCCACGGCCACGAACTGGATGGCGTACGGACTCTCCAGGCGGCGCGAGCCGCTGCGGAAGGTGAACAGCGGCGGATCGAACGGCAGCTGCTCGTGGAACGCCTCGCCGGGCACCAGCGGCAGGCCGCCGTCGGCCAGCCCCAGCATCGCCCCGCCGCCCGCGGCCGGCACGCCCCAGGGCGACCACAGGCAGACGCGCACGCTGCGCTCCTCGCCGTACACGAACAGCTCGGCGCGGTCGGCGGGGTCGGGGGCCGCCGAGTCCAGGGCCACGAACAGCGCCGGGGCGCGGCGCGCGGGCGCGCTCCAGCCCTCGGGAGCCCCCGGCAGCGGCGGCTCGGGCAGGCGCACCGCCCGGCCGTCGGCGTGCACCAGCACCACCGCGGCCACCTCGAAGCCCGAGGTGCGCCCCTCGGCCACCGGCGAGAAGTACGCCTGGGCGGAGCGCCGCCCGCCCAGCAGGATGGGCTGGGCGGCCACCGCCTGGAAGTCGGTCGGCACGCGCAGCCCGGCCTCCTTGGCGGTCAGGTGGAGCACCGTGGTGGCCGGCTCGGGCGCGTAGGGGAAGGCCAGCAGGCGGGCGGCCAGGGTGCGGTAGGCCAGGCCCACCGAGTCGTCCAGCAGGTGGTACAGCTCCACGTATTCCCGGGCGAAGGCGCGCAGCAGCATCACCACCACCGGATCGGCCTGCTTGGGGTCGGGCGACAGCCCCGGGATGACCTGGGAGGCCTCCTTGAGCATCCGGTGCAGCACCGCGTCGAAGTCGCGCTCTTCGGGCTGGAGCCAGCCCCACGCGTGTCCGAACGAAGTCTGGGACATCTATTCCTTCTCCACTCCGGCGTCCAGCCGGCGCGAGTGGGAGCGGCGCGCGCGCCTCAGCCCCTCGATCTCCAGGTCCACCCGCACCGGCTCCCCGGTGGCAGCCAGCTTGGCGGACACCCGCACCCCCGGCCGGCGGTGCACCTCCCCGCCCTCGCGCACTTCCAGGGTCACCGACTCCACCTCCACGTCCTTCAGCCGCGGCTCGCAGCGCACCACCGCGTTGCGGATCTCGGACAGGCCCACGCTCTGCAGGCTGAACTCGAGGTCGGCCCCCAGGCAGCCGAACTCGGGGTCCGCGGCCACGCCGGGGTGGGTGACCTCGCTCTGCAGCGGGTTGCTGAGCACGCACTCGATGTAGCCGCTGAGCGATTCCACCAGCCCGGTGGTGGGCACCTGCGCGGCCGCCGGGAGGACCCCCGGGGTGCCGGGCGCGGGCGCCGCGGGGCCCGCCTCGGGCACCTCCAGGGTCACCCCGCGCTGGGCCCCGTCCGGCCCGCGGACCTTGAAGCGCAGCTGGGCGGCGCCGAAGCGGTCGAGGTGGCGGGTCAGGTCGCCCAGCCCGCCGACCGGGGTGCCGTCCACCTCCAGGATCACGTCGCCCACCTGGAGCGCCCCGGCGGCGGCCGCCGGCCCGTGCGGCAGGAGCCCGGTGACCACGACGCCCGGCCCGCCCTCCTCGGCGTCGGCCCACCACACCCCCAGCTGCGCGCCGCGGCTGCGCTCCGCGCGGGGCGCGGCCGGCCGGCTGGCGTCGGCCGCGGTGTGCACGGTGAAGGGCAGCGCCAGCGGCGGCAGGGTGGCGTCCCCGGCGGGCTCGCCGGGGGCGCGCCGCAGGCTGCGGGAGGCGGGGCTGAGGTCCATCGGCAGCCGGCCCCGCCGCTCAGTTCAGCTTGATCATCGAGGACTTCTCCTCGATCTGTCCGCTGTCGAGGGTGATGCTCGAGCCGCCCACGCTGAGTTCGATCTTGTCGTCGCCGGTCACCTCGACTTCCTTGCCGCTCACGGTGATGTCGCCGTCGGCGTCGAAGTCGCCGTCGGCCTCGGAGGAGAAGGCCATGTCCCCCTTGACCTGGGTGACCATGTCGCCGCCCACGGTGACCTTCATGTCCTTGCCCACGTCGATGCTCATGGAGCCGCACGAGAGGCTCATGTGGCCGGCGGTGTGCAGGTGCACGTGGGCGCCCCCGTCCATGCTGAGCTTGAGGTAGTTCTTCTCGTCGGGGGTGCTGATGACGATGGTCTCCTTGCCCTGCTCGTCCTGGATGAGGATCTTGTTGCCGCCCTTGGTGAGCAGCCCCTTGCCCAGGTTCTTGTCGACCTCCTTGAGCTTGCCGAAGACCTTGGACTCGTTCTTGGTGTAGAGGCTGCCGATCACCACCGGGCGGGTCGGGTCGCCCTCCAGGAAGGCCACCAGCACTTCGTCCCCCACCTCGGGCATGGTGAAGAAGCCGCCGTCCGCCCCGGCGTAGGGCATGGCCACGCTGGCCCACAGCGGCAGCTTCTTGCCCAGGCCGGTCACGCTGACCTTGATCTGGCCCATGCGGGAGTTGACGTAGGCGCCGGCGGCGGCGGCGTCCTGGTCCTCGACCACCTTCCCGGGGAGCACCTCCAGCGCCTGCGGGCGGCGGTGGACCCAGCGCGGGGCGGCCGAGTCGAACGGAAACACCTCGAACTCGTTGGCGTAGGTGCCGTGGGCCGCGTCCATGGTGTGCCACACGCGCGAGAACACGTACTGGCCGGCCTGCGGCTCCTGGAGGCCGGTCACCTTGAGCTTCTTGGCCACCCGCACGTCGGCGTTGGAGGAGGTCCCGCGGGCCTCCACCAGGTGGCTGGCCCAGGCCTTCTTGCGGTTCTCGAGGAAGGCGGTCAGCTCCGCCAGGCTGCGCATGCGCGACTCCGCGTACAGCGCGGCGGTGTCCTTGCTGAGCTTCTCGTAGGCCTCCTTGGACTGCTGGGCCCACTTGTGCAGCGTGCCCGACAGGGCGATCTCGCCGGACTGCTTGAAGTAGCGCTCGCGGTGCTCCTCGTCCAGCACCGCCACCCGGGCCATGGTGGGGGCGATGCGCGCCGAGAGTTCGAAGGTGTCCAGGGAGTTCTCGAACACGGTGGTGCCCATGGTCAGCTCCACCGCGTCCTCGGGCAGCTGGCTGGCGACCTTGTACTTGGCCCCGTCGTACCACGTCCACAGCAGGAAGCGCTGGGCGAGGTGCTCGACCACGCCGAAGACGGTCTCGTGGTAGCGGATCAGGCCCGCCGGGATGGTGGTGCCGGACGGGACGTCCACGCTGCAGAAGTCGAACGGGTCCAGGTAGCCCTTGAGGGACTCGGCCAGGTCCATCTCCTGCGGGTCGCGGAGCACGATGCTGTTGTTGGCCTCCAGGTCCAGCAGGTAGGTCTTGCCGTGGCCCTGCAGCACCACCCGGTAGCCGCCGCCGCGCTGGCGCTCGGCGCGCGCGTCGGTGACCACCCCGGTGAAGCGCAGCGTGTGCCGCACCGTGGCCCGGTCCGGCGAGAGCACCTCGAGCTGGAACTCGGCGCCGATCTGCTGGAACAGGGCGTCCAGCTTGGCGTGGCTGCCGGAGATGGCGGCGGGCGTGCCCTCGTCCAGGGCCAGGCACTCCACCGTGAACGAGGCGTGGTCCCACAGGGCCTCGGCCAGGGTGACCGTCCCGATCCGGACCCCGAGGCCCCCGGGGTCCTGCCCCCCCACCGATACGTGGATCTCTGCGTGCGCTGACATGGCTCATTCCCCGGGCTTGCGGAAGCCGGACGGGGCGCACGCCGCTCGGGCGCACGCCCCGTCGTTCAGGACGGTGGGCATGGGCCCCCTCAGGCCCACGAGTCGGCGGCCACCTCCACGTCGTTGATCTTGATCTTCTGCGCGGAGATCTCGATGTACTCGAGCATCGGCGACTGCCGGTCGGTCTGGATGTTGGGTACGGTCTCCTGGTACATGGTGACGAAACCGTCGGTCCAGGTCATGGTGGACTGCACCTTGGTTTCCTCGTCCGGGGCGTAGAAGGTCACCTTGCCCGACTTGAAGTTGCCGCGGAAGGGCTTGGAGGCCCAGTCGAACAGCAGCGCCGAGTCGTCCGACTTGCGCGCCAGGGTGATGCGCGCGAGGCGCGGCCGGGCGTCGCTGGGGCTGCCGTCGCTGTCGTTCCGGACCTCGAGCCCGTACTTGACGGACACCACGTTGGCGATCTTCTTGCCGTCGATTTCGACTGCGATCTGGCGGAGCGGCATGGTCGTGGTCCTCCCGGCCTACTTGTCGGCCCAGTTGAAGTCCACAGGCACGGCGGCGGACTCGATGTGCTCGGCCTGGATCGTGATGCTCTCCTCGACGTGGTCAGCCTGCGGGTTGTAGTGGAGGTCGTAGTGCTTCACGAAGCCGTTCTTCCAGGTGAACTTCTTCATGGACTTGCCGCTGTCCGCGAAGAACTCCACCTCGCCGGCCTTGCGGTTGTTCTCCTGGGGGCTGCGGGACCAGTCCATGAGAACGGTGTTGGCGTCGGAGATGCGCCGGATGTTGATGCCGTCGAACATCAGCAGCCGTGTCGGCCGCCCGTCCCGGTCCACCCCGGCCCGGAGGTTGTACGACACCTCCAGCAGGTTGGGAACGGGCGAGCCATCCACCGAGAGCTTGGGTTCCTGCGCCATGCGTCACTCCTTTCCCTCGGGCCGCCGGTCGCTGCGTTGCGGGCCAGGCGGTCCACGGGGCGCTGAGGGTTGGGATCGGCCAGTTGCCTAGGCGCCCTGCGCGAGCTGGGCGTCGGCGTCCTTCACCTTGACGTTGAACGAGCGGACGGAGTTCTGGAACTTGAGTTCGAGGACCACGTCCACCTCGTGCCGCTTCTCCATCTCGGGAGTCGCCAGCACGGTGATGTCGAAGCCCTTGACCTCGCTGTCCGGGCCGGTGCACTTGGCCAGGAAGTCATGCAAATCGCGCTTCACGGCGGACCGGAACGTATCGGTGATGTTCTGGTACGCCTGCTTGTTGAGGTAGTGGCAGACGTTCTTCAGAATCCAGTCCTCGGTGCGGATGCGCGGGTACGCGTCCAGCCCCTCCTTGGTGCTGAGGTTGGCGTCCCCCATGGCGATGGGGTAGCCGTCCCAGTCCACGATCGGGCTGATCCCGTAGTTGAACAGCATCTTGCCGCCGGTGGGGCGGTCCACCCGGTAGCGCACCCCGAGGGCGTTCTGGATCTTGCCCTTGCGGTAGCCGGCGGCCGCCTCCTGGATCCCCTTGGTCTCGTCGGTCTTGTACACCACCCCGGCCATCAGCGCGGAGGGCGGCAGCCACAGATCCTCGTCCTCCCACTTGTGCGCCTTCCGGCCCAGCAGCCAGTTGCCGAACAGAGACACGTACTGCTTCTCCAGCCCGGCGCCCTTGAGCCCTTCGAAGGGCTTCTGGTCGAGGTTGTCCTGGAGCTGCTTGAAGGTCTCGAAGTTGTCGCTGTCGGTGAACACCTGGACCTTGTTCTGCGAGCCCAGCGTGCCCAGCCGGTCCAGGTTGGGGACGGTGCCCACCCAGCCGGGGACCACCAGGTTGGCGAAGGTCTCCTTGAGGGTCCAGTCGCGGAAGCGGGTCTGCAGCGCCGCCGCCAGGCCCTCCTCGAACACCGAGCGGTCGTCGGGGTTCAGGAGCTGATCCGGCGAGGCGTTGAGGAAGCTGGCCTTGACCTTGTCGCCGGCCTCCACCGCGGCGTTCATGAAGAAACCGTCCGCGGACCGGTAGGTGGTCTCCAGCGGGCGGATCACCTCGTACGCCTTCTTGAGGTTCTTGTCGAGCAGCTCCTCCAGTTTTTCGAGATTCTGCTGGGTCTTCTCCAGCAGGCTCTCCAGGTCCTCCGACTCCGACAGCGCCGCCTCCCAGCTCTTCAGGCGCTGCGCCAGCAGGTCCTTGGTCTCGGCGAAGTTCTTGCTGCGGACCACGTCCTCGTACTGCTTCTTCTTGGTGGGGTCCAGGAGGTCGATCGGCGGGAGCTTCTTGCCCTCCACGTTGGCGCTGGGCATGGACTTCCCCAGCCACGCGATGGCCGCGTCGGGCTTGCCGGCGGCCTTGGGGGCGTTGAGCCCCGCCAGGGCCTGGCTGAAGTCCTCGGGCTTGGCCGGCTCGGCGTACTGCGCGCCCGCCTGCTGTTGGGAGCGTTCCTGTTCGGTCGCCATGGCCCGCCCCCTAACTCGCGCTCGCGCCGATGGCCGCGCGCGCCGCCTGGATGCCCTTGATCAGGATCTCGCGCTCGGCGGGCGTGTCCACCGCCTTGCGGAGGCTCTTGTTGTTGCGCAGCTGGTTCATCAGGTCCTTGAGCAGCAGCAGCTCGGTGTGCATGGACTTGAGCGCCGGGGACTGGTCGATCACCGACTGGGGGTTGAAGTCAGCCACCCGGTTGAACCGGATCTCGGCGTCCGACGTGGACCCGTCGGGAGTCTCGACCGAGATGTCGACCTTGGGCCGGAACGTGTTGAACACGTCCGCCATGGTCTTGCACTCGATGGGCTGGGGATTCTCGCCGGCCTGGTCGTTCATGGCGGCAACAAAGAGCGTCTTGTTCGTGTCGAGGATCTCGACCCCCATGGTGAGATCCACCTCGCGAACGTGCTCCGCGCCAATGAATTTCTGCTTCGGCACGACACGCCTCCGTGGCTTGGAGTTGGTTTGCCCCCACCAGGTTGGGCGCGGGCGGGGCGGTCCCGCGGTGACAGCAGTTGATGCTATTGGAATCCCCGGAGCCTGCCAAGACCCGAGATGCGGCCGCGGACCGGAAACCGGCGGCCTCCGCGGCCCGCCCGCAGCACC
>DATKKS010000116.1:0-5209 GCA_035542815.1 Saccharimonadales bacterium (SeqCode) | reverse complement strand
CCCGGGGCAGGGCCGCCCCGCGCTCCCGGAACCACTCGGCCCGCACCAGCACCGCCGGGGCGCCGCGCCGCACCGCCTGGGCCGCGAACTCGTGCCCGTCCACCCGCTCCCCGGGGAGCGCCACGAACACCTGTCCCTTCTCCAACGTGCGGCTGTCGAGACCCGCACCGCGCACCCCCCGCCGGCCCGCGGCGGCCGGCCGGACCCCCACCGCCTCCAGCGCCGCCCCCGCCAGCGCCGCGACCCCCGCCACCGTGTCCGCCGCCCGGCCGGGCTCGCTCATCCGCGGAAGCCCCGCGCGGCCAGCGCCTCGGCCGCCACCTCCCGGTCGTCGAAGTGCCGCTTCACGGTGCCCACGATCTGGTAGTCCTCATGGCCCTTGCCCGCGATCAGCACGCCGTCCGCCGGCCCGGCCGCTCCCACCGCCAGGTGGATGGCCGCGCGCCGGTCCACCTCCAGCACCCAGCGCGAGGTGTCTGCCGCGAGGCCGGGCCGGATGTCGGCCAGGATCTTTTCCGGGTCCTCGGTCCGCGGGTTGTCCGAGGTCACCACGGCAAAATCCGCCAGCCGGGTGGCCACCTCGCCCATCGCCGGCCGCTTGCCCGGGTCGCGGTCCCCGCCGCACCCGAACACGCACACCAGCCGGCCGCGCACCGCCTCGCGCGCCGCGCCCAGCGCCCGCTCCAGCGCGTCCGGGGTGTGCGCGTAGTCCACCCACACCGCGAACGGCTGCCCCCGGCGCACCGACTCCATCCGGCCCGGCACCCCGCGCACCGACTCCAGCCCCGCGCGCACCGCCGCCAGCGGCACCCCCGTCTGGAGCGCCAGGGTGGCCGCGGCCAGGGCATTGCTCACATTGTAGCCGCCCGCCAGGGCCAGCCGCACCGGCACCGCGCCGGCCGGCCCGCGCAGCTCGAAGCGCGAGCCGTCCCCGGAGAGCTCCTCGCCCACCGCGCGCACCGCGGCCGCCCCGGCCTCGGGGCGGCGGGAAAAGCCCCAGGTCTCGGCCTGCGAGCGCCGCGCGAACTCCGGCCCCGCTGGATCGTCCAGGTTCACCGCCGCCCGGCGCGGCTTGCGCCATTCCTCGCCCGGTTCCCGCTCGAACAGCCGCATCTTGGCGTCCCGGTAGTCGTCGAAATCCCGGTGAAAGTCCAGGTGGTCGCGGGTCAGGTTGGTGAACGCGACCGCATCGAACGGCAGTCCGTACGTCCGGCGGAGCGCCAGCGCGTGCGACGACACCTCCATCGCCACCGCGTCGCAAGCCTCCGCCCGCGCCTCTGCCAGCAGCGCCCACAGCTCCGGCGCCTCGGGCGTGGTGTGCGGCGCCTCGCGCCGCCCGGCCGGGAACCAGTACCCGGTGGTCCCCAGCACCGCCGCCCGCCGGCCCGCCGCCCGCAACACCCCGTGCAGCAGGAACGTGGTGGTGGTCTTGCCGTTGGTCCCGGTCACCCCGTACACCGCGAGCCCGTCCGCAGGCCGGCCGTACCAGGCGTCCGCCAGCAGCGCCAGGGCGCGGCGCGAGTCCGGCACCACCACCTGCGGCAGCGCGGACGCCACGCGCTCCTCCACCACCGCCGCCACCGCTCCCCGCCCGCCGGCCATTTCCACGAAACGGTGCCCGTCCGCGTGCAGGCCGCGCACCGCCACGAACAGCGCCCCCGGCCCCACCCGGCGCGAGTCGTACTCCAGGCCCGCCACCGGCCGCTCCGCCAGGCCTGCCGGCGCCGCCTCCCCGAGCACCGCCAGCAGCCCTCCCAGGGTGCGCCCGGGCGCGCCCGCGGCCGGCGCGCCGCGGCCCGGCCGCTCAGCGCGGCTCATCGGCGTACAGCGTCACCACCAGGCCGGCCCGCACCGGCGAGCCCGCCGCCGGCTCCTGGCGCGTCACCCGGCCGCCGCCCACCACCCGGGCCAGCAGTGCCGACTCGCGCAGCCGCCCCAGCGCCTCGCGCAGCGGGAGCCCCACCACTTCCGGGACCCCGGCGTCCGCGGGCACCGCCCCCTCGGTCCACAGCCGCAGCACGCTCCCCGGGAGCACCCAGCTCCCGGGCGCGGGCTCGGTCCGCAGCACCCGGTCGCCGCCGCCCACCACCGCGGCGGTCAGGCCGGCCTCCGCCACGCGCCGCACCGCCGAGCGGCGGACCTCGCCGCGCACGTCCGGCACCTGCGCCTGGCCCGGCCCCCCGGCCAGCGGGTGGGCCTGCGGGGTGATCACCTCCAGCGGCGGGGACACCGGGCCGGTGCCGCTGCGCGCCAGCGCCTCCATCACGTCGCGGAACACCGGGGCGGCCACCACCCCACCGTAGTGCTGGCCCTGCGGCTCGTCCACCATGGTGAGCATCAAGAGGCGCGGCCGGTCCACCGGCATGAACCCCACGAACAGCGACATGTACCGGCCCTGGGCGTAGCCGCCGCGGTGCGGCGCGGCCTTCTGGGCGGTGCCGGTCTTGCCCGCCGCCGGGGCCCAGCCCAGGCGGGCGGCGGAGGCGGTGCCGCTGTCCACCACCGCCTGCAGCAGCCCGCGCAGCTCGGCCGCGGTGCGCTCGGAGAGCACCCGGCGGACCGGCTCCGGCTGCAGCCGTTTCACCAGCTGCCCGCGCTCGTCGTACAGCGCCCGCAGGATCCGGGGGCGCATCAACACCCCCCCGTTGGCCACCGCCCCATACGCCATCGCCAGCTGCAGCATGGTCACCGACACGCCCTGCCCGAAGCAGATGCTGGCGAGCTGGCGGTCCTGCCGCGGCCCGGGCTTGGCCAGGTAGCCGGGCCCCTCCCCCGGGAGGTCCACCCCGGTGGCCGCGCCGAAGCCCATGCGGCGGGCGAAGTCCACCAGCCGGTCCGGGCCCAGCATCAGGCCCACCTTGCCTGCGCCGATGTTGCTGCTCTTCATCAGCGCGTACCACGCGGGCACGGTGTAGAAGTGGTCGTGGCGGTCGTCGTGGATGGGCTTGCCGCGGCCCAGGTACCAGGTCCCGCCCTCGCAGTTCAAGGGCGTGTTGCGGGTGATCCGGTGCTCCTCCAGGGCCGCCGCGTAGACCACCATCTTGAAGGTGCTCCCGGGCTCGAACATGTCGGTGATGGCCCGGTCGGGAGCGGGCGCCAGCCGACCGTCCGACCCCACCGCCTCGTTGGCCAGGGCCAGGATCTCGCCGGTGTTGGGATCCATCAGCACCACCGACCCGCCGCGCGCGCCGTGCTCGCGGATCGCCGCGTGCAGCCGCTCCTCGACGATGGCCTGGTAGTCCGCGGACAGGGTGAGCTCCAGGGTGTACCCGGGCACCGGCGCGCGCATCCCGCGCTCCGGCACGCGGTGCTCCAGCCAGCGGCCGTCCCGGAAGGTGGTGACCCAGCCGGGGGAGCCGCGCAGGAGGTCGTCCAGCTGCTTCTCCACCCCGCCCAGCGGCCGGCCGTCGATGTCGGTGGACCCGATGATCTCCTGGGCCACGCTGCCCATGGGGTGGATGCGCCGGGTCTCGGGCTCCAGCGTCACGCCCGGAGGCAGCGGCCCGCCGCGCACCAGGGAGCTGTCCTGGTCGGCCTCCATCTGGCGGGCCAGATACACGAAGGACGGCCGGCTGCGCATGCGCTCCTCCAGCGCCGGCGCGGAGGTCCCCAGGCGCGGGGCCAGCGCCCAGGCGGCCTCGGCCACCAGGCTGTCGGCGGGGCGCCCGGAGAGCGAGTCCAGGGCCGCCGCAGGCAGTGCCGAGCGGGCCGGCGCGGGGCCGGGCGGGCGCGGGCGGCGGGCGCGGGCCTGGGCCCGGGCCTCCGCCCGCCGCTGCTGCTGCAGCTGCACGGCGGCCGCGGCCAGCATCGCCCGCGGGCGGGCCACCAGCGAGCGGCTCACCACATTGTGGGCGAGGATGTGGTGGTCGCGGTCCAGGATCGCGCCGCGCTCGGCGGGCAGCTCCACGCGGCCCCAGTGCTCGCGGTCCGCGTAGCGCAGGAACAGCTCGTGGTCGAGGATCTGGAGCTTGAACAGGCGCGCGGCGAGCAGCGCCCAGAAGACCACCCCGAGGAGCAGCACCAGCTGGAGCCGGCGGCGAGGCGGGTGGGCGGACGCGACGCCGGGAGTCATGGCCTCAGGGGAGCGCGTCCGCCTCGGAGCCCGGGGCGGCGGCGGAGGCCGGTCCCCGGGATTCCGCCTCGGCCGAGGCGGCCAGCCAGTCCCACAGCGAGCGCGGCGCCGGGGCGGTCGCCAGCAGGCCCCCGGTGCTGGCCAGCGTGCCCACCGAGATCAGCCGCACCTGCTGGGCCTGGGGGATCACGAAGCCCAGCCGGGTGGAGGCCCCCGGCGAGGCTTCCGCCTGGGCCCGCCACTGGGCCAGCTGCGCGGTCAGCTGCCGCAGCCGGGCGCCCAGCTGCTCCTGCTGGCCGCGGGCGCGGTCGATGCGCGCGCGCAGCTCGGCCACGCTCACGTTCTCCCACACGTGGGCGAACGCCAGCACCAGGGCCAGCAGGGACAGGCTCAGGACGGACCGGCCGCGCCAGCGCGCCCCGCCGGAGCGACGCTGGCGGGCCGGCGCGGCAATCGGGGACGGGCGGTGCATGGTCATCTCCTGGCGGCGGCGCGCAACCGGGCGGAGCGCGCTCGCGGGTTGGGGTCGGTCCGGCCCGAGATCGCCTTGGGGGTCAGGCGCTCCCACGCCGCGGTCCTGAACAGCTGCTTCACCGGCCGGTCCTCCAGCGAGTGGTACGCCAGCACCACCAGCCGGCCGCCGGGGCGCAGGCGCTCCCGGGCTGCGGCGAGCAGCCCCTCCAGCGCCGCCAGCTCGTCGTTCGCCAGGATGCGGAGGGCCTGGAAGACGCGAGCCACTTCGGCGTTGGGGCGCGGGCCGCGGCGCAGCGGGCGCAGGGCGCGCACCAGGTCCGCGGTGGTCTCCAGGGGGCGCCGCTGGCGCTCCCGCACCACGCACCGGGCGGCCTGCCGCGCGCGGCGGCACTCGCCGTACTCCCGGAACACCCGGGACAACTCCTCTTCTTCCGCGCGCGCCAGCCAGGCTGAGGCCGGCTCGCCGCTCCCGGGGTCCATCCGGAGATCCAGCGGACCCTCGAAGCGGTACGAGAAGCCCCGGCCGGGAGTGTCCACCTGGTGCGATGAGACGCCCAGGTCGGCCAGGATTCCATCCGTCGCTTCCCAGCCCAGCTCGTCCATGAGCTGGCCCAGCTGGTCGAAGCGCGCGTGTCGGAGTTGGACCCGCGGCTCGTTCCCTAG
>DATKKS010000115.1:0-4324 GCA_035542815.1 Saccharimonadales bacterium (SeqCode) | reverse complement strand
CCTGAGAACTTGACGGCGGTCAAGTTGCGACTTGACCGGCGCCATTGTGGCTCTTCTACCTAGGTGCCAGAATCCTAACGGTTTCCGATGCACGCCCCGGTGTGTCGGGGCGGGTGTACGTTATTTAGCCCCCCGCTGGGTACTCGGACACGTGCCCAGCGCAGGTGTTGGTGTCTTCGAGATTCAGTCTGGGCCAGGCGACCGGCCGGGCCGCTCCAGGTCGACTGGAGAAGGAGGACAGCGTGAGGAGATCGGCTACATCGTTGGCAGTTCTGGTGTGCCTGGGATTGGTGGTGGCGGCCGCAAGCCTGGCCGGTCCGCCGATTCCCGGCAACTACCAGAGCTCCGACATCGGCGGCCCCATCAGCACCGGGCGCTACACCGAAGGCTGGCTCCCGGGCGGCGGCGCGCTGCTGGCCGGGACGGTCCAGAACTGCGGGTCCTGGAACGGCACGGCCCTGGGCACCGAGTGGCAGTACACCTGCGGCACCATGCTCACCAACGGGACCCTCGTCTACGACGCCGTGGACGCCAACGGCAACGGCAACCGGACCACCGCCTGCGTGTTCGTCGGCGGGAAGCTGTGGCTGAGCGGCACCGGCCCGTGGGGCAACGGCGACCCGAGCTACCCGGGCCACTTCACCAGCTACGTCGAGTGGGAGACCGTGCAGTACGTGAACTGGGTCCCGCTCTTCGCGATCACCAACGTGCAGTCGGTGGCGCGCTTCGACAACTACCCGGCGAGCTGCATGACGTTCTCGATCGCCAACGGCGTCCGGGTGGGCACCACCGAGCTGGGCGGCATCAAGCCGCCGAACTACCCGGACCTGCTGGACCCGTCCTGCAACCCCACCCGGACGTTGGGCGCCTGGTGGACGATGCAGTCGCTGACGATCTCGATCACGCCCAGCTGTGGGACGCCGGCGAAGGCGACCACCTGGGGGGTGCTCAAGAACCTGTATCGCTGAGGCCGGCCGGCTGCGAGGGCGCCCGCGGGGCGCCGCTCCGGCCGAGGTCCGATGAACGGAAGGGCGGGCAACCGGGTTGCCCGCCCTTCCGTTTGCGGTGCGTCCGGCGCGCGGCGCCCGCCGCGGCCGCGCGCTCCTGCGCCGGCTCCCGCCGGCCGGGTTACCTGACCGGCACCAGCGGCCGCGGCCGGATCGGCGGCGGGCCCGGCAGGTCGCGCGGGTCCTTCTCGATCTTGCGCAACAGGTCCTGGATGGCGTAGTCGAGCTGGGTGTCGTGCCCGTTCATGAGCCCGTCCGGCCCAAGGTCGAGCTCCACGTCCGGGTCCACCCCGTGCCCCTCGATCGTCCAGGCCTTGCCCTGCGGGTCCCACCCGCCCATCTCCGGCTGGGTGGTGTAGCCGCCGTCCCGGAGGCGCCGGGCGTCGCGGATGCCGACCCAGCCGCCCCAGGTCCGGGTGCCGATCACCGTCCCCAGCTTGAAGTCCTTGACCGCCTGGGCGAAGGTCTCGCAGTCGCTCCCGCCTTGCCGGTTGATGAGCACGTCCAGGTGGCCGCCGAAGATCCGGTCGGGGGTGGTGGAGTAGTTGGCCGGGTAGCGCATCCCGCTGACCGCGAAGTTCCGGCGCGCCAGGTAGTCCACCAGCATCGCGGCCACCTCGCCGCCGTGGTTCCAGCGGTCGTCAATGATCAGCCCGCGGCGGTCCCACTGCGGCGGGTAGTCGCGCGCGAACTCCCTGAGGCCCAGGCCCTCCATGTCGTAGAGGTGCAGGTAGCCAATCTGCCCGTGGCTCTTCTCCGCGACGTAGGCGCGCGTCTCGCGGACCCAGCTCGCGTAGCGGATCCGCACGTCGTCGGCCACCGGCTTCACCACCACCCGCCGCGCCCCCTCGAGCCGGGGCGCGCTGTGGATCGAGAGTTCCACCTCCTGCCCGGCCCGGTTCGACAGGCGCCGCAGGTAGTCCTCGCCCCGGACCAGCGGCTTGCCGTCGATCGCCACCAGCCACATCCCCGGCTCGATCCGCAGGTCGGCGCGCGCCAGCGGCGAACTCCAACCCAGCGTCGGGTAGTCGCCCCGGTAGATCTTGCGGATCTTCCAGAAGCCGCTGGTGGAGTCGTAGTCGAGGTCGGCCGCCAGCGTGCCGATCCCGACCGCCGGGCCGTGACGCTGGTCCCCGCCGCCGTGGTAGGCGTGGCCCACGTTCAGCTCCCCGAACATCTCTCCCAGCAGGTCCTCCAGGTCGTCGCGCGAGGAGATCCGGTCGGCCAGCGGGCCGTACTGCTTCCACACCCCGTTCCAGTCCACGCCGTGCATGTGAGGGTCGTAGAAGAAGTCGCGGTCCAGCCTCCACGCCTCGTGCAGCATCTGCTTCCACTCGTCCCGCGGGTCCACCTTGAGCGTCCAGCCGCCCAGGTCCACCCGGGCGTCCGCCGCGTCGTCCCCCTCGGGGGCCTTCGCCGCGCCGGCCTCGACCCGCACGAACCCCTGCTTGGTCTGGAACACCAGGACCTTGCCGTCGCCGGAGACGTCGTAGGCCAGGACCTCGGGGGCCAGCTTCGAGAGCTTCTCGTTCGCGATGTCGTAGGTGAACAGGTCGCCCGCGGGCGTCCCGTCGTCCTGCTCGTCGTCGGGGGGCATCAGCCCCTGGTTCTCGAAGCTCAGCCAGTGGAGCTTGCCCTCCACCGCGCGCAGCCCGGCGAAGTTCCCGGCGCGCACCGGGACCTCCACCAGCCGGTCCCGCAGCCCGGCGAAGTCGATCCGCACCGGCGCCGGGGCCTCCTTGCCGCCCTCCTTGCCGCCGCCCTTCGCGCCGGCCTCCTCCTTCTTCGCGCCGGCCCCCGGCTCGAGGTCGCTGCGCGGCGCGAACGGCAGGCGGCCGTCGGCCTGCAGCGACAACACGCACGGCAGTGTCGCCCGGTCCACCACCCAGCCGGCCTCCGGGCGGTCCAGCAGCGGGTCCACGAAACGGTCGGCCAGGAAGTACAGGTACTTGCCCTCGGGGTCCCAGGCGGGCGAGAACGAGTTCACCATCGGGTCGGTGACCTCGTAGTTCCGGCCCGCGGCGCAGTCCCGGATGCGCACCTGGTCCAGCGTGCTGCCCAGGCCGGCCTGGAAGGAAACGCACGCGGCGTAGGCCAGGTAGCGGCTGTCCGGCGACCACCGGTACTCGGTGATCTCGAACCGGGCGGAGTCCGCGACCGAGGTGGCGCCGGTGGCCACGTCGGTCACGTACAGGCGGTAGGTCTGGTCGCTCCACGCCAGCTTCCGGCCGTCGGGCGACCACACCGGTCCGAAGTGCCAGCCCGGCGGCACCGAGCCCACCCGCTTCGGGGGCCCGCCGTTGTCGGAGGGGTGAAGCAGCAGCTGCTCCTCGCCGACCACCTCGGTCCACGCCGCCAGCCACTTGCCGTCCGGGGAAAAGGCCGGGAACTTGGTGCGCGAGAGGCTGCTCTCGGTGATGCGGCGGATGAGCCCCTTCTTGTGGGTGCGGGTCACGAACAGGTCGCCGCGGGTCTCCAGCGCGATCCGCTCGCCGTCCTTCGAGAGGCCCCAGGCGCCCAGGTTGGCCATGGGATCCACGAACTTCTCGCGCACCTGCAGCCGGTCGCTGGGGAGCTGCACCGGGACCCGCTCGTTCCGGCCGGTCGCCAGGTCGTAGACCCACAGGTCCATCTGGTGCTG
Organism: Saccharimonadales bacterium (SeqCode); assembly: GCA_035542815.1. Taxonomy (GTDB): domain Bacteria; phylum Eisenbacteria; class RBG-16-71-46; order RBG-16-71-46; family JACRLI01; genus JACRLI01. The sequence continues at coordinate 676 of DATKKS010000115.1, read as the reverse complement.
GTAGACGATCTTCCCGTCGCCCATCGCCGGCCAGCGCACGTCGTAGTCCTCGAAGTCGGTGAGCCGCTTCACGTCGCTGCCATCGGGCTTCATCGAGGCCAGGTTGGGGCGCCCCCAGCGGTCGGTGACGAAGTAGATGCGCCCGTCGGCGGCCCACATCGGGAAGGCGTTCTTGCCCGTGTACGTCGTGACCTGGGTGAAGGCCAGCGGGTCGAGCGTGCCGACGTAGATCTGCTCGGCCCGCCCGCCCTGGTAGCGCTTCCAGTTGTGGAACTCGAGGCCGAACTTCTGCACCGCGATCCGCCGCCCGCCGGGCTCGAAGGCGATCCACGCCGCGGGCTCCAGCGGCAGCATCGCGGGAATCCCGCCGGCGGGCCCCACGGTGAAGATGCGGAAGTCGCCGTGCGGGTGGTCGCGCCGGCTGCGGAACAGGATCCGGCCGTCCTGGGTCCAGCCCAGCGTCTGGTCGGCGGCGGGGTGCCACGTGAGCCGCACCGGCTCGCCGCCCCGCGCGGGCATCACGTAGACCTCGTCGTTCCCGTCGTACTGCGCGGTGAACGCGACCCAGCGCCCGTCGGGGGAGAGCCGCGGGAAGCGCTCGTCGCCCTCGTGAGCCGTCAGGCGCAGGGCGTCGCCGCCCTCCACCGGCACCTTCCACAGGTCGCCCTCCGAGGCG
>DATKKS010000114.1:0-13006 GCA_035542815.1 Saccharimonadales bacterium (SeqCode) | reverse complement strand
ACGAGGACGAGGGGAAGAAGGAGGACCCGCGGTAGGGGCGCACTGCCGTGCGCCCCTACATGCGCGCCTACTTCAGAAACAGCATCTCGCGGTAGGTGGGCAGCGGCCACAGCTCGCTCGGGACCTGGGCCTCCAGCTTGTCGCCGCTCTCGCGCAGCGCGGCCATGGCCGGCACCACCTTGTCCCGGAAGTGCTTCGCGTGCGCCTCGGCGCACTCGCACCCGTGCTCCAGCTCGCGGGCCAGCGCCTCGGTCCGGCGCCTGAACTCGCAGGTGCCCGCGCACAGCTCGTCCAGCAGCTTCCCGGCCTCGCCGCACTCCACGCCCGCGCCCCGGGTGGCGGTCACCGCCTCGGCCACGCGCTTCTGGTACTCGAGGGCCGCCGGCAGGATGTACCGGTTGGCCATGTTCACCATCACCTGGCCCTCGACGTTGACGGTCTTGTTGTAGGCTTCCACGTACACGTCGTAGCGCGCGCGCAGCTCGCGCTCGTTGAGAACCTTGTGCCGCTCGAAGGCCTGCACCACCTCCGGCTTCACCAGCTCCGGCAGGGCGTCCACGGTGTTCCTGAGGTTCAGCAGGCCGCGGCGGGCGGCCTCCTCCTGCCACTCCTGCGAGTAGCCGTTGCCGTTGAAGATCACCCGCTTGTGCCCGGTCACCAGGCGGCGCAGCACCGCGCCCACGGCGTCCTCCAACCGCTGGCCCGCCGCCACCGCCTTCTCCAGCTCGGTGGCGATGCCGTCCAGCGAGTCCGCCACCGCCACGTTCAGGGCGATGTTGGGGAAGGCGATGCTCTGGTTGGCGGACACCGCGCGGAACTCGAACTTGTTCCCGGTGAAGGCGAACGGGCTGGTGCGGTTGCGGTCCCCGGCGTCGCGCGGCAGCCGCGGCAGCACCGGCACGCCGGTCTCCAGCAGCCCGCCGCGCTTGGTGGAGCGGGCCCCGCCGTTCTCGAGCTGGTCGAAGATGTCGGTGAGCATGTCGCCCAGGAACACCGACAGGATCGCCGGCGGGGCCTCGTGCGCCCCCAGCCGGTGGTCGTTCCCGGCCCCGGCGATGCTCGCGCGCAGCAGGCCCTGGTACTGGTCGATGGCCCGCACCACGGCGGCCACGAACACCAGGAACTGGATGTTGGCGTGCGGGTCGTCGCCCGGGCTCAGGAGGTTGTTGCCCAGGTCGTCGGAGATGCTCCAGTTGAGGTGCTTGCCGGAGCCGTTCACGCCGGCGAAGGGCTTCTCGTGCAGCAGCGCCGCCAGGCCGTACTTGGGCGCGATCCGCCGGAGCGCCTCCATGGTCATCATCTGGTGGTCGGTGGCCACGTTGGCGTTCTCGAAGATCGGCGCCATCTCGTACTGGCTGGGAGCCACCTCGTTGTGCCGGGTCTTCACCGGCACGCCCACCCGGTACAGCTCGCGCTCCACCTCCATCATGCACGCCAGCACCCGCTCCGGGATGTGCCCGAAGTACTGGTCCTCCATCTCCTGGCCCTTGGGCGGGCGGGCGCCGAACAGGGTGCGCCCGGCCATGTGGAGGTCGGGGCGGTTGAGGTAGAAGTAGCGGTCGATGAGGAAGTACTCCTGCTCCGGCCCGCAGGTGGTGAACACCCGGGTGGCGCTCGAGCCGAACAGCTTGAGGACGCGCACCGCGTGCCGGGAGACCGCCTCCATGGAGCGCAGCAGCGGGGTCTTCTGGTCCAGCGCCTCGCCGGTCCAGCTCACGAAGGCCGTGGGGATCACCAGGGTGACGCCGTTGGGGTTCTCCAGCAGCCACGGCGGGCTGGTGGGGTCCCAGGCGGTGTAGCCGCGGGCCTCGAAGGTGGAGCGCATGCCCCCCGAGGGGAAGCTCGAGGCGTCGGGCTCGCCCCGGATCAGCTCCTTGCCGCTGAATTCGGCCACCGCGCGCCCATCCGAGGTGGGCATCAGGAAGGCGTCGTGCTTCTCGGCGGTGATCCCGGTCATGGGCTGGAACCAGTGGGTGAAGTGGGTGGCGCCGTGCTCGACCGCCCAGTCCTTCATGGCGGTGGCGATGGCGTCGGCCACCGAGGGATCCAGCGGCTCGCCCCGGTGGATGGTCCGGCGCAGCGCCTGGTACACCAGCTTGGGCAGCCGCGACTGCTGCACCACGTCGTTGAACACCAGGCTGCCGAAGGTCTCCGGCGAGGTGGGCTCCGGGTCCGCGCCGCGGCCCTCCTTGACCGGCCAGTCGCGGATGGCCCGGATGGCGTGCTTCGAGGCCTTCGAACCCACGGTGCGCTCCTTCCTCGGATCAATGCGGATGGCCCTGCCCTGGATGGCCCCGGGCGGGGAGTCAGACTACTGTGTTGGATGGCGAAAGCCGGATTCTGACACTACCAGCCTATCATCGGCAAGGCGGGGGTGGAGCTTGGGGGCGAGGGGAGGCGTAATAACCTGTCAGCAGGAGATTTGAGTCATGAGCACACAGCCCCCCATTGATGTCGAAACCGTCCCGGTTCCGCCCTCCGGCCCGCGGCCGCGCCCGTCGCGCTGGAAGCAGGCGCTCGCGGTGGCGATCGTCTCGGACGCCCTGCAAATCGTGTTCCTGCCGCTCCTGGTCGAGGGGGCGCTCTCGCCGGCGCAGGACGTCCTGGACGTGGCGGTGGGCGCGATCATGGTCGCGCTCATGGGCTGGAACGTGGCGTTCCTGCCCGCCTTCGTGGCCGAGCTGGTCCCGGTGCTGGACCTGTTTCCCACCTGGACGGCGGCCGTCCTGTTCGCCGCCGCGCAGGAGAAGGCCCGGGAGATGGCCCGGCCCCCGGCGCCACCGCCTCCTCCCGGCTCTTTGCCGCCCGAGAAGGAAGTCCGGCCGTAGGGGGCGGGCGCCGCCCCCGGGCCGCGCTCGCCGCCCCCGGCCGGTCGGAACCCGCCAACCGGCCCCCGATTCGGCAGTTGAACCCGCGCGCGAAGTGCTGTAAGATCCCAGTCTGGAAGGTGTTGAGGAAGTGGGGGGATCAGGGGGCCGCGGCGTCCCGGCCGCGCTCGTGCGCCGGCGCCCGCGTCTTGAAGGTGATCTGCGATCCACGAAGCCCCGTGAGGCTGGACCTCCCGGGGCCTTTGTGTTTTCTGTCCGCGGGGCGCGGACCGTGCCGGGCGCGGCGCGGCGGCCCCGCCTGAGGATGTGAGAATGTCTCCCGTCTACGACTGGGACGAAGGCACATACCTGTCATCGGAGGAGGAGGGAATGATCGACCACCTGGAGGCCATGCTGCGGCCGCCGGTACTGCCCATGGCCCCGTACCCCCCCAAGGCCGTCACCCTGGCCAGCGGCGAGGTGATGGTGGTGAGGCCGGCCTCGAAGGACGAGGTCGGGGCCATGCTGAAGTACATCCAGCCGCTCACCTGGCTGGACCGCGACTTCTACGACGTGGTCTCCGCCCGCCTGTTCGCCGAGCTGCTGGGCTGGTGGCGGGAGCGCGTGCGCAACGAGTACTGCCTGGTGGGCGTCATTGACGGGGTGCTGGCGGGCATCGTGAACGGCCGCCTGTTCGACGAGAAGCACGGCATCAGCTACCACACCCTGACCCTGAAGCGCGGGCTGCGCGTGGGCGCGCACCTGTTCGCCTCCAAGATGGAGCACCACATCGAGTACCTGGGCCAGGACGAGGTGTGGATCGTGGCCGAGAGCCCCATCGGGCACCGCCGCTGGATGATCGAGTACCCGCTGCAGCAGAAGTTCGAGATCCAGCACGAGCTGGGCGGGGCGCCCTCCTGGGTGCTCACCCGCGACACCTACTTCAAGGCCAAGTCCCGCCTGGTGACCGGCACCCGCCCGGTGTCCGAGGAGCTGCTGGCGAAGTCCTACCCGCTCAAGGAGCCCGACCTCAAGGTCATGCTGGTGCAGGTGGACCACACGCTGGAGGCCCGCATATGAGGGACGTGGCCATCGTGGGCATCGGCACGACGCAGTTCGGGCGGGCCCAGTGGAGCCTGCTCAAGATGATGTGCGAGGCCTCGCACGAGGCGCTCACCGACGCCGCCCTGGGCGCGCGCAAGGTGGACGCGGTGGTGGTGGCCAACATGGGCGGGGCGCGCAACAACCGGCAGGCGGGCCTGGCGAGCGCGCTGGCGGACCGGCTGAACCTGCTGCCGGTGCCGGCGGAGACGGTGGAGAACGGCCCGGCCTCGGGGGCCTCCGCGGTGAAGATGGGATTCCAGGCGGTGGCCTCCGGGATGCACGACCTGGTGCTGGTGTGCGGCGGGGAGCGGATGCAGGAGGTGAACAACTTCGAGGCCACCGAGTTCGTCTCGTACCTCTCGCACCGCTACGCGGAGTACGTCTACGGCGTGACCCTGCCGGCGCTGGCCGGCATGTTCGCTCGCCTGTTCATGGAGCGCCACAAGTTCGGCCCGGAGCACCTGGCGATGGTGGCGATCAAGAACCACGCCAACGGCCTGAAGAACCCGCGGGCGCACCTGCGCATCGCGGTCACCATGGAGGGCCTGCTGACCGGGCCGGACGCCGGCATGAACAACCCGTGGGTGGCCGACCCGCTGCGCTTCTTCGACTGCTGCCCGGTGAGCGACGGCGCCTCGGCGGTGGTGCTGGCCCCCGCCGCCCTGGCCAGGGAGCTGCAGAAGAAGCCGGTCAAGATCGCCGGCATCGGCCAGGCCACCGACACCCACGCGGTCCACGAGCGGCCCGATCCGGTGGAGCTGACCGCGGTGCGGCTGGCGGCGGAGAAGGCCTACGCCATGGCCGGAGTGGGCGCCAAGGACATCCAGGTGGCCGAGCTGCACGACGCGTTCACCATCCTCGAGATCGCCGAGAGCGAGGAGGCCGGGCTGTTCCCGAAGGGCCAGGGCCACCGGGCGCTGGAGCGCGGCGACAGCCAGATCGGGGGCCGCATGCCGATCAACCCCTCCGGCGGGCTCAAGGCGCGCGGCCACCCGGTGGGCAACACCGGGGTGTCGCAGATCGTGGAGCTGGCGCGCCAGCTGCGCGGAGAGGCCGGCGACTACCAGGTTCCGGGCCAGCCCAAGACCGGCCTGGCGGTCAACTTCGGCGGCTTCGGCAACAACGTCATCGCCACGGTGCTGAAGGGAGGGGTGTGAGATGGGACCGGTCGTGAACCAGGCCAACTGCGCCGCGAAGTGCCGGAAGTGCGGCCAGCTCTCCTACCCGACCCACTTCTACTGCCCCAAGTGCGGGGGCACGCAGTTCGACCCCGTCCCGCTGGCGGGGGAGGGGAAGCTCCTGACGTGGACCCGGGTCTACACGCTGCCGCTGGACTACGACGACCTGTACATCGCGCTCGGCATCGTCGAGCTGGACATGGGGGTGCGCGCCCTGGGGCGGCTGAACATCGCCGCGCCCCGGATCGGCGCGCGCGTGCGCGCCGGGCTGGGCAAGGTGCGGGACGTGGGCGGCCGGGACGTGATCGGCCTGGTCTTCACCGAGGCCTGAGCCCGGCCCGCCCGGCGCAGAGGAAGAGAGCATGAGCAGCCTGAGATACGAGCGGCCGGGGACGGTGGCGGAGGCCACCGCGCTGCTGGCCGAGGCCAGGGGTGGCGCGAAGGTCCTGGCCGGAGGCACCGACCTCATGATCGCGCTGCGCACTCCCCCGGCGCCCGGCCTCCTGGTGGACATCAAGCACATCCCGGAACTCTCCGACATCGGCTGGACCCCGGCGGGGGACCTGGTGCTGGGCGCGTGTGTCCTGGTGCAGCGCGTCGCGGAGGACGAGCGCATCCGCGCCACCTTCCCGGCGCTGGCCGAGGGGGCCGGCGCGATCGGCTCGCTGCAGATCCGCTGGCGGGCCACGGTGGGCGGGAACCTGGCCAACGCCTCCCCGTGCATGGACACCGCGCCGCCGCTGCTGGTGCTGGGGGCGCGGCTCCTGGTGGCCGGCCCGCGGGGCCGGCGGGAGCTGCCGCTGCCCGCACTGTTCCAGGGCGTCAAGCGGACCTCGCTGGCGCCCGACGAGCTGGTGACCGCGGTGCGCGTGCCGCGGCCGGCGGCCGGCGCGCGCAGCGCCTTCGACAAGGTGAAGCGCGTGTACGGGCACGATCTGGCCCTGGTGAACGCCGCGGCGGCGTTCGACCCCGCCGCGCGCAGCCTGGTCGTGGCCATCGGGAGCTGCGGCATCACTCCGGTGATGCCGCCGGCGCTGGGCGGCGTAAACGCCGGGTCCGACCCGGCGGAGGCCGGCCGCCGGCTGGCGGCTCTGGCCCTCGAGCACATCTGCCCCATTGACGACGTGCGGGCCTCCGCCGAGTACCGGCGGGACATGACCGCGGTGCTGTGCCGCCGCCTGGCGGCGCGCCTGCTGGGCGCGGGGAGGCGGGGATGAGCGGCTACCCCATCACCCTGACCCTGAACGGCGAGAAGGTGTCGCTGGAGGTGCCGGCCGACCGCTCCCTGCACCAGTTGCTGAGCGAGGACCTGCACCAGCACAGCGTGAAGTCGGGCTGCTACATCGGCGAGTGCGGCCTGTGCACGGTGATCCTGAACGGCCGGCCGGTGAACTCCTGCCTGGTGCTGGCGGTGGAGGCCGACGGCGCGGACATCCGGACCGCCGAGGCCGAGACCCGCGAGCCCGGGGTGCTGTCCGACCTGCAGCAGGCGCTGGTGGACTTCGGCGCCATCCAGTGCGGCTTCTGCACCCCCGGGATGCTCAACTCGGCGCGTGCGCTGCTGGACCGCAACCCCAAGCCCAGCCGCGCGGAGATCGTGGAGGCGCTGGCCGGGAACTACTGCCGCTGCACCGGCTACGAGCCCATCATCCGGGCGGTGGAGGCGGTGGCCGAGGGCGGCTACCGGGCCGCCGCGCCCGCCGCCGCGCCCTACGTGGGCTCCGGCGCGCAGCGCGTGGACGCGCTCGCCAAGGTCACCGGGTCGGCCACCTTCGTGCACGACATGGTGCTGGACGGCATGCTCCACGCGCGCATCCTCACCTCGCCGCTCGCCTCCGCGCGCATCCGGCGCATCGACACGAGCAAGGCCCGGGCGATGCCCGGGGTGAAGGCGGTGCTGACCGGCGCCGACCTCCCGTACAAGCTGGGCCTGTACATGGAGGACAAGGACATCCTGGCCCGCGACCGGGTCCGCCACCAGGGCGAGGCGGTGGCCGCGGTGGCCGCCGAGACCTGGATCCAGGCCAAGCTCGCGTGCGGGGCCATCGAGGTGGAGTACGAGCCGCTGGAGCCGGTGCTGGACGTGCGGCAGGGGATGGCCGAGGCGGCGCCCCAGGTGCACCCCGACCTGGCCGGCTACTCCTGGATGAAGGGGGTGTTCTTCCCCGAACCGGGGCGGAACGTGGCCCACCACCAGAAGATCCGCAAGGGCGACGTGGCCCGCGGTTTCGCCGAGGCGGACCGGGTGTTCGAGTTCGGCTTCCAGAACCCGCCGGTGCAGCACGTGCCCATGGAGACCCACACCGCCATCGCCACGGCGCGCCCCGACGGCGAGGTGGAGATCGTCACCTCGGCGCAGTCGCCGTTCGCGGTGCGCTACCTGTTCTGCCACACCTTCAACCTGCCGCTCCACAAGGTGCGGGTGAAGGTGCCGTACGTGGGCGGCGGCTTCGGCGGCAAGGCGGGCATCCACCTCGAGCCGCTGGTGTACTGCCTGTCGCGGGCCGCCGGCGGCCGGCCGGTGAAGATCACCGCCACCCGCGAGGAGGAGTTCAACACCCTGCCCTCGCGCCAGGGGCTGCGCAGCAACATCAAGACCGGCGTGGACCGGGACGGGCGCATCACCGCGCTGGAGATCACCTACCTGTGGGACGCCGGCGCCTACGCCGACTACGGCGTGAACATCGGGCGCGCCGCGGCCTACTCGGGGGCCGGCCCGTACGTGGTCCCCAACTGCAAGCTGGACTCCTACGTGGTGTACACCAACAAGATTTTCGGCACCGCCTACCGCGGCTTCGGGCACCTGGAAGTGCTGTGGGGCATCGAGCGCAACATGGACATGGTGGCGCGCGCCCTGGGCATGGACCCGGTGGAGTTCCGCCGCCGCAACCTGCTCCGCCCGGGAGAGACCACCATCACCGGCGAGCGGGTGACGGCGGGCCACGGCCGGCCGGACGAGTGCCTGCGCCTGGTGGCCGAGGCTATCGGCTGGGACGGCCCGCGGCCGCCGGCGCGGCCGGTGGCGCCGGGCAGCGGCAAGGTGCGCGCCAAGGGCGTCGCCATGCTCCACAAGGCGCCCGCCATGCCCACGTTCACCTCGTGCTCGGCCACCATCATGTTCAACGGGGACGGCTCGGCCAACGTGCTGGTCTCGGGCGTGGACTACGGGCAGGGCACCTACACCGCGCTGGCGCAGATCGCCGCCGACGAGCTGCGGCTGCCGCTGGAGAAGGTGCGGGTGCCGTGGGAGTGCGACACCGACTACACCCCGTACGACTGGCAGACGGTGGCCAGCCGCTTCAGCGTGATGGGCGGGAACGCCATCATCCAGGCGGCGCGCGAGTGCCTGGACCAGATCCGGGCGGTGGCCGGCGAGGCGCTGGGAGTCCCGCCGGACCAGATCGAGTGCGGCGGCGGCAAGGTGTGGGTGCGGGGCCGCCCCGAGCCGACCCTCGACTACAGCCAGATCGTGCTCGGCTACACCTACCCCGACGGCCACAGCATCGGCGGGCCGGTGATCGGCACGGGCCGCTACATCGCCGCGGGGCTCACCAACCTGGACCCCGAGACCGGCCAGGGGCTGCCGGCGCTCAACTGGACCTACGGCGCGCACGCCGTGGAGCTGGAGGTGGACACCGACACCGGGCACATCCGGGTGCTGCAGTTCGCCTCCGCCTTCGACGCCGGCAAGGTGCTGAACCGCCAGCAGTGCCAGAGCCAGGTCATCGGCGGCGTGGTGCAGGGGCTGGGCTCGGCGGTGATCGAGAAGTTCGTGTTCGAGAACGGGCGGCTGCTCAACAACTCGTTCACCGACTACAAGATTCCCTCGGCCAAGGACATCCCCGAGAAGATGCAGCAGTTCTTCGTGGAGACGCCCCACCCGCAGGGCCCGTACGGGGCGCGCGGGGTGGCCGAGCATCCCATGATCTCGGTGCCCGGGGCGGTGGGCAACGCGCTGGTGAACGCCACCGGGGTGGAGTTCTTCGAGCTGCCGCTGGACCCGGAGCGCGTGTACCTCACGCTCAAGCGGGCCGCCGCGGAAGGCCGGAGCGCACCCGCGCTCGTGGGGGCGGACCGGGTGGGGGCGCGCGGCAGTGCGCCCGCCGCGGAGTGAGGCAGCGGCGCACTTGTAGGGGCGCACGGCAGTGCGCTCGCCGCGGAGTGAGGTAGCGGCGCACTTGTAGGGGCGCACGGCAGTGCGCCCGCCGCGTTGGCGCGCCCACCGCCCCTTGCGGCGCTGCGCCTCGGGCGGGCGCGGGAGGATCGGGATGGCCGTGTTCGTGCTGGTCCACCAGGACTCCTACCACGACTCGGTGCTGCTGATGCGCCTGTCGGAGGCGCTCCGCGGCGTGCCGGGGGTGGAGGACGCCGTGGTGGCCATGGGCACGCCCCAGAACCGCGCCCTGCTGGAGGCCCAGGGCTATCCCGCCGCCGAGCTGGAGCGGGCCGGCCCCAACGACCTGGTCATCGCCGCCAAGGGCGGCCCCGGCGCCCCGCGGGCGGTGGAGGCCGAGCTGGCGCGGCGCCTGGCGGCCGACAGCGGCGCGGCCGGCGAGGCCGGCGGCGAGGTGCGGCCGGCGTCCCTGGCCGCGGCCCTGGAATCCCACCCCGAAGCCAACCTGGTCCTGATCTCCGTGCCCGGGGTGCACGCCGCGCGCGAGGCGCGCCGGGCGCTGCGGCTCGGCCGCCACGTGATGCTCTTCTCGGACAACGTCTCCCTGGAGGACGAGGTGGACCTCAAGCGCGAGGCGGCCGCGCGCGGGCTGTTGATGATGGGCCCGGACTGCGGCACCGCGATCCTCGACGGGCTGCCGTTGGGCTTCGCCAACGCGGTGCGCCGCGGCGCCATCGGCATCGTGGGCGCGGCCGGGACCGGGATTCAGGAGATCTCCTGCTGCATCCACCGGCTGGGGGGCGGCGTTTCGCAGGCCATCGGCACCGGCGGGCGCGACCTGTCCGAGGCGGTCGGGGGGCTCATGATGCGGCTGGGGATCGAGGCCCTGGCGGTCCACGCCGACACCCGGGTGATCGTGGTGGTCTCCAAGCCGCCCGCGCCGGCGGTGGCCGAGCAGGTGGTGGCGGCGCTGGCCGCCGCCGCGAAGCCCGGCGTGGTCCACTTCGTGGGCGCCGCGCCGCGCGCGGGCGACCCGGTGCGCGGAATCGAGTTCGCCGATTCGCTGGCCGGTGCCGCCGAGGCCGCGTGCCGGCTGGCGGGGGTGCCGGATCTGGCCTCCGCGGCTCCCGCCGCCGATCCGGCGCGCATCGCCGCGCTGGCGGCGCGCCTGGCGCCTGGCGCCGCGCTGCGGGGGCTGTTCTGCGGCGGCACCACCGGGCAGGAGGCCCTGGCGCTGCTCACCCGCGCGGGGCTCGAGGTGCGTTCCAACCTCCACCAGAAGGGTCCGCTGCGCGTCGAAGGCGTTGCCCCGGTCCCGGGCCACGTGCTGTTGGACCTGGGAGACGACGTGTTCACCGTGGGCCGGCCCCACCCGATGATCGAGCCGGGGCTGCGCAACGAGCGGCTGGCGGTCGAGATGCGCGACCCGGGCGTGGGGCTGCTGCTGTTCGACTGCGTGCTCGGATACGGCGCGCACCCCGACCCGGCGGGCGTGCTGGCCGCGGGCGTGGAGGAGGCCCGGGCCGCGGCCCGGGCCCGCGGGGGGGAGGTCGTGGCGATCGCGTCCGTGACCGGCACGCCTTCGGATCCCCAGGACTCCGACGCCCAGTCCCGGCGGCTGGAGGCCGGGGGCATCGTGGTCGAGAGGGACAACCGGTCGGCGGCGACGCTCGCCGCGGCGCTGCTGGCGAGGATCGGGTGATGGACCTCGGCGAGGCGAAGGGGCTGTTCGACAGGCCGCTCACCGTGGTCAACGTGGGCCTCGCGGGGTTCGCCGCCGACCTGCGCCGCGCGGGCGGCCGGGTGGTGGACGTGGACTGGCGGCCGCCGGCGGGCGGCGACGCCGAGGTGCTGGCGGCCCTCGACCGCTGCCTGGGCCCGGACGGGCGGGTCCGCGCCGACATCGCCGCGGCCACCCGCGAGTCGGTGGAGCGGCTGATGGCGGCCAAGCCGGTGATCGTGGGCATCGGCCGGGCGCTGGACACCATCCCCGGCATGCGCAAGGACCTGGTGCTGCACGCCGGCCCGCCGGTGGAGTGGGCGCGCATGAGCGGCCCCACCCGCGGGGCGGTGATGGGCGGGCTGGTGTACGAGGGGCTGGCGGACGGCCCCGAAGAGGCCGCGCGGATGGCCGCCGCGGGCCGGGTGAGCTTCGCGCCCTGCCACCACCACCAGGCAGTGGGGCCGATGGCCGGCATCGTCACCGCCTCCATGCCGGTGTGGATCGTGGAGAACGCCGCCTTCGGCAACCACGCCTTCAGCACCCTCAACGAGGGGCTGGGCAAGGTGCTGCGCTACGGCGCCTACGGCGAGGAGGTCATCGCCCGGCTGCGCTGGATGGAGCGCACCCTGGAGCCCATCCTGGCGCAGGCCCTGGCCTCCCACGGGCCGCTGGACCTGCGCAGCCTCATCGCCCAGGCGCTGCAGATGGGCGACGAGGTCCACAACCGCAACCGCGCCGCCACCTCGCTCCTGATCCGCGCGCTGGCCCCGCACCTGGCGCGCGCCAAGGCCCCCGCCGACGACGTGGCCGAGGTGCTGCGCTTCCTGGACGGCAACGACCACTTCTTCCTCAATCTGTCCATGGCCGCCTGCAAGTGCGCGCTGGAGCCGGCCGCGGGCATCCCGCGGTCCAGCATGATCTCAGTGATGGCCCGCAACGGGACCGACTTCGGGATCCAGGTTGCCGGCCTGCCGGGGCAGTGGTTCACCGCGCCCGCGCCGATGGTGGAGGGGCTGTACCTTCCCGGGTTCACCGCGGCGGACGCGGCCCCCGACATCGGCGACTCGGTGATCACCGAGACCGCCGGGCTGGGCGGCATGGCCATGGCCGCGGCGCCGGCCATCGTGCAGTTCGTGGGAGGGCGGGCCTCCCAGGCGCTCGAGTTCACCCGCCGGATGTACGGCATCACGCTGGCCGAGCACCCGGCGTTCAAGATCCCGGTGCTGGATTTCCGCGGCACCGCCACCGGCATCGACCTCCTGAAGGTGGTCGAGACCGGGGTGGTGCCGGTGGTCAACACCGGCATCGCACACAAGGAGCCCGGCGTCGGGATGGTCGGCGCCGGCCTGGTCAAGCCGCCGTTCGAGTGTTTCCGGCAGGCGCTGCTGGCCTTCGCACGGGCCGTCGCCCCCGGCACGTAGGGGCGCACGGCCGCGCGCCCGGCGCACCGTCCGGCACGCCGTTGCGGCGGCACACGGAGGACCCATGAAGCTCATCGATCTCACCGTTCCTCTCGGCATCGGCACCCCGCCGTGGCCCACCTACGAGCCGCTGCAGATGAAGTACTTCAAGCGGCTGGCCCCCAACGGCGCCAACGGCCAGATCCTGACGCACTCCAACCACGTGGGCACGCACCTGGACGGGGAGATCCACTTCTTCACCCCGGGCAAGGACATCGCCGGGCTTTCGCTCGACTTCCTGGTGGGTGAGGGCGTGGTGGTGGACCTCTCGGACTGCTGCGGCGACTACGACATCTACACCTCCAAGATGGTGGAGGAGCGGGTGGAGGTGAAGCCGGGCGACATCCTGATCATCCACACCGGCTACCACCACTTCGGCTGGGACCAGCCCACCGCCGACGAGATCGCGTACATGGTCAAGCACCCGGGCCCGGACCGCGAGTTCGCCGAGTGGGCCCGGAAGAAGAAGATCCGCTGGATCGGGGTGGACTGCGGCAGCGCCGACCACCCCATGAACACCATCATCCGGGACTGGATGCCGCGCCAGGCCCGTCAGGCGGACAAGGTATTCCAGAAAAAATATGGAATGCCGCTGGCTGATTTCTTTGATGACACAAAAT
>DATKKS010000113.1:0-3762 GCA_035542815.1 Saccharimonadales bacterium (SeqCode) | reverse complement strand
GGCGTAGCCGGTGGAGTCGATCCGCCCGCGCACGTCTCCGTGCGAGGGGACGGCCATGGCGCCGCGGGCCTGCTCCAGCGTGGGCTTCGGGAGGACCGCTGGCGCGGCCGTCGGCGGCGCCTGGGCCTGAGGCTGAGCCGGGGCCGGCGGCAGCTGCGCCCGCGCGGCCACCGGGGCCCCTGCGATCAGCAGCGCCCACGCCCCCAGCGCTGCGCCCACGAACCAGAACCTGCCACGCTCACGCATACGGCCTCCTTCGGATCCGCCGGGGACCTCCCCTCCGGCGCCAGGGTCCTACATGCGCACCAGCTTGCGCACCAGCTGCCGCCCGCCCGCCTCCAGGCGGCAGAAGTATACGCCTGAGGGCAGCCGCGCGCCGGAATTGTCGCGCCCGTCCCAGGCGGCGGTGTGCTCGCCCGCCGCGAGCGCCCCTCCTGCCAGGCGCCGGACACGCCGCCCGGACGGATCGTACACGTCCAGTGCCGCCGGGCCGCCCGCGGCGAGGGTAAAGCGCAGCCGGGTCTGGCCGCGGAACGGGTTGGGGCCGGCCACCGCGAGCGCGAGCGGCGCGCCGGGGGCCGGGTCGGGCGCTCCGACCGAGGTATCCAGGGGCTTCGACGGGTCCACCAGGTGATACCACATGGAGTCCTGCCGGCCGGCCCCGTCCCGCGCCACGGCCTGGAAGAAGACCGAACGGGTGGACAGCGGCGAGACCCCGGGGATGGTGAGGATGGAGTCCTGCAGGCTCACGAAACCGGGGGCGTTGCCGGCGAGCGAGAACGTTACCGCGTCGCTGAAGGGAGAGACGCGCAGGGTGTCGTACTGCACCGACCCGTTGAACCGCAGGGAGCGCCCGGCCGGCTGCAGCCGCGGGCCGAAGGTGGTGGTGGCGGCCACGCCGAAGTTGATCCGGCGCACCTCGGTGCCGCCGATGAGCACCCGCGCGTACCAGTTGCCGGCGTCGGCCGGCGTCACGAACCCGTTCAGCCACCAGTACCAGTAGTGCCAGTTCTGCTGGGCGTTCGCGGACAGCGAGTAGGTCACGTTGCCGAACAGGCTGCCGTCGGCGCGGTGGACTTCCAGCGTGTAGCTGTCGCCGGTCAGCCCGTGCAGCTCGAGCCAGATCATGAGGATCGGCTCGGTCAGCCCGAAGGTGAGCGGCTGGCTCAGGCGCTCCGCGAAGAGCTGGTAGTTGAAGATGCCCGGGTTGCCGCCCATGCCCGCCTGGGTGGTGGCGCCCAGGTCCAGGAGGTGCAGGTGCTGCTGCCCGGCGTACGGCAGCTGCGACTGCCACAGGCTGGAGACCGGGTTGTCGGGGCCGTTCCAGGGGTCGCGCACCGTGTAGTTGCCGCCTGGGAACGAGGCCACCTCGAAGTGCAGGTGCGCCAGCGTCGAGTAACCGGAGCTGCCGGCGTAGCCCAGGAACTCCCCCGGCGCGATGGCGTCGCCCGCGTTCACCACCGCGGAGTTCCGGCGCAGGTGGTAGTAGTAGGTGTGCGAGCCGTCGCCGTTGTCCACGTCGATGAAGTTGGCGTTGGGGTTCACCGCCGCGATGTTCCGGTCGAAGTTGGGGTAGACCACCTGGTTCACGACCCCGGGGGCGGCGGCCAGGATCCGCACCCCGCGGTCCATCTCGCGGAAGTCGTAGAGGGTGATGTCGGTGCCGGTGTGGCCGTCGTAGGACCACGCCCCGCTGTCGTAGTCGAGGATCGCGGGCGAGGGGTCGTGGTCAATGTAGTTGACCAGCACCAGCCCGTTGTCCAGGGTGCGGTCCAGGGGCCACGCGTAGCTCGGGAACTGGACCTGGGAGGAGCCCTCGACCCGCGCCGGGCCGCGCGGCGCCCGCTCCGCGCCCGGCCCGCGCTCGGCTCCGGGCGCGAGGCCGGGAACGCCTTCCGGCCCGGTGCATGCCGCCGGCTGGAGCCGGCCCTCGCCGAAGCCCGCGGGGGGCATCGGCCCGGGCGCGCCCAGCGCCGGCAGCGCGGAGGCGGCGAGGCCCAGGAGAAGGGTCAGGGTTGCGAGGCTGCTGGCCGGCCGGGGGGCATTGCCGAGGCGCCGCTGCATGGTTCGGTCCTCCGTAGGTTACCGGATGCGCGGCCAGCGTATGGGGGTCGGACGACGGTGCTGCTCTGCCCGGACGGATCCCGAGAGGTGCTCGGGACCCGTCCTAGTAGTGGATCAAGGAATGAACTTCGTAGCCGGGCAGCTGCTTGCGGCCGCCCAGCTCGTCCAGCTCGATGATGAACGACAGCCCCACCACCCGCGCCCCCAGCCGCTCCACCAGCCGCACCGCGGCCCGCGCCGTCCCGCCGGTCGCCAGCAGGTCGTCCGTGATCAGCACCCGCTGGCCCATGCGGAAGGCGTCCTCGTGCACCTCCAGCACGCCCTCGCCGTACTCCAGGGTGTAGTGCTCCTGGACCGTCCGGGCGGGCAGCTTGCCGGGCCGCCGGGCGGGCACGAAGCCGCAGCCGATGCGCGAGGCCAGCGCCCCGCCCAGGATGAACCCGCGGCTCTCGATGCCCACCACCATGTCGATCTCCAGCTCCGCCGCGTGGGCCTCCAGCAGCGCCAGCGCGTGGCGCAGCGCGGGACCGTTCTTGAACAGCGTGGTGATGTCGCGGAACTGGATCCCGGGCTTGGGGAAGTCCGGGATGGTCCGGATGTGCCGCTCCAGGCTCTCGTTCAAGGCACCCATCCTCTCTTGTGCGGGCCGCCTGCGGGGCCCCGTTCCACCAGCTCCAGCAGCTTGCGCAGCTTGGTCAGCGCCCGCTTCTCGATCTGGCGCGCCCGCTCGCGGCTGATTCCGAACGTCTGCCCGGTCTCGGCCAGGGTGTGGGCGTTGCCGTCCACGAAGCCGTACCGGATCCTCAACACCGACTCCTCGCGGCTGGAGAGCTGACCCAGCTTCTCCTCCAGCCGGCGGTACTCGTCCTGCATCTCGATCAGCTCGTCCAGGCGCGGCGCCGGATCGGCCACCTGCATCGCCGCCACCACCCGCATGGACTCGTTGGCCTGCACCTCGTCCAGGGACCGGATGCCCTCGATCAGGCGCACCACCTCCACCGCCTTGGCCGGGGCGAGCCCCATCTTGGCGGCCACCTCCTCCAGCGTCGGGCGGCGCATCAGCACGTGGCTCAGCTGCCGCTCGGCGGCGATGTAGTGGTTGATGCGCTGGATCACGTGCACCGGGATGCGCACGGTGCGCGCCTGGTTGGCGATGCCCCGCAGGATGCTCTGGCGGATCCACCACGAGGCGTAGGTGCTGAACCGGTTGCCCAGGTCGGGGTCGAAGCGGTCCACCGCCACGATCAGCCCCAGGTTCCCGTCCTCGATGAGGTCCGCGAAGGTCACCCCGCGGTTGCGGTAGCGCGTCGCCATGGACACCACCAGGCGCAGGTTGGCCTCGATGATGCGGGGCCGGAGCTGTTCCCGGCCGTTGCGCAGCGCCTGGAAGTGGCCGCGCTCCTCGGCCGGCAGCAGCAGCGGGTAGCGCGCCAGCTCCCGGAGGTAGAGCTGCAGCGCGTCGAAGAAGGGCGTGCCCTCGTCGGGGCCCTCCTCCTCGCCCCGGGGCTCGTCCCGGAGGCCGATGCCCTGGGCCCGGGCGGCGTAGATCATGTCGTCGAACTCGGCGGAGTCGAAGTCGGGCGAGGCCAGCAGGTCCTCGGTCACCTCCACCGCCCCGGCCTCGGGGGCGGCCGACAGCGCCTGGTGGACCTTCTCGTGGAACGTGCGGGAAACGCTCTTGCGGGCGGGCATGGTCAG
>DATKKS010000112.1:0-35735 GCA_035542815.1 Saccharimonadales bacterium (SeqCode) | reverse complement strand
CGCGCTGCGCCGCTGGGGGACCTGAGCCTCCCGCCGCCCGGCCTCCGGGCCCGCCCCACCTACCCGCGCGCCCGCGGCGTCTGCTAGACTGGCCCCATGTTCCGCCTCCACCAACACTGGATCCTGGACGTCCTGGACGTTCTGCTGGTGGCGTTCCTCTTCTACCGGCTGTTCCTGCGGGTGAAGGGCACGCGCGCCGCGCAGATGTTCGCCAGCCTCATCTTCATCCTGCTGGTTTCGCTGCTCGCGCAGTACCTGCAGCTCAACGCGCTCAACTGGATCTTCAACACCCTGAAGACCGTGTGGGTGGTGGCGTTCGTGGTCATCTTCCAGCCGGAACTGCGCGGAGCGCTGGCCCAGCTGGGCCAGGTGCCGCTGCTCTCGCAGCTCTTCCGGGTGGGCCGCCGGAGCGTGCTGGACGAGGTGGCCCGCGCCTGCGAGCAGCTCACCGAGCGCGGCTGGGGCGCGCTGCTGGTGCTGGAGCGGGACGTGGGGCTGATGAACTTCGTGGAGACCGGCTCGCGCCTGGACGCGATGGTGAAGAGCGAGCTGCTGGTGACCATCTTCACCCCCGGCTCGCCGCTGCACGACGGCGCGGTGATGATCTCCGGGGACACCCTGGTCTCCGCGGGCTGCATCCTGCCGCTCTCCCAGAACATCCCGCCCATACCCCGCCTGGGAATGCGCCACCGCGCCGCGCTGGGCCTGGCCGAGGAGACCGACGCCGTGGTGGTGGTGGTCTCCGAGGAGCGGCGCGAGGTGTCGCTGGCGGTGAACGGCGAGCTGCGCCGGGGCCTGTCCGTGCCCGGGCTGCGCTCGGCGCTGCAGGGGCTCCTCGCGCGGCGCCGGCTGCGCCGGTGGCGCCGCTGGTGGCGGGCCGGCAGCCGCCGCGAGCACGGCGCGGCCGCGGCCGGCTCCTGACCCGCGGGTTCCCGGCCCGCCGGCCCCGCCCGCGGGCGGCCGCCCGCCCGGTCCTGAACCCGACCTCCCGTTACAAGATAGTGTCATCCGCGAGGTTGACCTCTTTCGGCAACCCGCTGGCCGTCCCGGGCGTCCTTGGCTATAGTGGGAAGCTGCGGGCCTGGCCGCCGGTCCTGCAGCTCTTCCCGGAGGCGCTCGCGCGCTGGGCCCGACCCGGACCGCCCGGGCCAGCTTCTTGGCCGCAGCCCCTAGGCTCCGCTCCGGAGGTTGTTCGGGAATGCCCCTCCCGCTGACGGGCGCCGCCCTGTGCTTCACCCTCGGCGCCCTGATCCTGCTCCTCGGCCTGGCCATCTTCCGGGCCGACCCCCGCCACAGGCTCAACCGCGTGGCCGCGGTGATGCTGTTCTTCGGCGGCCTCGCGGCGCTGGAGGTGGGCCTGGAGCTGTCCGCGCGCGCCGTCTCCGGCACGGTGTCCCCGGCGCAGACCGACCTGGGCCGGTACGTGGCCCTCCTGTGGCAGCTGTTCTTCCCGGCGCTGCTGATGTTCGTGCTGATCTTCCCGCAGGACAGCCCGTGGCTGCGGCGCGTGCCCGGGGCCGTCGCGCTCATCTTCCTGCCGTACGTGATCCACCTGGCCCTGGCGGTGGTGGCCGAGCAGAGCCGGGGCTCCTTCTTCCTGCCCGACCCGCGCGGGCCCGGCGACTGGATCGGCGGCCCGGTGCGCACGCTGCGGGTGATGCTGCTGCTGTTCTACGACGCCCATGTGTTCCTGTTCTCGCTCGTGAACCTGGCCTACATCGGGGGCACGCTGGTGCTGCTCGGCACGCGGCGGCGGCAGGCGCGCAGCCCGCGGCTCAGGGCCCAGCTCCGGGTGATCACCTGGGGGCTGGGGGTGTGCCTGGTGCTGTACGCGGTGGCCGACCCGCTGCCCAACGTGTTCGGGATCCGCGGGCTGGTGCAGAGCGGGGCGCGCGCGGCCATCGTCGCGGTGGCGCTGGCGGTGGGCTCGGGCTCGATCGCCTACGCCATCGTGCGGCACAAGTTCCTGGACGCCGGGCTGATCCTCCGCCGCGGCATCCTGTTCCTGATCCCGGCGCTGGCGCTGGCGATGGCCTACGTGCTGCTGTCGGACCTGGCGCGCACGTTCTTCACCCGGTGGGGCGCGTTCGACTGGCGGCTGATGGAGCCGCTGCTGCTGCTCGTGGCGCTGGCCACGCTGCAGCCGCTGGTGCAGCGGGTGGAGGAGGTGGTCGAGGGCTACCTGGGGCGCGACCGGCGGGAGGGGCGCACGGTGCTGCAGGCGCTGTCGCGCGACATCGTGACCATCCTGGACTTGCGCCTGCTGGCGGAACGGCTGGCCGGCTCGGTGGGCGAGTCGCTGCTGCTGGAGCGCTGCGCGCTGTACCGGCGGGACGGCACCGGCTTCCTGCCGCTGGCGGCTTACGACGCCGAGCGCCGCAGCCGCCGCGGCCGCGAGCTGGCTGCCGAGCCGCGGTTCGCCGAGTGCGGCGCGCGGCTGCGGCCGGAGGTCCTGGGGGAGGGGCCGCAGTTCACGCGCGACCTGGCCGACCCCGCCACCCCCGGCTGGCAGGCGACCGACGAAGCCGAGGCTTTCCGGGGCGCCGCGGACCGGCTGGGCTTCGACCTGTTCCTGCCGGTGGACCACGGGGGCGAGGTGCTGGGGGTGATGGCGCTGGGGCGCAAGCTCACCCGCGGCCGGTACACCAGCGAGGACCTGTCGCTGCTGGAGACCCTGGCCAACCAGACCGGCGCGGCGATGCGCAACGCCGCGCTGTACGCGCAGAGCCTGCAGCGCGCCGCGATGGAGGAGGAGCTGCAGCTGGCGCGCCAGATCCAGGCCGGCTACCTGCCGTCCACGTTCCCGCGCTGGGAGCGGGTGGAGGTGTTCGGCGTGAACCAGCCCTCGCGCCAGGTGGGCGGGGACTACTTCGACGTGCTGGACCTGGGCTCCTGCGCGCTGTTCGTGGTGGCCGACGTGAGCGGCAAGGGGGTGCCCGCGGCTCTGATCATGAGCATGATGCAGGCCTCGCTGCGCACCCAGGCGGGCGAGCCGCGCACCGTGCAGGCGATGCTCGAGCGCATCAACCAGCTCATGCTGCAGAGCGCCTCGGAGGGCCGCTTCGCCACCTGCTTCCTGGGCTGCGTGCACCTGGAGACCCTGGAGCTGACCTACTGCAACGCCGGGCACAACCCGCCGCTGCTGCAGCGCGCCTCCGGCCCCATCGAGCGGCTGGGCGCCGGCGGCCTCATCCTGGGCGCGTTCCGGGACCCGCAGCTCTCGGAGGGCCGGGTGAGCCTGCTCCCCGGCGACCGGCTGCTGCTGTACACCGACGGCCTGACCGAGGCCCGCAACGAGCGCGGCGACTTCTTCGAGGAGGAGGGGGTGGTGCGCTTCCTGGAGCGGGCGCCGCGCGGCCTGTGCGGGGAGGAGCTGGCGGGCCGGCTGCGCTCCGAACTGGCCGCCTTCACCGCCAACCAGGAGCCCGAGGACGACATGACGCTGATGGTGGTGCGGGTGCCGGTGGAGGTGGAGGACGGCGTCCTGTTGCGCTTTTAGCGCCCCGGCGGCGCGCGACGCAAAGGGCGGGCCCTTCTCCCGGAAGGGCCCGCCCTGCGTGTTTCCTGGCGATGCGCGGCCGCGGCCGCGGACTTACTCCACCACGATGAACCGGCCGGTCCGCACCTGCGTGCCGGCGGTGACCCGGTAGAAGTACGCCCCGGCGGCCCCGCGCGCGCCTTGCAGCGTCCGGCCGTCCCAGTTGACCACCGTGGGGCCGGCCACCGCGCGGTAGCGCAGCGGCTGCGCCACCAGCCGCCCGGCGGCGTCGAAGATCCCGAAGTTCACGATGCTCACGCCCGGGGCGCTGAGCCGGAAGCTCACGCCCGCGCCCGAGTTCAGGCGCAGCGGGTTCCCGCTGAGCAGCTCGACCTGGAACTCCACCTGGCTGGCCGCGGCCTGGGTGTCGGTCCAGTGCGTGGTGTACTTCCCGTAGGTCTGGCCGGAGTTGTTGACGCACTCCGCCAGGCTGGCGAGGTTCTGGTAGAAGGACCAGGGCTTGTTCTGCTTGCACAGCGAGGAGTCGATCAGCGCGATCACGTCGCTCACCCGCACCGTGGTCCCCGGCGAACCGCAGGTGCCGCCGCAGTGCACCTTGGCCGTGTCGCAGATCAGCCCCGCGGCCTCGTTGAGGAGCAGGGCCAGGTACTGCTGGGCCGCCTGGGTGCGCAGGTCGCGGTCGCAGCGGGCGGTCAGCAGCGCGCAGCTGGCGATGTAGCAGCCGCCCTTGCCGAACACCTTGCTGCCGCCGGCGGTGATCTCCGCGAACAGCGCATTGATCGAGTCGGCGCTCGCCTGGTGGGTGCACCGGCCGCACTGCCACTGCCAGATCTGCAGGCACACCGGCTTGTTCTTGCACGGCGGCGGCGGCGGCGCGCTGAAGCAGCCGGTGACGTCGTCCAGGCCCGAGCCCAGGTGGCCGCTCACCACCGGCGCGGGGCTCGCCGCGGTCAGGTCGAGGTAGATCAGGGTGCCCTCGTTGGAGCCCACGAAGTAGTTGCCCACGCCGTCCGAGAAGCCCTGGTCCAGGTGGGACAGGAAGTCGGTGCCGATCATGCCCGCCACCGACCAGGAGCGCACCAGCGTGGCCGGGTTGGCGCCGCTCACCGCGATCTCGTCGATCTCGTCCGCGCCGTCCACCAGCAGGTGCTTGGTGTAGGGGTCGTAGGTGAGCCCGTGGGAGGTCTTGGCCGAGGTGAACACCTTGGTGGCGGCGAAGGTGCTGGTGTTCAGCAGGTACACGCTGCCGCCGCCCTCGTCCGGCGCGTCGCTCACGTAGAAGTCGCCGTTGGGCATGAACACCACGCCGGTGACGATGCCGTTGTCGGTCCCGGTCACCGGGCTGGAGTGGGTGGCGCCGGTGGCGTAGTCCACCCAGCCGATGTCGGCGCTGTAGAAGGCCCCGGTCCACACCTGGGTGCCGGCCGGGTTGAAGGTCACGTGGAACGCGCCCAGCAGCGCGTCGGGGGTGTTGTTGTTCAGCTGGGTGGAGGTGCCGCTGACGGGGTCCACCTTGTAGATGTTGTCCGAGAGCTGGCCCCCGATGATGAGTTCGGTCTTGCCCGGGGTGCACACGATGCCGTCGGAGCCGGCCAGGCCGGTGATGGTGGAGGGCGCGCCCGAGACCAGCCCGCCGACCACCGAGGCGCTGGACACCTGATGGGTCGAGAAGTTGGTCAGGTAGATGGTGCCGGTGAACGAGGCGTGCGCCGCCGGGGCGAGCGCGCCCGCCAGGACCGGCAGCAGGAACAGCAGCTTGAGGGTCTTGTTCATGGTTGCTTCCTCCCACGCACGTGGACGGAGCCGTGAGCGGGGCGCACCGCTGCGGCTCGGGGGCGGGCGCCGGGATCTGGAGTCGCCGATTCGGGCTGGAGTGCCTGGCTGGCGGCGACGGGAGCCAGGCACGGGCGGCCGAACACCTGCACAAGGGCTAACTGCGGCCGGGAGAAGAGATTGAGAGAGCGGAAATGTGCCGGCCCGGCAAGGGCCTGGGGCGCGCTGCAGCGTCCCGCGCCGGGTCGGGCGCAGGGCTCCGCCAGCGGGTTTTGATTCGAGGCCAAGGCTAGGAGATTCTGAGGTTTCGCGATCCCGGGGGCGGCGGGCCGGCTCCGCCCGGCGGGGTCAGGGATCGCCCGGGCGGGTCAACGCCCGGTCCACGCCGGCAAGCGCATCACGAAGCGCGCCCCGCCCTCGGGCGAGTCCTCGGCGCACACCTCCCCGCCGTGCAGCTGCGCGATGCACTTCAAGATCGGCAGGCCCAGCCCGAAGCCCGCGCGCGTGGCCCGGGCCTCGGCCCCCCGGAAGAACGGGTCGAACACCCGCTCCAGGTCCCCCGGCGGGATGCCCGGTCCGCCGTCGTCCACGGTGAGCGTGACCGGGTCGCCCGCGGCCACCGTGACCCGCACCGCCTGGCCCGGCTGGGTGAACTTCAGCGCGTTGTCGAGGAGGTTGCGCGCGGCGGCGGCCAGCAGCGCCGGCTGGCCGGACACCAGCGCCTCGTCCGGCGCGTCCACCTCTAGGTCGCGCTCCCGCTCCGGGTGGCGGAGCAGCGCCTCGGCGGCCAGCTCCGCGGCCACGTCCGAGAGGTTCACCGTCTCGAAGCCCTCGGCCGGGCGCGTCCCGGGGTCGGCCGCGCCGCGCATCAGCAGCAGCGCGTCGGTGAGGTCCCGCATGGCGCTCACCTGCTCGAAGGCGCGCTCCAGCCCGGCGCGCCGCGGCGCCGGGAGCGCCGGATCGGCCAGCGCCATCTCGAGTTCTCCGGAGAGCACCGTCAGCGGAGTGCGCAGCTCGTGCGAGGCGTCCGAGGTGAAGCGCCGCTCGGAGCGCAGCAGGTCGTCCAGCCGGCCCAGCAGGCGGTCGAACGCGGCGATCAGCTCGTCGATCTCGCGGAGGCCCACCGGCGGGCCCAGCGAGCGCACCCCGTCGCGGGCCGGCGCGCCGCCCGCGCGCGCCGCCAGCCCGGACAGCGGCGCGAGGGCGCCGCGGCTCAGGCGCCAGCCGAGCAACAGCGCCAGCAGCAGGATGGGCAGCGCCGCCAGCAGCAGCGAGCGTCCCAGCGCCGCGAGCGAGGCCACCCGGAAGCGCGCGGGCATGGAGGCGCGGACCCACGCGCCGCACCGGGCGCGCGCGGTGAAGGAGTCCAGGCCCCGGTCGGAGCTGCGCCAGCCGGGCCGGGGCGGCTCCGCGCCGGCCGCCGGGGCGACGGCGCGCGCCCGCGGCCCCGGCGCCGCAGGCCCGGCGCCGCCGGTGGCGGCCAGCAGCCGGCCGGAAAGGTCCAGCACCTCCACCCGCAGCCCGCCGGGGGCCTCCTCGGCCACGGCGTTCTCGGCGGCCGGCGCCAGGCGGCGCTCCTCCTGGAACTCGCGGTCCAGGTTCTCCGCCACGTGCCGCGCGGTCATCTCCAGCTGGGCGGCTTCCTCGCGCAGCAGCGAGCCCGCGGTGAGCCACAGCGCCAGCGAGGCGAACGCCGCCACCACCAGCACCGTCACCGCCTGGAGCAGCCCGGTGAGGCGGGCCACCAGCGAGCCGCCGCTCATGCCGGCACCTCCAGCACGTAGCCCTGGCCGCGCAGAGTGCGGACCCCGATGCCCCCCTCGGCCGGGCCCAGCTTGCGGCGCAGCCGGCTCACGATCACGTCCAGGCTGTCGGAGGCGGCCGGCGTGGCCGCGTGCCACACCAGGTCCAGCAGCTCCTCCCGGGACACCAGGCGCCCGGCGCGCCCCGCCAGCACCTCCAGCACCGCCCACTCGCGCGCGGTCATGGGGACCTCGGCCCCGCCGCGGGTGAGGCGGCGCGCGGAGAAGTCAATGCGCGTGCCGCTCGCCTCCAGCAGCCGCGGCGGGTCCAGCCCCTGGCGGCGCGCCAGGGCCCGCAGGCGCGCGTGGAGTTCGGCCAGGGCGAAGGGCTTGCGAAGGTAGTCGTCCCCGCCGGCGTCCAGCCCCGCGATGCGGTCGGCCACCTCGCCCCGGGCGGTGAGAAAGAGGATCGGCGTGTCCACCCCCTGCCGCCGCAGCTCCCGGCACAGCTCGAAGCCGTCGCCGTCCGGGAGCATCACGTCCACCACCAGGACGTCGAAGGGGCCGTGGGTGGCGAGCTTGAGGCCGGTCGTGTAGCGGGCCGCGAGCGCGACGTGGCAGCCGGCCTCCTCCAGCGAGTGTTTGAGGAGGTCCCGCGTGGGCGGGCTGTCTTCCACGACCAGGACGCGCATGGGCGCCTCGAAGCAGGTGGGTCCTGCGGCTAGTCTTCCAGCGGGCCGGCCCGCGCCAGCAGCGCCGGCAGCACCCCCAGGAGCAGCGGCGCGGAGAGGGTGAAGCCCCCCACCACCGCCAGCGCCAGCGGCCGCAGCAGCGCGCTGCCCGGGCCCAGGCCGATGGCCAGCGGGGACAGCGCCGCCACCCCGGCCGCGGTGGTCATGAGCACCGGCCGGGCGCGCCGCCGCGCCGCCTGGACCGCCGCCGCCAGCGGGCTCTCGCCGCGCCGCAGCGCCTCCCGGTGCGCCGCCACCAGGAAGAACGCGTTCTCCCCGACGATCCCGACCACCATGATAGCCCCGACGAAACTGCAGATGTTGAGCGTCACGCCGCCCGCCAGCAGGCCCAGCAACGCCCCCGGCAGCGAGGCCGCCACCACCAGCAGCACCGCCAGCGACTGCCGCCACGAGTGGAACGCCGCCAGGAGGATCAGCAGCACCGCCACCGCGGCCGCCACCAGCACCGCGGCCAGCCCCCGGAAGGAGGACTGCTGCTCGGCCCACATCCCGGCGTACTCCAGGCTCATCCCGCGGGGCAGCGGCATCGCCCCCAGGCGGGCGCGGATCTCGCCCATCGCCGAGCCCAGGTCGCGCCCCGAGAGCCGCGCGGTGACCGGCACCATGGTCCTGAGGTTGTCGCGCGCGATCTCGGTCTCGCCGGGATCCACCCGCAGCGTGGCCAGGTCCCCCAGGCGCGCCCAGCGGCCTGGCTGCACCGGCACCGGGAGCGCCGCCAGGGCCTCGGCCCGGCCCACCCCCGCGGCCTGCGGCAGCACCACCCGAACCGGCCAGGCGCGCACCCCGCGCAGGATCTCGCCGGCCTCCAGCCCGCTCACCGCCGGCTGCACCGCGCGCGCGAGATCCTCGGCCGACAGCCCCGCGCGCGCCGCCCCGGCCGCCGGCACCACCGACACGTCCGGTCCGCTCACGACAATGCCGTTCCGGACGTCCACCACGCCGCGCACCGAGTCCAGCAGCGCGGCGATGTCCCGGGCGCGCGCCTGGGCCGCCCGGTGGTCCTCGCTGAACACCCGCACCTCCACCGGCTGCGGGTTGGTGGTGAGGTCCCCGATGGCGTCCTCGATGAGCTGGCCGAACTCCACGTCCATGGCGGGCTCGGTCGCCTCCAGCCGCGCGCGCAGGTGGTCGGCGACCTCGTCCGCGGAGCGGCGCCGGCCGCTGCGGAGCTGCAGGGTGTAGTCGCCGGTGTTGGGCTCGGTGATGAAGAACCCCAGCTGGTTGCCCTGGCGCCGGGACCACGCGACGATCTCGGGGGTGGCCGCGATCTCGCGCTCCGCGTCGCGCAGCATCCGGTCGCCCTCGCTGAGCGAGGTGCCGGGGGGCAGGATGTAGTCCAGGATGAGCGACCCCTCGTCCATGTCCGGCAGGAAGCCGCTGCCCGGCAGGGCCTGCAGCGGCACGATGCTCAGCACCAGGGCCAGCGGCGGCCCGAAGGCCACCCAGCGGCGCGCCGCCGCCGCCTTCAGCAGCCGGTGGAAGTCCGCGCGCAGCTCGCCCTCGGGGCGCCCCGGGCTCAGGCGCGGCCGGCTCAGCAGCGGGATCACGCTGAGGCACAGCAGCAGCGAGGAGCCCAGCATCAGGGTCATGGACAGCGCCAGCACCCGGAAGAAGGCCCCCGACACCCCGCCCAGCAGCATGAACGGGGCGAAGATCGAGATGCTGCACAGGCTCGAGCCCACCAGCGAGGGCATGATCTCGGCCATCGCCGCGGAGCGCTCGAAGGCCGCGCCGGCCTGCTCCGCCCGGTGCGCCAGGTGCTCCACCACCACGATGGCGTCGTCCAGCACCAGCCCCACCGCCGCGGCGATCCCGCCCAGGGTCATGATGTTCAGCGACTGCCGGGTGAGCACGAAGCCCAGCAGGGTGCAGCCGATGCTCCCGGGCAGCACCAGCGCCCCGGCCAGCCCCAGGCGCCAGCTCCCCAGCACCAGCGCCACCGCCAGGATGGCCAGCAGCGCGCCCACCACCAGGCTGTCCCGCACGCTGCCCACCGAGGCGGCCACCAGGTCCGCCTGGTCGTAGAAGGTCTCGATCTTGAGGTCGCGCGGGAGCTGGGAGCGGTGCTCGCGGAACCACTGGTGCACCCCGCGCGACAGATCGATGGTGCTGGCCGACGGCTGGCGCAGCACGTTCACCAGCACCGCCTCGCGGCCCGCGGCGGCATAGCGGGTGAACTCGGGCGCCTCCTCGAGCGAGATCCGGCCCAGCTGGCGCAGCGGGACCGGCGGTCCGGACTCCACCGGCACGGGCGTGTCGCCGAGCGACTCCAGGTCTGCCGGCCGGGCGTCGGCCAGGCCCAGGTACAGCTCGCGGTTGGCGTCCAGGAGGCCCACCGACTCCAGCTCGCTGCGCTTCTTCAGCGCCTCGGCCACCCGCGCGGCGTCCAGGCCGCAGCCCTGGAGGGCGGCCGGATCGAGCGTGACGCGGGCCTCGAACCGCCGCCCGCCCTGCACCACCACCTCGGCCACCCCGGGCAGCCGCGCCAGCTCCGGCTTGAGCGTGAGCAGCGCCAGGTCGCGCAGCTCCGCCTGGCTCAGGGTGGGCGAGGTGAGCGAGACCCCCAGCACCGGGAACAGCACCGGGTTCATCAGCCGGGCCTCCACCGAGGTGCCCTCGGGGAACTCGCTGCGCACCGCGGACAGCTGCCCCTGCACCCGCTGCAGCGCCAGGTCCATGTCGCTGCGCCACTCGCAGTCCAGGTTGATCTCGGAAGAGCCGCGGCTGGTGGTGGAGCGGATCTCGAGCACCCCCGGCACCCGCCGCAGCGACTCCTCGAGCGGCCGGGTGACCGAGCGGAGCATCTCCTCGCCCGGGCGCTCGCCGCTGTCGGCGATCACGGTGATGCGCGGGAACGTGACCTCCGGCAGGATCGCGGCGGGCAGCCGCACCCCGGCGGCGAACCCCACCGCGGTCAGCACGGCTGCCGCCAGCGCGATCGCCCGGCGCTGGGTCCGGACCCGCTCGAAGAAGCGCCTCACGGCACGCTCTGCACCTTGGCGCTGTCGGGCAGGCCGTGCTGCCCCTCGACGATCACCGGCGTGCCCTCCGTCAGCAGCGGGGCCTGCAGCTCGGTCCAGCCGCCCGCCCGCAGCCCCAGCGTCACCGGCACCCACACCGCGCGGCCGTCGGGGGACACCCGCGCCAGGCGCTTCTCGCCGGTCACGTCGTCCTCGACCACCGCGGAATCGGGCACCGCCAGCCCCCGGCGCGGCGGGCCCAGCTGCAGCGTGGCAGTGCCGAAGCGGTCCAGGAACGGGCGCGGGCCGGCGCCCGGCGCGGGCACCAGCCACGCCAGCACCGCCTGGTCCGCCTCGCTGGCCGCCGGCAGGATCCGCTCCAGCGTGGCGTTCCGCGGCGGCTCGCCGGAGCAGGCGATGACCGCCTGCTGGCCGGGGCGCAGGCGCGGGCGCAGCGCGGCCGGCACGTGGGCCTCGAACACCAGCGCGTTCAGGGGCGTGATCGCCAGGATCTCGGCCGACTCCGCGACCAGCGTGCCCGGCTCCACCGAGCGCCGCAGCACCACCCCGGCCCGCGGCGCGCGCACCGGCACGCGCACCAGGTCGCGCCGCGCCAGCTCCACCGCCTGCGCCGCCTCCTGGCGCGCGGCCGCGTCCCGGGCCTGGCGGACCAGCGACTCGGCTCCGCGCAGGGCAGCGTGGGATTCCCGGGTGTCCAGCCAGGCCAGCGCCTGGCCGGCGGCCACCGCGTCCCCGGGGAGCACCGCGATGCTCTCCACCACCGCCGCGAACGGCGCCGCGAGCACCGCCTCGCCGCCCGCCCGCCACCGGCCGGGCACGGTCAGCTCGTCCGGGAAGACGCGCGTCTCCACCGCGCGCGTGCGCACCCGGACCGCGGATGCGGCCCGGGATTCCGCGGGCGAGTCGGCCTCGGTCCGTTGGCCGCAGCCCGCGGCGAGAGGGAGGCAGCAGAGCAGGATGATCCGGGCACGGTTCCTCATGGGCGGATGCTCACCTCCAGGCGGGCCGCGCGCTCCTCGGCGCGGGCGTCGGCCAGGCGCTCGCGGGCGTCTTCCGCCACGCGGCGCGCGTCCAGCAGCTCCAGCAGCGAGAAGCTGCCGGCCACGTACAGGCTCTTGGAACGCAGCAGGTTCTCCTCGGCCCGGGCGGCCAGCGCCTGGAGCGCGGCGCGGCGGAGCGCCGCGGACTGCCACCGGCCCAGGAGGTCCAGCAGCAGCCGGCGCTGGGTGTCGCGCTCGGCGGCGGCGCGCAGGGCGGCCGCCCGCAGCGCCAGCTGGCGCGCCTCGCGCGCCGGGCCCCGGGTGGGGTCGGACACCACCCGGTGGAGTTCCAGGGTCAGGGAAGCTCCCAGGTCGCGGTGCAGCAGGCGGTCGAGGAAGGTGGCGCCGGGGCGCTCCAGCCGGAGGTCCTCGGGCACCAGGGCGGTGAGGTCCGAGCCCGAGAGCCCGGCGTCCGCGCTCAGGTCCACCCCCAGCGCGTTCTGTCCCTCCACGTCCTCCAGGTCCAGCCGCTGCTGGGCCTGCGTCAGGTCCGCGATGCGCACCTCGGGCAGCGCCTCGAGCGCCGCCATCACCCGCGCCGAGTCGGCCGCCCCGGGCGCGGGCTCCTCGCCCGGCGCCGGCGGGCGCAGGGCCGGCGCGACGCCCGGCGGCAGCCCCAGGAGCTGCCCCAGCTCCCGCCGCGAGGCGGCCAGGCCGGTGCGCGTGGCGCTCAGCGAGGCGTCCACGCCGTCGCGCTCCAGCGCCACCCGCAGCAGGTCGCCCGGGCTGTGCTGCCCGGCGGCCACCCCCGGCTTCAGGATCTCGGCCAGCCGGTCCAGCCACTCCAGGGAGGCCGACTCCACCTCCTCCTTCTCGGCGAGCCGCAGCACGTCCGCGCCCAGCTCGGCGGCCTGGTCGCCGGCCTCGCGCCGGGCGCGCGCCTGCTCCAGCCCGGCCAGCGCGGCCTCGTTGGACGCCCGCTGGCGGGCGCGCCCCCGCCCGCCGCCGTCCAGCAGCGGCAGGTCCATGCCGGCCTTGAGCGAGTACTCGCCCAGGTTGGTGACGATGGGGTCGTAGAAGCCCTTGGGGGCCACGGTGGCCCCGCCGAAGGCCCGGAACACCGGCCGGCCGTTGCGCGCCACCGACTGCGACTCGCGTGCCGCCGCCGCCGCGTCCGCTGCGGCCGCCTGCGGGCCGGGGGCCCGCTCGCGCGCCGCGCGCACGCACTCCTCGAGGGACAGGGAGTCCGCGCCGGCCGCCGGGGCGCCCGGCGCTGCAGTCGGGGCCGCTGCGCGGGGCGCGGCGTCCTGCGCCCGGGCGAGCGAGGGCTGGCCCGCGGCGAGACACAGGCAGGCCCACAGGAACGCCCGCGCGGGCCGGGCGGGCGCGCCGGGCCGCGGCGCACGGTGCAGGCAGGACATGGTTCGAGCATCGGCGGCCGGCCTGAACGAGAGCTTAACGACGGGTGGCGCGGCGCGCCGGCCGGCCGCTAGAATGGCGCCGATCTGGGCCGGGGCGGAAGTGTCCCGGCGCGGCGTGGCCCACCGGGCCGCCCGATCGGGCCGGGTTTCTGGCTGGCGTTCCACCATGGATGGGAGCATAGCGGTGCTGCGCGACCGACGCATCCTCTACTCTGTCGCCTTCCTGAGGGCCGTGGCCACCGGGATGGCCGGGGTGCTCATCGGAATCTACCTGGCGCGGCTGGGCTTCAATCCGACCCAGATCGGCTTGGTGGTGAGCGCGGGGCTGGCCGGGGCGGCGGTGGCCGCGGTGCTGGTGACGCTGCGGGCGGACCGCTCCGGGCGGCGCCGCTCGCTGGTGGCGCTGGCGCTGCTGGGCGGCGCCGGCGGGCTGGCGGTGGCGGCCACCTCGCACCTCGCGGTGATGGCGGCGGTGGCCTTCGCGGGGATGCTGAACGGCATGGGCCGCGACCGCGGCGCCGCGCTGATCCTGGACCAGGCCATCCTCCCGGCCACCACCGACGACCGCCACCGGACGCAGACCTTCGCCTGGTACAACCTGCTGCAGGACGCGGGGCACGCGGTGGGCAGCCTCGCCGCGGGCCTGCCGGTGCTGCTGCGCGCGTGGGCCGGCGTGGACGAGCTGACGTCGCTGCGCCTGACCCTGGCCGGCTACGCCGGGATCACCCTGGCCACCGGGGCGTTGTACCTGTGCCTGTCGCCGGCGGCCGAGGCGCCGCGGGCCGCGCGGGTGGCCGAGGTCTCGCCCGAGAGCCGCCGGGTGCTGTGGCGCATCTCCTCGCTGTTCGCCCTGGACGGGCTGGGGGGCGGGTTCCTCACCGCGGCGCTCCTGTCCTTCTTCTTCTTCAAGCGGTTCGGGGTGGCCGAGGCCTCCCTGGGGCTGCTGTTCTTCTGCGCCCGGCTGGCCAACGCCGGGTCGCACCTGGCCGCGGCATGGCTGGCCCGGCGCATCGGGCTGGTGAACACCATGGTGTTCACGCACGTGCCCTCCAGCCTGCTGCTGCTCACGGTCGCGGTGGCGCCGACCTTCCCCGTGGCCGCGGCGCTGTTCATCCTGCGCGAGGGCCTGGTGGAGATGGACGTGCCGACGCGGCAGTCCTACGTGATGGCGGTGGTCCGGCCCGAGGAGCGCACCGTAGCCTCGGGGGTGACCCACCTGGTGCGGCTGTTCTCGTGGGCCGTGGCGCCGGGGTTCGCGGGGCTGCTGATGAGCGGGCCGGCGCTGGCCGGCCCGCTGGTGGTGGGCGCCGGGATGAAGATTGCCTACGATGTGCTGCTGTACGCGGCCTTCCGGGGCAGCCGGCCCCCGGAGGAGCGGCGGACCTCGTGACGCACCTTCTCTGGAGGAACCCATGGGAATCCTGAGCGACAAGACTTCCGCGGTGGTCCTGGGGCTGGCCCTGGCCGTCGGAGCGGTGGGCGGCGCGGCGGTGCTGGGGCACTCGGTGGCCCAGATCCGCAGCGCCGACCGCTACGTGAGCGTCAAGGGGTTCGCGGAGCGCGAGGTCAAGGCGGACCTGGCGATCTGGCCCATCAAGCTCCGGGCGGCGGGGAACGACGTGGGGGAGGTCAGCCGCTCCATCGAGTCGTCCCGGATCAAGGTGACGCGGTTCCTGGCCCAGAACGGCTTCCAGGGCGGCGAGATCGTGCCGCAGGGGCTGCAGATCATCGACCGCCAGGCCAGCGACTATACCGGCTCGAACATCAAGGAGCTGCTGCGGTACGTGGCGGAGAGCACCATCCTGGTGCGCTCCACCAACGTGGACAACGTGGAGCGGATGAGCGGGATGACCGACAGCCTGGTCCGGTCGGGCGTGGTGCTGTCGTCCCGCAACGAGTGGCAGGAGACCGGCGCGCGGTACATGTTCACCAAGCTCAAGGACATCAAGCCGGAGATGATGGGCGAGGCCACCCGCAATGCGCGGGCCTCGGCGAGCCAGTTCGCGGTGGACAGCGGGAGCCGGGTGGGGGCCATCCGGAGGGCCAGCCAGGGCCTGTTCACCATCGTGGACCGCGACGCCTCCCCGCCCGGGCCCAGCGAGGGGCAGGGGGACTACTCCCCGGCCGCCTCCGACCGGTTCAAGCGGGTGCGGGTGGTGGTGACGGTGGACTACTTCCTGGAGAAGTGAAGGCGCGGGAGGGTCCGATGAAGAAGCGAGCGATTCCGCTGGGCCGGGTCTACCGGCTGCTGGAGAGCGGGCCGGTGGTGCTGCTGAGCACCGCGCGCCGGGGACGGCCCAACGTGATGCCCATGTCCTGGCACACCATGATGGAGTTCGAGCCGCCGCTGGTGGGCTGCATCGTGAGCAACCGGAACTACAGCTTCAGCGCGCTCAAGGCCACCGGGGAGTGCGTCCTAGGCATCCCGACGGCGGAGCTGGCGGCCAAGGTGGTGCGCTGCGGCAACACCTCCGGCCGGCGCACCGACAAGTTCCGGGCCTTCGGCCTCACCGCGGTGCCCGCCTCCCGGGTCGCGGCGCCGCTGATCGGCGAGTGCTATGCCAACCTCGAATGCCGGGTGGTGGATGCCCGCTGGGTGGCCAAGTACAACTTCTTTGTGCTGGAGGTGCTGAAGGCGTGGGGCGACCCCTCGCGGAAGAACCCGCGCACGATTCACCATCTCGGAAGCGGCACGTTCATGGTGTCAGGCCGCACTCTCCGGCTGCCCTCCCGGATGAAGTAGCCCGGCGCGGGCCGGCGCGTGCCGGCGCGCGCTCCCCGGGCGCGCCCGGCGCGTCCGGACGCCACCGCGCGGGTGCAGAACCGCTCGGAATCGTCTAAACTCGATGTTGAAGATCTCCAGCCCCTGCCATGGACGATCTCCGGGAGCCTGATCCCGGCGTCACCTCGGGAGCCGCCTTGCGCCTCGCGTTCTGCATCTTCCTGGCCGCCGTGATCGGGCTGACCGGCCTCCCCGCCGCGGCCGGCGCCGACGCGGTGTCCGCGCTCGCGGCCCAGCACCACCACGGACAGACCTTCCTCACCTGGACCACGCCCGCGGGCTCGGGCTGGACCTACCGCATCTACGGCTCATCGCAGCCCATCCTCTCGGGGGCCGACCTGCCCGCCGCGCAGCTGCTGGGCGCGGTGGGGGACTCCAGCTGGTTCGACCGCCGCCTGTCCAACGTGTGGCGCCAGGTCTACGGCTTCTGCACCGACTCGCTGGCCCCCCCGCTGGGCCCCGCGCAGGGGCTGTTCGTGGCCACCGCCGCCGCCGCCGGCCCGCGCTACTACGCGGTCACCGCCCAGGCGGCCGGGGACGTGGAGGACACCGCGCTGGCCGCCGGGCAGAACGCCCTGGCGGATTCCGTGGACGAGCGCGTGGAGCCGCCGCAGCCGGTGTACCAGCGGACGCTGTACGAGGGTTACGGGCCGGTGGAGGTCTACACCCTGTGGACGTGGAACGCGGACCTGCCGGGCTTCCCGGCGATGGCCAACCGCCCCAGCGTCCCCTTCGACTGCGGCCTGATCCGGGCCGGCGGCCTGCCGGGCGGCGGGCTCATGGTGTGCCCCCACTGGTGGCTCGCCGACTTCATGCAGTCGCTGGGCGGCTCGGGGCAGCCGGGGGAGTGGCGGCTCTCGGTGGACGACTGGCTCCCGAACGTGGACGGCAGCACCTTCTACTACGGCTACCAGCAGGACTACGACATCCTCAGCGACACCAACCAGGTGCCCACGTCCGGGGTGGTGAACGACTACACCATGCGCCGGGTGATCTACACCATCGAGTGGGCGCGGGCGGCGCTGCCGGTGGATCCACACCGCGTGTACATCATGGGGATCTCCATGGGGGGCACCTGCGGGATGTTCCTGGGCCTGCTCCGGCCCGACCTGGTGGCCGGGGTGTGGGCGATGATCCCCAAGGTGGACCTGGCCGCCGACGCATCCACCAGCCCGTGGCAGCTGCAGCAGGACCGGCAGTGGGGCGTGCCCGAGGTGGACCTGGAATGCAGCGAGAGGATGCCGGTGTACGACCGGCTGCGGGTGGCGCACCTGGCGGAGCTGGACGCGGCCCGGGGCACCCCGCCGGTGTTCACGTTCAGCGGCAAGAACGACCCGGTGGCGCGCTGGGGCGAGAAGATCCCCTACTACCAGGCCATGAACGATCTGCGCCTGGGCGGCTGCTTCTTCTTCGACCAGCGCGTGCACAGCACCACCGGGCCGAACTACTGGTGGCCGATGCAGTCCGCCCGCTACCTGTACCGCTTCCGCACCGACCTGAGCTTCCCGGCCCTGTCCAACTGCAGCGCCAACAGCGACCCCGGCCCGGGGGACCCCGGCGTGGGCGACACCGTGGGCGCCATCAACGCGTTCGTGGAGTGGGACACCGTGCTGGTGGACAGCGCCGACCGCTGGGAGGTGACGCTGTGGCTGCGCGACCTCTCGTCCAACAGCGGCCCGGTGCCGGCGCCCGAGTCGCTCACGGTGGACGTCACGCCGCGCCGGCTGCAGGCGTTTCCGTTGGTTCGGAACCAGGTGTACGGCTTCTCGGAGACCTCGGTGGCGGACAGCGTCGTGCGCCGGACCGGGGCGCTGACCCCGGACAGCCTGGGGCTGCTCACGGTGCGCGGGGTGCGGGTGTACCGCTCCGGCACGCGCCTGCGGCTGTGGGCCACCGGCGCGGCGGGAACGGGCCCGCCGCCCGGGCGCGCCGCGCCCCGCCGGCTGGCGCTGGCGGCCGCGCCCAACCCGGCCCGCGGCACCGTCCGCTTCCATGTGCAGTGGCCGGCGGCCGGGGCCGGGCGGGTGGATCTGCTCTCGGTGGCCGGCCGCGTGCGCCGCGCGCTGTGGCGCGGGCGCGTGGCCGCGCCCGGCCCGATGCTGGTGGACTCGGACGTGCGCGGCCTGGCCGGCGGCGTCTACTGGGCGGTGGCGCGCCTCGGCGCCGCCCGGGCCGCGACCCGCGTGGTGGTCGTGCCCTAGCCGCCCGCCTCGTGGTCCAGGAGCCAGCGCTTCCGCTTCAGCCCCCCGGCATAGCCGCCCAGCCCTCCGCCCGCCGCCACCACCCGATGGCACGGCACCACCACCGCCACCGGGTTCCGGGCGTTAGCGCCGCCCACCGCACGCGCGGACCCCGGGGCGCCGATGCGCTCCGCGAGCTTCGCGTACGTCGTGGTCTTGCCCGCCGGGATGGCGCGCAGCGCCGCCCACACCCGGCGCTCGAACGGCGTGCCCCCCGGATCGGTGGTCACCTCGTCCAGGGCGTCGAGCCGCCCCCCGAAGTAGGCCTTCAGGCTGGACACGGCGCGGGCCGGGTCGGGTGCGGTGCGGGTCTCGAACTTCCCGAACCGGCGCGCCAGGCGCTTGCGCACGGAGTGGGTGGTGCCCGGCAGCTCCACCCCGCACAGCCCGCGGTCGGTGGCGAACAGCTCGAGCGGCCCGATCGGGCTCCGGAACACTGCGAAATCCAGGATCATGACTGGGTCTCCTTCGACCTCACGGTCAGGGGTTGTCTCCACAGGGCCATGGCCGCGTAGGCGCGCCAGGGCCGCCAGCGTTCCGCCCGCTCCCGGATCTCGCGCGGCGTGGGCGCGCGGCCGGCCCGGCCCAGCGCCCGGCGGATCCCCAGGTCGCCCGCGGGGAAGGCGTCCGGCTCGCCCAGCGCGCGCATCGCCACGTACTGGGCGGTCCACTCGCCCACCCCGGGCAGGGCGGACAGGCGTTTCACGGCCGACTCCAGATTTCCCAGCGCCTCCAGGCGCAGCGAGCCGTCCGCCACCCGGGCGGCCAGCGCGCGCAGCGCCCGGGCGCGCGCCGCGGGCAGACCGACGCGCGTCAGGTCCGCCCGCGCCAGCGCGGCCGGAGTCGGGAACAGGCGGTTGAGCCCCGGGTAGCCGGGCACGCTCAGCGCCTCCCCGTGCGCCTCCGCCAGCCGCCCGGCCAGGGTGCGGGCCCCGGCCACGGTCACCTGCTGGCCCAGCATCGCCCGCACCATCAGCTCGAAGGGATCCCACGCCCCCGGCACCCGCAGACCGGGCGCCCGGCGCAGCGCCGGCGCCAGCAGCGGGTCGCGGCCCAGGTGGGTGGCGATGGCCCGCGCGTCGGTCTCGACGTCGAACAGCCGCGCCACCCGCCCCACCACCGCCAGCAGCTCGCGGGGCTCGGGCACGCTCAGCCGCACCCGCAGCGCCCGCTCCCCGGGCGCCCGGGTGACCTCCAGCGCGCCGCGGACGCCGGCGCCATCTCCGTGGCCGCCCTCCAGGCGGAAGCCGCGGCGGTAGGCGGAGTCGTCCACCGATTCCACCCCTGGCACCGCGCGCGCCCTCAGAAACGCCAGCGTGCCGGCCCAGTCGAATGGCTCGCGGGTGGGGATCCGCAGCTCGATCCCGCGCCGCGCCGCGGGCGCCGGCCGCTCCGCCCGGAACGCGCTGGGCGGGCGCCGGAATGCCTTGCGGAAGGCGTCGTTGAAGCGGCGCAGGCTGGAGAACCCGGCGCCCAGGGCCACCTGGGTCATGGGCAGCGCGGTCTCCTCCACCAGGCGGCGCGCGAAGTGCGCGCGGTGGGTCTGCGCCACGGCCTGGGGCGAGGCGCCCAGGTGCTGGTGGAACAGCCGCCGCAGGTGCCGCGAGGTCACCCCGAGCCGGGCCGCCAGGGCCTCCAGGCCCATGCCGTCCAGCCCGCCCTCGGCGATGAGGCGCAGCGCGCGGCGCACGGTGGCCGCCGTTCCCGGCGGCGGCGGCGCGCCCGGCGCCGCGTCGGGGCGGCAGCGCAGGCAGGGGCGGAAGCCGGCGCTCTCGGCCGCCGCGGCGCAGGCGTAGAAGCGCAGGTGCGCGCGGCGCGGCAGGCGCGCCGGGCAGCCCGGCCGGCAGTAGATCCCGGTGCTGGTGACGGCGGCCACGAAGCGGCCCTCGAAGCGCCGGTCGCGGCTCCGGAAGGCCTGGTAGCAGAGTTCGGGGTCGAGGCTCATGGCTTCCTTCCTGGCGGCCGGGCGGGCGCCGGTCCGGACGGGCCAGCCGCGCGCGGCGCGCACAGTGCGGTTATACACCCGGGCCCGGCCCGGGGCTCGCCATTTTCGGACCTGGATGTGGGAGCCGCCGCTAGCCGGGCAGCACCGGCGCGGCGTAGTTCTGCTGGTCGTCGAAGCCGTAGGAGAGCAGCAGGTCGCGCACCGCGCCGGGCTCGCAGTCGAGCATCCGCGCGAGCGCCGCGCGCGGCAGGCCGCCGCGCCGCCACGCGAAGAAGCTCAGCCGCACGAAGCGCTCCGGCAGGCGCGGGGCGCGCAGCCAGGAGGCCCCCACCACGCCGCGGTCGATGGCCCGCAGCTGGGTGTCGCGCAGCAGCCGCTCGACGTCTTCGGTGCGCAGCCGCCGCAGGCCTTCGAGCCGCCGCAGCACCGCCTCCACCGACACCCCGAAGTCGCGCGCGAGCTGGAACAGGTCCTCCGGGGTCAGCCCGGCGGCGGCCTTGCGCCGCGCCAGCACCCGGTCGAACTCGGTGTGCGGCAGGAGCAGCGCCGAGGCGAAGGTGTTCCCCAGCCGCGCCCGCTGCGCGGCGGGGACGTCGGGCGGCGCGGAGGGCGGCCACGCGATGAGCTGGAACAGCTCGCGCGCGGCGCTGTAGTTGCGCCGCCACGGGGCCTCCAGCGCGTTGAGCAGGATGCCGTAGCCGGCGGGTCCGCGGGTGCACGCGCTGGGCCCCACCAGGCCGATGTCCTCGTACCACACCTTGATCAGGAACTCCTCCTCCATCAGCCGGGCGAGGGAGAACGCCGGGCGCGAGCCCAGGCCCAGCGCGTCGGCCACCGCGCGGGCCAGCTTCTCCGCCTGCCACGGCGTGGGGTTCCGCCAGCTCCACTCGAACTCGTCCAGCCACTGGGAGGGCTCCAGGCCGCACAGCTGCTCCACCCGCGCGTAGTCCGCCATGCGCCGGGCGAACAGCGCCTCCACCCGCTTCTGGCGGCTGCCGACCCGGGCGCGGCGGCCGGTGAGGGCCCACCACAGGACCGCCGGTGCGGGGGCGGGCTCGGGCCCCACGCTGAGCAGGGAGTCCAGGTCCTGGTGAAGGGCCATGGCCAGCGCCTGGGCCTCCCAGACCTTGACCGCCCGGCGGCCCTGCTCGATCATGGAGATGGTCTGGTGGGCCGGAAAGCCGCACAACCGGGCCAGCTCCCTCTGGCTTAAGCCGTTGTCTATTCTGAACTTCTGAATCCGGGCGCCGAGCGCGCGGAGATTCTCCTGGGAGACGGCCTGCACCGGCATCACCTCCTGTTCGAAGTTCCCGCCAACAGCGTTGAATATAGATCATGACGAGATGAAATTCAATGAATTCTTACCATTCCTGGAGAATTTATTTTCTTCCTCTTGACAGTCGAATACTCCCAGGGCATCCTCTCCAGCGTGGTGGGCGGGGAGGTCCGAGCCGGCTTGGATCCCTACGCCCGAGCATTGGCCATCACCGGCCGGTCCGATCAAGGCCCGGCCCGGAAACAAGGAGCGCGACTTGTCCACACCGGCCCCCTACGATCTCGTCATCATCGGGAGCGGCCCCGGCGGCTACGTGGCGGCCATCCGCGCGGCCAAGCTGGGGCTGCGCACCGCGGTGGTCGAGAAGGCTCCCAAGTTCGGGGGCACGTGCCTGCACTGGGGCTGCATTCCCACCAAGGTGCTGCTGCACACCGCGGACCTGCTGCACGAGATCCGGAACGCCGAGACCCACGGCATCCAGGTGGGCCCGCCCGTGCTCGACCTGGCCGCCGTGCACAAGCGCAAGCAGGCGGTGGTGGACGGGCTGGCGCAGGGCGTGACCGGGCTCATGCGCCGGGGGAAAGTGACGCTGGTGCGCGGCCGCGGGCAGCTGGCGGGCAAGGGCCGCGTGGCGGTGCTGGACGCCGAGGGCAAGGCGACCGAGGAGCTGCAGGCGAAGAACGTCCTGCTGGCCACCGGGTCGGTCATCCGCGAGTTCGCGGGCATGGAGACCGACGGTCAGACGGTCATCAACAGCGACCACGCGCTGATGCTGCCGGAGGTGCCCAAGAGCCTGGCGGTGATCGGGGCTGGCGCGGTGGGCGTGGAGTTCGCCTCGATCTACAAGCGCTTCGGGGCCGACGTGACCCTGATCGAGATGCTGCCGCGGGTGCTGCCCCTGGAGGACGAGGAGGTCTCCGCCGCGCTGCACGCCTCGTTCGTGAAGCAGGGCATGAAGCTGTACACCTCGACCAAGGTGCAGCAGGTGCTGAAGACCGCGGGCGGCGCCGAGGTCACGGTGGAGGCGCCCGACGGCAAGACCCAGAAGATCGAGGCCCAGAAGGTGCTGGTGGCCATCGGCCGCCGCCCCGTGAGCGAGGACCTCGGCCTGGAAGGCACGCAGGTCCGGCTGGAGCGCGGCTTCGTGCACGTGAACCCGTACATGGAGACCGGCGAGCCCAACGTCTACGCCATCGGCGATCTGGTGCCCACCCCGCAGCTGGCCCACACCGCGTCGGCCGAGGGCCTGCTGGCGGTGGCGCGCATCGCCGGCCAGGAGGCCCACCCGCTGAACTACGACCACACCCCCAGCTGCACCTACTGCCTGCCCCAGGTGGCCAGCGCCGGCCTGTCCGAGGCCAAGGCCAAGGAGCGCGGCTACGACGTGCGGGTGGGCAAGTTCCCGTGGCGGGGCAACGGCAAGGCCTCCATCCTGGGCGAGCAGGAAGGCTTCGTGAAGATCGTGGCCGAGAAGAAGTACGACCAGGTGCTGGGGGTGCACATGATCGGCCCCCAGGTGACCGACATGGTGGCCGAGGCGGTGGTGGCGCTGGGCCTGGAGGCCACCGGCATGAGCCTGGCCCACGCGGTGCACCCGCACCCCACGCTGTCGGAGGCGGTGATGGAGGCGGCCGAGGCCATCTACGGGCTGCAGACGCATTGGTAGGAGCGGCGAGGGGGCCTTCGGCGCGGACCGCGGCCGTCGGGATCGCGCGATGAGACACGTCTGGCTCGGGCGCCTCGCTTACGCCGAGGCCATGGACCGGATGCGTGGCTGGGTGGACGCGCGGGTGAAGGGGGAGGTCCCCGACACGCTGTTCACGCTGGAGCACCCGCCGGTGATCACGCTCGGGCGCAACGCGCGCCGCACCCACCTGCTGGCCTCGCCGCAGCGCCTGGCCGAGCTGGGGGTGGAGGTGCACGAGACCACCCGCGGCGGCGACATCACCTTCCACGGGCCCGGCCAGCTCATCGGCTACGGCATCGTGCACCTGCGCGAGCGCGGGCTCGGCCCGGTGCGGTACATGCGGGTGCTGGAGGAGGCCTGCATCCGCGCCGCGCGCGGCTTCGGCGTCGAGGCTGGGCGGCGCGAGGGCATGACCGGGGTGTGGACCCCCCGGGGCAAGCTGGTGGCCATGGGGGTGCGCTTCGAGCGCGGCGTCACCTCCCA
The DNA here is from genome assembly GCA_035542815.1 of Saccharimonadales bacterium (SeqCode). Taxonomy (GTDB): domain Bacteria; phylum Eisenbacteria; class RBG-16-71-46; order RBG-16-71-46; family JACRLI01; genus JACRLI01. The sequence goes on along the minus strand of DATKKS010000112.1, from coordinate 12,174 downwards.
CGGCTTCGCCTTCAACGTCCGCACCGACCTGGGTTTCTTCGATCTGATCGTGCCGTGCGGCCTGGCGGGGGAGCCGGTCACCTCGCTGGAGCAGCTCACCGGGCGGGCGCCGTCGCTGGAGGAGCTGGGCGGCGCGGTGGCCGCCGAACTCGGGGCCGCGCTCGCCGAGGCGGCGGGCGCATCCAAGGGAGAGGTGGGCCCGGCCGGGGCCGGGGTGCCGCGCTGACCCCCGGGCCGAGAGGCAAGTCTTCCGCCGGGCCCGCCGAGCGCGGGCGGCCGGCGCACGCGGGAAGGCCCGCCAGCAAGGAGGAGTCGTTGTCCCCGACCACGCTCAATACGGGGAAAACCGAGCCCGGCGCGGTCTCGCGGGAAGTGGCGCTGGAGCTGTTCCGGGCCATGAAGGTCACCCGCGAGACCGACGACCGCCTGGAGCGCAAGCTCTACCGGCAGGGCAAGATCGTGGGCGGCTGCTACGTGGGGCGCGGCCAGGAGGCCATCCCGATCGGCTCGGTCCTGGCGCTGGAGCCGGACGACGTGGTGTTCCCCACGCACCGCGAGCTGGGGGCGTTCATCGCCCGCGGCATGTCCCTGACCACGCTGTTCGCCCAGTACCTGGGGCGGGCCGACACCCCCACGCGCGGCAAGGACGGCAACGCGCACGTCGGCGACATGAGCCTGGGGCTCATCAACTACGTCTCGCACCTGGCCGACAGCGTGCCCATCGCCGCCGGGGCGGCGTGGGCCTTCAAGGCCCGCGGGGAGCGGCGCGTGGCGCTCAACTTCCTGGGCGAGGGCTCCACCAGCCGGGGCGACTTTTACGAGGGGCTCAACTTCGCGGCCATCCACCGGCTGCCGGCGGTGTACGTGGTGAACAACAACCAGTGGGCCTATTCCACCCCGACGCAGCTCCAGATGCCGGTGAAGAACGTGGCCGACCGCGCCCCGGCGTTCAACGTCCCCGGGGTGATCGTGGACGGCAACGACGTGGAGGCGGTCTACCTCGCCGCGCTCGACGCTTACGCCCGCGCGCGCCGCGGCGACGGCCCGACCCTGATCGAGTGCAAGACCTTCCGCATGACCGGCCACTCCGCGCACGACGACGCCGGCTACGTGCCCAAGGAGCAGTTCGAGCTGTGGGCACGCAAGGACCCCATCCAGCGCATGGAGCGCCGGCTGCGGGAGCGCGGCTGGCTGGACGACGCCCAGGTGGCGGCCATGGACGCGGAGATCCGGAAGAACGTGGAGGCGGCGGCCGAGGCGGCGCTGGCGATGCCCTTCCCCGACGGCTCCGAGACGCTGGACCGGGTGTACGCCGACCCGGCGCGGGTGGCGGACGTGTTCCCGTGGCGCCACACCGACGAGTACCGGGCCATCCAGCTCAAGAAGGAGTCCTGAGATGGCCATGACCACCTACCTGGAAGCCATCCGCCAGGCGATGTGGGAGGAGATGGAGGCCGACCCGCGGGTGTTCTGCATCGGCGAGGACATCGGCATGTATGGCGGCGCCTTCCGCGTCACCGCCGGCTTCCTGGAGAAGTTCGGCCCGCAGCGGGTGGTGGACACCCCGATCGCCGAGTCCCAGATCGTGGGCACCGCCATCGGCGCGGCGCTGATGGGGCTGCGGCCGGTGGCCGAGATGCAGTTCATGGACTTCGTGTCGTGCGGCTTCGATCAGATCACCCAGTTCGCGTCCACCAACCGCTACCGCTGGGACGTGCCGTGCCCCATCGTGGTGCGCGGGCCCTCGGGCGGCGGCGTCCACGGCGGGCCGTTCCACTCCCAGAACAACGAGATGTGGTTCGCGCAGACCCCGGGGCTCAAGGTGGTGTGTCCGGCCACGGCGTACGACGCCAAGGGGCTGCTCAAGGCCGCCATGCGCGACGACGACCCGGTGATCTACTTCGAGCACAAGTACCTCTACCGGCGCATCAAGGAGGAGCTGCCGTCCGAGGACTACGTCGTGCCCATCGGCAAGGCGGAGGTGCGGCGCCCCGGGCACAGCATCACCCTGGTGACCTACGCGGCGATGCTGTACGTGGCGCTGGAGGCAGCCGAGGTGCTGCAGCACGACGGCATCGAGCTGGAGGTCATTGACCTCCGGAGCATCAGCCCGCTGGACAGCGACCGGGTGGTGGAGTCGGTCAAGAAGACCCACCGGGTGATCCTGCTGCACGAGGACCAGCGCTTCGGCGGGGTCGGCGGGGAGCTGTCCGCGCGCATCGCGGAGGACGCGCTGGAGTACCTGGACGCGCCCATCCGCCGCATCACCCCGCCGGACACGCCGGTGCCCTACTCGCCGCCGCTGGAAGAGGCGTTCCTGCCGAACGCCCGCGACGTGGTGTACGTGGCCCGCGAGCTGGCGCGGTACTAGAGGACGGTTTCCGTAGGGGCGACCGGCAGGTCGCCCGGCGATCCACCCCGCGAGGGACTGAAGCATGAGCACCAAGGTCACCATGCCCCAGATGGGCGAGTCCATCGCCGAGGGCACCATCACCAAGTGGCTGAAGAAGGTCGGCGACGCGGTGGAGCGCGACGAGCCGTTGTTCGAGATCTCCACCGACAAGGTGGACTCGGTGATCCCCGCCCCGGCGGGCGGCGTGCTCCTGAGCATTGACGTGCCCGAGGGCGCCACCGTGGAGATCAACACCCAGGTGGGCCTGATCGGCGAGGCCGGCGAGGCTGCCGCCGGGGCGCCGGCGGCCCAGGCGGCGGCGCCCGCCGCTGCCGCGGCGCCCGCGCCCGCGCCGAAGCCGGTGGCCGCGCCGCCCGCCGCGCCCGCGGTGACCGCAACCCGCTCCACGCTGCCTTCGGCCGCCGTCCCGGCCCCGCCGCCCGCGGCTCCGGGCGTGACCCAGAAGCGCGACGGCGCCGGCCGGGTGCTGACCTCGCCGCTGGTGCGGAACATGGCCCGGCAGCTGGGGATCGACCTCGCGGACGTGTCCGGGACCGGCTTCCAGAACCGCGTCACCAAGGAGGACGTGGAGGCGTTCGTGAAGCGCGGGGGCGCCGCGGCTGCCCCGGCGGCCGCCGCGCCGAGTGCGGCGCCGGCCGGCCCGCTGCGCCCCGCCGCTGCGCCCCCCGCCGCTCCGGCGCCGGCCCAGGTGGCGGCCGCCTCCTACACCGCCTTCGAGGCGGCCGTGCCGGCCCTGCCCGGGGACGTGTGGGAGCCCATGAACCACGTCCAGAAGCGCATGGCCGAGCACATGTGGCGCGCCAAGCAGCTCATCCCGCACGTCACCACGGTGTTCGAGTTCGACGTGTCGAGGATCGTGGCCCTCCGCGCCAAGGAGAAGGAGCGCTTCGAGGCCGAGACTGGCACCAAGCTGACCTACATGCCGTTCTACGCCCGCGCCGTGGTGGAGGCGCTCAAGAAGATGCCCATCATGAACGCCTCGGTGCAGGGCGACCACATCGTCTTCCACCGCGAGGTCAACATCGGAATCGCGGTGGCGCTGGACTGGGGCCTGATCGTGCCGGTGGTGCGGAACGCCGAGGAGAAGTCCTTCCTGGGCCTGGCGCGGGCCATCAACGACCTGGCCGCGCGAGCCCGCGGCAAGCAGCTCAAGCCCGAGGAGATCCAGGGCGGCACGTTCTCCATCACCAACCCGGGCGTGTTCGGGAGCCTGTTCGGCACGCCCATCATCGCCCCGCCGCAGGTGGGAATTTTGGACCTGGGCGCCATCCAGAAGCGCCCCGTGGTGGTGGAGGGCGAGACCGGCGACTCCATCGCGGTCCGCTCCATGCAGTACTGCGCGGTGGCCTTCGACCACCGCGTGATGGGCGGCGCCGAGGCCGACAAGTTCATGAACCTGATCAAGGACCGGATCGAGAACTGGAGCGAGAGCATCTACTGATGGCCTCACCGATTTCGATCGACAACCTCCCCCAGGCCCCGCGCCCGCGGCGGCCCGACTGGCTCAAGGTCGGGATGCCCGGCGGCGAGGGCTACACCCGGGTGATGGACCTGGTGAAGGGTCACCGCCTCCACACCGTGTGCCAGAGCGCGCGCTGCCCCAACGTGGGCGAGTGCTGGGGCCGCGGCACCGCCACGTTCATGATCCTGGGCGACGTGTGCACCCGGCACTGCCGCTTCTGCTCGGTCACCAGCGGGCGCCCGCAGGGCTACGACCTGGACGAGGCCGAGCGGGTCTCGGACGCCATCGCGCACCTCAAGCTCAAGCACGTGGTGGTGACCAGCGTCACCCGCGACGACCTCAAGGACCACGGCTCCGAGGTGTACCGGCGCATGATCGTGCTGGTGCGCCAGAAGAGCCCGGGCACCACGGTGGAGCTGCTGATCCCCGACTTCCGCGGCCACCGCGAGCCGCTCGAGCGGGTGCTCTCGGCGCGCCCCGACGTCCTGGGGCACAACGTGGAGACCGTCCCGCGCCTGTACCGCCGTGTGCGCCCCGGCACCCAGTACCCGCGCTCGCTGGGCGTGCTGCGCGCGTCCAAGGAGATCGAACCCTCGGTGCGCACCAAGACCGGCATCATGGTCGGCCTGGGCGAGGAGCCCGAGGAAGTGCGCCAGGTGATGCGCGACGCCCGGGAGCACGGCGTGGACATCTTCACCGTGGGGCAGTACCTCCAGCCCACCAAGGATCATCTGCCGGTGGAGCGCTTCGTCCACCCGGACGAGTTCCGCATGTACAAGGAGTACGGGCTGCGCGAGCTGGGCTACCGCCACGTGGAATCCGGCCCGCTGGTGCGGTCGAGCTACCACGCGGAGGAAGCGGTGGCGGCCGCATCCCCTCCCTGATCCCGGCCGACATTTCCTTCCCCCGAGCCGCCGTCTCCAAGTCCGTCTGGCCGCGCGACCCGCTCCCTGGAGGCCCGCGATGTCCCGCCTGTACCACGACGGCCACCGGCAGCTGCAACAGCGTTTCGACAGCGTCCGCCTCGCCGACCGCATCGAGGAGGTGCTCCTCGGGGACGAGATCTCCCAGGAGGACCGCGAGTTCATCGAGAGCCGCGACATGTTCTTCCTGGCCACCGCGGACGCCCAGGGCCGCCCCAACTGCTCCTACAAGGGCGGCGACCCCGGCTTCGTGCGCGCGGTGGACCCCCGCACCCTGGCCTTCCCCAGCTACGACGGCAACGGCATGTTCGTCTCCGCCGGCAACACGCTGGTGAACCCCAACGTGGGGATGTTGTTCGTGGACTTCGAGGACCCCCAGCGGCTGCGCCTGAACGGCGTGGCCAGCGTGGACCCCGCCGACCCGCTGCTCCCCGAGTTCCCCGGCGCCCAGTTCATTGTCCGCGTGACCGTGCGCGAGGTGTTCCCGAACTGTTCCCGCTACATCCACCGCTACCAGCTCGTGGAGCGCTCCAAGTTCGTGCCGCGGGCCGGCTCCGAGCCGCCCGTGCCGGGCTGGAAGCGCGCCGACTGGGCCAAGGACGTGCTGCCGGAGAAGTGATAGGCTCGGGCCCATGCAGATCCCCCGGGCCGCAATCCCCTGGGCCGTGCTCGCCATCCTGGCTGCACCCCTGCTGGCGGCGCCGCGCCCGGCTCCCGGCGCCGAGCTGCGCGACCGGGTGCTGGGCGCGCTGGCGCGGCGGGCGTGGAAGCAGACGGAGCAGGACCTGCTCGGATCCCCGCGCTGGCAGCGCGTAGCTCGAGATGTCGCCTGGGCGGATTCGGCGTTCCATCCGGCATGGGACGGGTGGGTCAACGAGGACGCGCTCGGTTGTGGCGAGTCGGGGGATTCCGACACCGCCGGGGATGCCGGTGGCGATTGCTCCCACTGCCTCAACTCGATCTTCCACGACGGCCCTGACACAGTCTCCTTCACGCCCGGGCACATCGAAGAGACCTGCGGCGGCTCAGCGCCCTGGATGCGCTGGTGGACCTCCTCGCGCCGGCCGGTGCGCCGGCAGCTGGCCGCGCTGGGCGACTGGAACGTCGAAGCCCTGTGGACCACCCCGCACTACCTGGTGCTGCGGATGTGCACGTCCAACGAGGCCTGCTTCTACGACGACGGCCTCGCGTTCCTCGAGTTGGAGACGGGCCGCTGGGCCATCCTCGGTGCAGGCTCCGGGAACTGGACGCGGAAGGGCGTCACGGAGCTGCGAGAGCTGTGCCCGCGGCGCGAGGAGGGGGACGACCCAGCTCTGGTGGAGGGCCCGAAGCTCAAGGTACACAAGGCGGGGGTGCACAAGGCGATCGTACATCTCATCGCTAGAGACTCCACTGGGGTTCCCCCACCCGGCTCCGCATCCAAGATCATCTCCGAGGTGTCATTCATGGAGGTGCAGGGCGAAGCTGAAGCGGCCGAGCTGGACAGCGCGGTGGTCCTGCGGAGTCGCGGCCACTGCCTGGGCTTCTGGCCGGCGCAGCACCAGTGGGCCGTCCTGGACGCCGCCACCGGCCGGGGAGTGCCGGTCGAGCCCTGGGTTGCCGCCCGGCGATTCGAGCACCCGCCGGGTGGGAGGGCCGGCGCCCCCCTGCGCGCCGCGCTGCTCAAGGCGTTCCGAGGGTGGAACAGCGACGCCAGCGAGGTCTTGGTGCAACAGTTGATGCGGCCCGCTTGCGGAGTGGGCTCGGGCCTGGTGGCGGTGATCGCCGCCGGCGGTGCGGCGCGAGAGGCGGCTGGCAGCTTCGCGGGCTGGCAGAGAGGCGTGTTCCTGGTGGACTCCACCCTCGGCCGCGTCGAGCAGGTTCTGGACACCCTCCGGGTGGAGGACAGTGTGATATTCGATCCCGCCAGCCCGCCGGATTCCATCGTGGTCGTGGGCGCCGACAGCGACTACGGCTGCGGCCGGCACTTCCAGGTCTACCCCTGCCCGGTGAAGGGGCGCTGAGCCGGCGGCCGGGGACCTGCGGGCGCACTGCCGTGCGCCGCTACGGTTCCCGGCGGGCGCGACGCCGGCGCACTGCCGTGCGCCCCTACACATCCCCGCCCGATCCACGCTAATCTCGCCGCATGTCCACCCTCGATCCGGTCCTCCCGGTCCGCTACCGCGCGCTGGCCCTCGATGCGCTTGCGCGGCCGATGACGCCGTTCCGCGAGCTGCCGCAGCGCATCCTGGTGGTGGACGTCGGGCGCCAGCGCCTGGGCGTGCTGGAGCAGGGCTGGCTGCTGGCGGAGTACGATGTCTCCACCTCGGAGCGCGGGCTCGGCGGCGAGGACGGATCGTTGCAGACCCCGCCGGGCTGGCACCGGGTGCACGAGCGCCTCGGCGCCGGCGCCGCGCCGGGCACGGTGTTCCGGAGCCGCGAGGCGACGGGGGAAATGTGGCGGCCGGCGGGCGGGGCTCAGGGTGGCGAGGGCGGACGGCCGTCCGCCCGTGCGGAGCTGCGCGGATCCCCCGACGACGACCTCATCCTCACGCGGATCCTCACCCTCGAGGGGCTGGAGATCGGCGTGAACCGCGGGCCGGGCCACGACTCGCTGCAGCGGTACATCTACATCCACGGCACCAACCACGAGGACCGGATCGGCACGCCGGCCTCCCACGGGTGCGTGCGGCTGCGCAACCAGGACGTGGTGGAGCTGTTCGATCTGGCGCGCGAGGGGGACGCGGTGCTGATCGCGCCGGCGCCGGCCGCGGCGTCCGCGCCGGCCGGAGCGCCGGACGCCGGGCGGCCCGACCGCCTGGGCCTAGGCCGGCTGCATTTCGCCGGCGTGGGCGGCAGCGGCATGAGCGCGCTCGCGCAGTACGCCGTGATGCTCGGCGGGCGCGCCAGCGGCAGCGACCGCAGCTTCGACCGCGGCCTGAACTCCGAGGCGCGCGCCAAGCTGGAGCGGCTCGGGGTGCGCATCCTCCCGCAGGACGGCAGCGGGATCGCCGGCGCGAGCCCGGCCGGCGCCTGCAGCGCCGTGGTGTGCTCCACCGCGGTCGAGGAGCAGGTGCCGGACTTCGCCCAGGCGCGCCGGCTGGGGGTGCCGGTGCTCCACCGCTCGGAACTGCTGGCGCACCTCGTCAACTCCCGGCGCAGCATCGCGGTCACCGGCACCAGCGGCAAGTCCACCACGGTCGCGATGATCTTCGAGATCCTGCGCGGGGCCGGGCGCGACCCGTCGGTGATCACCGGCGGCGAGCTGCTGGCGCTGCAGCGGGAGGGGCTGTGGGGCAACGCCTGGGCGGGCGCGTCCGACCTGCTGGTGGTGGAGGCCGACGAGAGCGACGGCTCGGTGGTGCGCTACCACCCGGCGGTCGGCGTGGTGCTGAACCTGCAGCGCGACCACAAGGAGATGAGCGAGGTGGCCGCGATGTTCCGGACCTTCCGCACCCAGGTGCGCGAGACCTTCGTCGCGGGCGAGGCCGCCAACCTGGCCGCGCTCGAGGTGGGCGAGCCCGCGACCGTGTTCGGCTTCGGGCCGGCGGCCCGGGTGCGCGCCGAGGAGCTGGAGGCGACCGCCGGCGGCTGCGCGTTCCGCGTCGCTGCCGTGCGCTTTCGGCTCCCCGTGCCCGGCCGGCACAACGTGGAGAACGCCCTCGCCGCGGTCGCCGCGTGCGGCGCCGTGGGCGTGCCGCTCGAGGCGATGGCCGCGCCGCTGGCGGGCTTCCGAGGCGTGGCCCGGCGCTTCCAGTCCCTCGGATCCAAGCGCGGCGTGGAGGTGGTGGACGACTTTGCCCACAACCCGGCCAAGCTGGCGGCCTCGCTCCGCACCGCGCACCTCCGGGCCCGGCGCGTGCTGGCCATCTACCAGCCGCACGGCTACGGGCCGACGCGCTTCCTGCGCGCCGACTTCGTGGACACCTTCGGCGCAGAGCTGGGCCCGGGCGACCGGCTGTGGATGCTGGAGGTGTTCTATGCCGGCGGCACCGCCACGCGGGACTTCTCCGCGGCCGACATCGTGGCCGAGATCGCGGCCCGCACGGGGGAGCGGGCGGAGTTTGCGCCCTCGCGCGAGTGGCTGGTGGAGCGCGTGGCGGCCGAGGCGCGCGAGGGCGACCTGGTGCTGGTGATGGGCGCCCGAGACCCCTCGCTCACCGAGCTGGCCCGCGCGATTCTGGACGCCCTGTAGGGGCGCTCCCTACCGCACCCTCACCAAGCGCACCACTCCGCGGGTCCCGCCGGCCTCGTACCGCGCGAAGAACAGCCCCGCCCCGACCGTCCGGCCGTCGCGATCCGTGCCGTCCCACACCAGCACGTTCTCTCCGGCAGTGGCCGAAGCGCGCACCAGGCGCCGCACCAGCCGGCCGGCGACGTCGAACACGTCCACGCGGATCGGCCGGGCCTCCGCCGCGTTGAACACCAGCCCCACCCGGTCGAGGAACGGGTTCGGATAGACCCGGCACACCGGCCCCGCCGGCACACCTGCGGGCGCCGCGCGCTGTATCCGGAGCCGCAGCGGCCGGGCCCCGGCCGCCAGGGTCACGCGCTGCGGCGGCGTGATCTCGCGCTCGACCCCGCCGGCGGAATCGGCCAGCACCACGTGGGCCCCGGCGGGCAGGCCGCGCGCCTCGAAGTCCAGGTTCACCTCGCCCGGGACCCGCGCACCGGCCAGCTCCAGCAGCCAGTCCAGTGAATCCGCCGCCGGCCGGACCACCCGCACGTACCGGTCGCTCAGGCTGCCCCAGTCGCGCTCGGGCACGTACAGGACCAGGCTTCGTCCCGGGGGCGGGGGCACCAGCGAGAGGTCGGAGGGATCCCAGGCGCCCGCGGCACCACTCGCCGGGGCGCCCGTTCGGCCGCCGCCTCCGCCGCTCGCCGCACCGCCCGCTCCCCCGCCCGACGCCACGAGGCCCACCCGCTGCGCCCGCTCTTCACCCTGGCTCGCGGTGATCTGCACCTCCCAGGCCGGTCCCCGGAGCGGCTCCGTCTCAGCTGCGCGCCTCGGGGCGCCGTGAGCCGCCGCCAGCCGCGGCAGCGGCAGGAGCAGGTTCACCGGTACCAGGGTGGTCTTCTTGACCCAGAATGCCGCGCCCGCAGGAATGATCGAGTCCGCCTCGTAGTCGTGGCCGTTCCAGACCTCGACCGCGTGCTCGGTCCAACCGGGAGCCAGGGGGTCCGTCAGGCGGTGCCGCTGGCCGCCGCTCTCCACCAGCAGCGAATCCACGTGGATGTCGCGGTTGAAGAACGGATTGCCGAGCTGGTTCCAGCCGGTCGAGGAGTCGGGCTTGAGCGCGATCTCCACGGTGTCGGCCGGCAGGCCGGGAGTGCCGACCTGCAGCAGGTGCGCCGCGCGGGCGATCAGCCAGTAACCCTCGCTCTGCCGCAGCTTCGCCACGCCCGTGCCGGGCTCCAGATAGGACTTCAGGCCGGGCGACCAGTGGCCCAGGCGCCACGAGGTGGTGTCGTAAGCTCCCAGGCCCAGGTCCGTGGGCGCCAGGGAGACGTCCTGGGCGGCCAGCGGGAAGCTGATGCTCTGGATGCCCATCGCGGCGGTGGAGTGCACGATGCGGGCCTGGAGCACGGTGAAGCTGGACGCGCTGGTGTCGGCCCAGGCGCGGTATCCCACCGTGACCCGGCCGGTGCGCGCGGCCCAGGGCACGCGCACGCGCATGCGGCTCGCCGAGTCGAGCGCCTGCTCGACCGCGGGCGTGCCGTTGAACTGCACCCAGGTGGAATCCGAGAAGCCGCTGCCGGTGAGGGCCACCACCGCGTCGTAGCTGCCGCTGTCGGGCTCGAAGCCGGTGACGGCGGGCATCGCGGCGACCGTGGCGGTCGAGGAGTCGGTGCTGGTTCCGCCGACGCTGCCGCCGACGGTCAGGACCACCTTGTATGTGCCGGCTGCGGAGTATGCGTGGGTGGGTCGAACGCCGGTGCCGGTGCCGCCGTCGCCGAAGCTCCAGCCGTACGCGGTGATGGTGCCGCCCCAGGCCGGCCCGGAGCCACTGCCGTCGAACGCGATGGAGTGGCCCGCCACCCCGCTGTACGGGCCCCCGGCGTGGGCAGCCAGCTGCGCCTTGACCGCCGGCGGCACGGCGGCGTGGTTGGAACTCCAGGTGGCCGCCAGGTTCTCGCTGGTCTCGTCGCGCCCCCCGACGCCGTTGCCGCCCGAGGTCTTCTGGGCGCCTTCGGCGAAGTCCTCGCGGCGGAGCGCGGTGCCGGTGGCCTGGACGGTGGTGTCGACGGGCACCTGGGACGCGGCCGGCGTGTCCGCCAGGTAGGCGGACCCGTTGACGCTGACGCCGGTCTTGTCCACGACGTAGCTGCCGGTGTTCTTGCCCCAGAACACGTAGTCGAGGTCCGTGACCAGCGGGCTGCGGCCGTCCCAGTGGTACAGCACCACGCTCTCCCCGGCGTTGAGGAGCGCGGCCGAGTCGGGCGCCGCCGGGATGGCTCCCGCGAACGCGGGGCGCATGTTGGGGACGCTCGGGTCGTCCACCGGAGTCGCCGAATACGGCTGCACCGGCGGCTCGTCGGGGAAGACGAACTCGTACGCCGGCTTGCGCCCGTAAGTGTTCACGAACTCCGCCGAACCGTGGAGCGCCACCGCGATGGTGTCGTGCGCGGCGAGGGTCGCCCCCTGCGGGAAGCGCGCGTGGAAGTCGCCGGCCGACCCGCCGCCGGGGATTCGGGGCGGCGTGCCCGCGGGCACGTAGTACGAGCCGGTGGGGAGGTAGCAATAGAGGCTCTGGGTGCCCGCGGCGCCCAGGTTGGTCGCGTCCGTGAGGTAGACGTCGGACAGGTCCACCGCGGTGTCGGCGGGGTTGTAGATCGCGACGTACTCGGCCGCCGTGGGGAGCGTGCACACCGCCTGCAGCAGCAGCTTGGCGGGCGCCGGACCGTAGAAGGCCGCCTCCGCGGCCCGGGCCGTGAGCTTCATGGAGGTGATGCTGGAGAGGTGGTCGCTGCCGCGCCCCACGACCACCGCGACCGCGATGTCCTGGGTGTCCCCGGGAGCCATCTCGAACGGCCCGGAACTCAACATCAGCCGCCGGTCCCCGGCGGAGGCGTCCAGGTTGCCGGTGCCCTTGACCGGGTCGCCCGCGACGTCGAACTTCGTCACCTGCCCGTTGTTGGGGTCGGTCAGCGGCAGCCCGTCCGAGGTGAGCCCCTGCATGTAGTAGTAGCTCTGCTGGGCTGACACGGGGTCGGTGCCATTGATGAATCTGTTGAACGACGTCATCAGCAGCCGGTGCCCGGTGCGATGGTCCAGCGGGCCCTGCAGCAGCTTCCAGCCGATGCACGGGGGAGCGGTGCCGTACACCTCGTCGGAGTTGGTGGAGTTGTACGCGAAGCCCAGCGACGACAGGGTGTCGCAGCCGACCAGGTCGTCG
>DATKKS010000111.1:0-2407 GCA_035542815.1 Saccharimonadales bacterium (SeqCode) | reverse complement strand
CACCAGCATGAACCTCGCTGGGAACTCGACGCTTGAGGCGACCCGCGAGATCACCACTCGGCCTTCTTCCAGCGGCTGGCGCAGAAGCTGCAGGATGTGCGCCGGGAACTCGGCCAGCTCGTCCAGAAACAGCACTCCGTTGTGGGCCAGTGAGATCTCCCCCGGCCGCGGGCCGCGCCCGCCGCCCACCAGGCCCGCGCCGCTCACGGTGTGGTGCGGCGCCCGGAACGGGCGCGCGGTGAGCAGGCCCGCGCCCGCGGGCAGCAGGCCGGCCACCGAGTGGATGCGGGTGGCCTCCAGCGCCTCGGCCGGGGAGAGCGCCGGCAGGATGCCCGGAAGGCAGCGGGCCAGCAGCGTCTTGCCCGCTCCCGGCGGGCCGGTGAAGAGCAGGTTGTGCGCCCCCGCGGCCGCCACCTCCAGCGCCCGGCGCGCGTGGGCCTGGCCGCGGATCTCGGAGAGGTCCGGGCCGGCGCCGTCGGCATCGGCGGAGCGCAGAGGCGGGACGGCCCGCGCGGGCGTCTGGGCGCCGGTCAGGACCGCCACCGCCTCGCCCAGGGTGTCCACGCCGAACACCTCGAGGCCGGCCCGGAGCGCGGCCTCCGGCGCGCTGGCCCGCGGCAGGAGCAAGGCGCCCGGCGCGGCGCCGCCCGCGGCGTGCGCCAGGGCGATGGCGCCGCGCAAGGGCCGGAGCATTCCGTCCAGGGACAGCTCGCCCAGGACCAGGAAGCCGGCGGTGGCCTCTAGCGGGATCTGTCCACTGGCCGCCAGGATGCCCAGCGCGATGGGCAGGTCGAAGGCCGAGCCCTCCTTGCGGCGGTCGGCCGGGGCCAGGTTCACGGTGATGCGCCGCAGCGGGAATTCCAGCCCGCTGTTGCGGATCGCCGAGATCACCCGCTCGCGGCTCTCGCGCACCGCCATGTCGGGCAGGCCCACCGTGGAGAACCCGGCGAGCCCCGGGCCGACGTCGGCCTCCACCAGCACCGGGTAGGCTTCCAGGCCGTGCAGGGCGGCGCTCCAGAGTTTGGCCAGCATCGTGGAAGTGGATTCCAGAGGGGTGGTTGGGGCGCTCGGGGGTGAGCCGCCGGACGGCGAGGAGAATCGGGGGCGGGGGAGAGCCGCCGGCGCGGCCGGAGGCTGCAGGGCGCCGCGGGAGGCCGCGACCAGAGCTCAGGCTACCCCTCAAGTGCCTGCGGGTCAACGGCTTCAAGTTGGCGCCGGGGCGGGCCGATAATGCCGGGGATAGGGAGCGGGCGCCGCGCCGCGGCGTGCGCTGCCCGGGTCTCCAATTCCCGACCGCCCCTGAGGCACAGTGAGCACCACCGGTTCGAGCCGAGAGGATCTCGGCGCACAACTGTCGGTCCTCGGGCCCCGCGTGCTGGCCGCATGGCAGGCCCGCGAGGGGGCCGCCGCCTGCGGCGGGCCCGCCGCCCGCGCCGGGGCCTGGGAACTCCTGTGCGACCTGGCCGGGCGCTACGAGGCCCCGGCCGCGGGCCGCGAGGCGGGCGCCCTGGACGCCGCGGTGGACGCCCCGAGCGCGCGGCGGCTGCAGTGCGCCCTGCACCACGCGTGGCCGGCCCTGGCCTCGGTGCTGGAGGCGGGCGGCGCGGACCCGGCGCTGGGGCTGCGGGCCGCCGGCTTCTTCGCCGCCCTCGCGCCGGCGCTGTTGCGGGCGCGCTGGCGGCACGTGCGCGCGCGCCTGCGGGCGCGCGCGGAGACCCGGCTGCGCGAGACCCGCGAGGCCATCCGGATCTTCCGGGAGCTGTTCGACTTCAGCCGCGAGGTGGCCTGCGCGCTGGACCTGGAGTCGGCGCGGCGCTCCATCGTGCGCTGGGCCATCCGGGTGCTGCGCTCCGAGTGGGTGTGCCTGTACGAGCCGGACGGCGACGGCCGCACCCTGCGCATGGTCGCCTCCAGCCGCGGGCGGGAGTTCACCGAGCGCGCCCCGCGCATCGAGCTGGGCACCGCCTCGCTGGCCGCGCGCGCCTTCCACAGCCTCACCTGCACCGTGCTTCAGGCCTCCGGCCCGCTGGCCGAGGCCGGCGCGGCCCCCGAGTTCGGCGGGCTGATCTCGGCCCTGTTCGCGCCGCTGGTGGGCCTCGACGGCCCCAAGGGGGTGCTGGTGCTGGGCTCCAACACCCAGCCGCACGTGTGCACTCAGCTCGAGATCGACACCGCCCTGTCCTTCGCCGGGCACGCCGCGCTGGCGGTGGAGAACGCCCGGCTGTTCTCCGAAGCCCGGGCCACCAACGAGCGGTGGGCCGCTCTCCTGGACGTGTGCCGGGTGGTCACCTCCTCGCTGGACCGCGACACCATCCTGCGCCGCATCGTGGACCACGCCACCGCCCTGAGCCGGGCCCGGGACTGCACCATGTTCCTGCTGGAGCCGGAGCGCCAGGAGCTGTACCCG
>DATKKS010000110.1:0-9003 GCA_035542815.1 Saccharimonadales bacterium (SeqCode) | reverse complement strand
GGCGGTGGACTGGGCGGAGTTCCGGGACCGGCTCGAGCTGCGCCCCGGGGCGGCGTTCTCCGCAGCCGCGCTGGAGCGCGATGTGGCCCGCATCCTGGAGGAGTACGCCGACCGGGGCCGCCCGTACGCCGTGCTGCGGCCGCAGGACTTCCGGGTGGGGCCCGAGGGCATCCGCTTCCGGTACGTGGTGGAGGAGGGTCCCGAGGTGCGGGTGGACCGCTTCGAGACCCAGGGCAACACCCGCACCACCGCGGAGCGGGTGGAACGGCAGGCGGGGCTTCGCCCGGGGGAGCTGTACCGGCACGGCCGGGTGCAGCACGCGCTGTGGCGGCTCCGCCGGCTGGGGGCGTTCGACGCGGTGGACGCCGGGCTGCTCGCGGGCGGCGCGTCGGGCACGCTGCGCTACAAGGTGCACGAGGGCGGCACCAGCTCCGCCCAGGGGGTGATGGGCTATGCCAGCGAGACGCACAGCGTGACCGGGCTGTTCGACCTGCAGCTCCAGAACCTGGGCGGGGGCCGGAGCGGGCACTTCCGGCTGGACGCGCGCGGCAACGGGGTCACCGAGTACGCGGTGGACGCCTGCGAGCCGCTGGTGTTCTCCACGCCGCTGACCGTGCAGCTGGGGCTGGGGCAGCACCTGGAGGACACCCTGTACACCCAGTCGCGGGCCAACGTCGCGCTCCAGCTCGAGGTGTTCCCGTACGCGCTGGCTTCGCTGAGCGGGGAGTGGGAGCGGGTGGTGGCCAGCGTGGGTCCGACGCTCAACGACCGCACCTACCGGCTGGGCGCGGGGCTGGAGTGGGACCGCCGCGACGACCCCCTTGCGCCGACCCGGGGGATTCTGGTTAAGCTGCACAGCAGCCTGGGGTCGCACCAGGTGGTGCTGCGGACCGGCGATCCGGCGGCGGCCGCCTCGGTGCGCCAGGACGAGATCGAGCTGGAAGGCTATCTGCACCCGGCGGGTCCGGGGCGGGTGCTGGCGCTGCGGGCGTTCGCCCGCGAGCTGCGCACCGACCAGCACCCCGCGCCCGACTACAGCCTGTACGTGCTGGGCGGCGCCACCTCCCTGCGCGGCTACCAGGAGCAGCAGTTCCGGGGGCCGGTGGTGGGCCTCGCCTCCAGCGAGTTCCGCTGGCTGCTGGGCGACCCGGGGAGCTACGTCTTCCTGTTCCTGGAGGCCGGCTTCGTGCGGCTGGAGCAGGCTGTGCCGGGCGGCTACCTGGCCACCAACCTGGTCCGGCCGGCGTACGGCGGCGGGGTGCGCCTGCCCACGCGCCTGGGCCTCCTGGGCCTCGACTACGCCTGGGGCGAGAGCACCTCGCCCCTGGGCGGGAAGATCCACGTTTCCGTCAGGAGCCGCTTCTGAGCCCTTCCGGACCCCGGACCAGCGCGCGCAGCGAGCTGGAGTCGCTGCGCCGCGAGCTGCGCGAGCACGACCACCGCTACTACGTGCTGGGCCGGCCGGTAATCTCGGACACCGAGTACGACCGGCTGCTGCGCCGCCTGGAGCAGCTGGAAGGCGAGCACCCCGAGCTGGTCACCCCCGACTCCCCGACCCAGCGGGTGGGCGGGAGCCCCACCGAGGGCTTCCGCACGGTGCGCCACCGGGTCCCGATGATGAGCCTCTCCAACACCTACTCCGAGGACGAGCTGCGCGAGTTCGACACCCGCCTGCGGAAGCTCACCGGGCGCGCGTCGCTGGACTACTCGGTGGAGTTGAAGATCGACGGGGTGGCGGTCAGCCTGCGCTACCAGGACGGCGCGTTCGCCCTGGGGGCCACCCGGGGCGATGGCGCGCAGGGCGACGACATCACCGCCAACCTGCGCACCCTGCGCTCGCTGCCGCTGCGCTTGCGGGGCGCGGCGGCCCGCGGCGAGGTGGAGGTGCGCGGCGAGTGCTACATGGCGCGGCCCGACTTCGAGGCCTTCAACCGCGCCCGCGAGGCGGCCGGCGAGAAGCCGCTGCTGAACCCGCGCAACGGCACCGCCGGCTCGCTCAAGCTGCTGGACCCGCGCGAGGTGGCCCGGCGCCCGCTGAGCTATTTCGTGTACACCCTGGTGGAGCCCGGCCGGCACCGGGTGGCGCGGCAGAGCCAGGCCCTGGAGTGGATGCGCGAGGCGGGGCTCAGGGTGAACCCGCACGCCGAGGCGGCCCACGGGATCGAGGAGGTGCTGCGGGCGTGCGAGCGGTGGCGCACCCGCCGCGAGCGGCTGGACTACGACACCGACGGGCTGGTGATCAAGGTGGATGACCTGGGGCTCTACCCCGAGCTGGGGGCCACCGCCAAGGCGCCCCGCTGGGGCGTGGCCTACAAGTTCGGGTCGCTGGACGCCACCACCCGGCTGCTGGAGGTGGTGTGCCAGGTCGGGCGCATGGGCCACGTGACGCCGGTGGCGGTGCTGGAGCCGGTGGAGCTGCTGGGCACGGTCATCACCCGGGCCACTCTCCACAACTTCGAGGACGTCGCGCGCAAGGACCTGCGCGTGGGGGACCGGGTGGTCATCGAGAAGGGCGGCGAGGTCATCCCCCAGGTGGTCCGGGCCATCCCGGAGGTGCGCACCGGCGGCGAGAAGCCCATCCGGGCCCCCCGCAAGTGCCCCTCGTGCGACGCGCCGCTGGTCCGGGACGAGGACGAGGTGGCGCTGCGCTGCGAGAACCCCGCCTGCCCGATGCAGCTCCGGCGCCGCCTGGAACACTTCGGCAGCCGCACCGCGATGGACATCGCGGGCCTGGGCGAGGCCACCGCCGACCAGCTCGCGGGCGAGGGCCTGGTGGAGGACGTGGGGGACCTGTACTCGCTGCGGGCCGAGCCCCTGACCGCGCTCGAGGGGTTCGCGGAGAAGTCGGCCGAGGCGCTGGTGCAGGCCGTCGCCGGCTCGCGCGCCCGGCCCTGGCCGCGGGTGCTGTACGCGCTGGGGGTGCCGCACGTGGGCGAGGCCACCGCCGAGCTGCTGGCGGAGGCCTTCCCGAGCTGGGAGGCGCTGTCCGGCGCCTCCGCGGAGGAGCTGGCGCAGGTGCACGGGATCGGGCCGGTGGTGGCCGGCGCCGTGGAGCACTTCCTGCGGCAGCCCCGCCTGCGCAAGGTGGTGGACAAGCTGCGCCGGGCGGGCGTGACGCTGGCCGGCCCGGCGCGCAGCATGCGCTCGCGGCGCTTCGAGGGCCGGACCTTCGTCCTGACCGGGACGCTGCCGCACCTGACGCGGGAGCAGGCCGGCGAGCGCATCCGGGCCCACGGCGGCACGGTCTCCGGCAGCGTCAGCCGCAAGACCGACTTCGTGGTCGCCGGGGAGTCCCCGGGCTCCAAGCTGGACAAGGCCCGCGAGCTGAACGTCCGGGTGCTGGACGAGGCCGGCCTGCTGTCGCTGCTGGGGGAGAAGCTGTGACCCCGGGCGCGCGCCTGGACGAGGCGCTGCGCCGCGAGCATCCCCGCTACGAGCCCCGCCCCGAGCAGGCGCGCCTGGCGGCGGACGTCGAGGAGTGCTTCGAGCGCGGCGGGCTGCTGCTGGCCGAGGCGCCCACCGGCCTGGGCAAGACCCTGGCGTACCTCCTGCCCGCGGTGGAGTGGGCCCGCGCCTCGGGCGAGCCGGTGGTGGTGGCCACCCACACCAAACACCTCCAAGACCAGATCCTGGACTCCGAGCTGCCCATCCTGAGCCGCGCCCTGGGCGGGCCGCTGCGCGTGGTCCGCCTCAAGGGCCGCGACAACTACCTGTGCCGCGCCCGGGTCGAGGGCTTCCTCGCCGAGCGCGCCGGCACTCCCGAGGCCCACCGCCTCCTGGAGCTGCTGGAGCGCCTGCCGGACGGCGATCTGAGCGCGGTCTCGGACGAGCCCGAGGCGTGGGCCCCGTTCCGCGGAGCCGACCTGGACGCCGGGCACTGCCCGGCGGAGATCTGCCGCGGCACCCGCGGCTGTTGGCTGCGGCGCGCCCGGCGGCAGGCCCAGGAGGCGCAGGTGGTAGTGGTCAACCACGCCCTGTGGCTGGCGGACCGGCTGGCCGGCGGGGTGGTGCTGCCGGAGTTCTCGCGGCTGGTGGCGGACGAGGCCCACCGGCTCCCGGAGGCCTTCACCCAGGCGCTGGCGCTGCGCTTCACCCAGCGCGCGTTCCAGCAGGCGCTGGAGCGGCTGCACGGGCGGCCGCGGACGGCGGGGCTGCTGCGGGCGCTGCTGCTGAGCCTGAGAGGTTCGGGCGATCCGGCGGCGGCCGCCGAGCGCGCCGGGGCGGAGGCCCTGGGGCACGCGCTGGACGGCGTCCGCGGCAGCGCCGAGGCGGCCTTCCGCGGACTCGAGGGGTCGCTCACGGGCCGGGGCAAGCTGCGCCTGGACGGCGTGCCGGACCCGGCCGAGGTGTTCCCGCCGAGCCTCGATCCGCTGCTGGACCGGGTGCGCGAGGCGCTGGCCGCCGCCGCCCGGCTGCGCGAGCTGGGGCCGGAGGAGGAGGACCCGGACGAGCAGTCCCGGCTGCGGCCGTATCTGCGCCGGGCGGTGGGCCAGTGGGAGGAACAGGCCCGGGCGCTGCTGGCCCTGACCGGCCCGATCCCGGGCGGGCGGTGCGCCACGCTGGAGTGGAGCCGGGCCTCGGGGGTGGCCCTCGAGAGCGTGCCCTGGGACGTGGCGCGCGAGGCCGGCGCCGAACTCACCGGGCGGCTCGCGGCGGCGGTGCTGACCTCGGCCACGCTCGCCGTGGGCGGGCGGTTCGACTATCTTTGCGGGCGGCTGGGGCTGGGCGAGGGACAGGTGCGGGCCGAGGTGTACCGCTCGGACCTGGACCCGGCCCGGCAGCTCCTGGCGCTGTCGGTGGGGGGGCTGCCCGATCCCCGGGAGCCGGGCCACCTGGAAGCGGCTGCGGACGTGGTGGCGGCGCTGGCCGGGCTGGGGCGGAACGTGCTGGTGCTGGCCACCTCGTGGGAGGCGCAGCGGCAGCTGCGGGAGCGGCTCGAGCCGCGGGTCCCGGCGCTCCTGGCGCAGGACGATCCCCGGCGCCGCAGCCAGCTGGCGCGGCGCTTCCGCGAGTCCCGCGGGGCGGTGCTGCTGGGGGTGCAGAGCTTCTGGGAGGGGGTGGACTTTCCAGGGGAGGAGTTGGAGATTCTGGTGATGTTGAAGCTGCCCTTCGCGGTGCCCACCGATCCGGTGTTCGAAGCCCGCCGGCGCGACTACGAGGCGCGCGGGCTGGACCCGTTCCGGGATCTGGCGCTGCCCGAGGCGGTGCTGCGCTTCCGGCAGGGCGTGGGCCGGCTGCTGCGGCGCACCACCGACCGCGGGGTGTTCGTGCTGCTGGACCGCCGTGCGCTGGCCACCGCCTACGGGCGGAGCTTCGCCCAGGCTCTCGGATGCCCGCTGCGCGAGGCGCACGGCGCGGACGAAGTGGCCCGGCTGGCCGCGGAATTCATGGGCCCGGCGGCGGGGGGCGAGCCCGGCGCGGAAGAGCCGCCCGGAGACAAGTTCGCCCGGGGGGCGGAGGCGCGCAGCCCGCGGGGCCGCCCGGGCGGGAAGACGCGACGGGAGCGGTGATGGCGGGGGTGCTGCAGGCCGGCCGGAGCGCGCCCCCGCGACCCGATCCGGGTGCGGCGGCGCAGGCCATCCTACGCGAGAGCTTCTCGGACCTACCGATCCACGAAAGGCAGGTGTGACATGAGTGCCGTCCGCACCCTGCGCGCGCCGCGGGGCGCCACCCGGACCTGCAAGGGATGGGCCCAGGAGGCCGCGCTGCGCATGCTCCACAACAACCTGGATCCGGAGGTCGCCGAGCGCCCCGAGGACCTGGTGGTGTACGGCGGCACCGGCAAGGCCGCGCGCAACTGGGAGTGCTTCGAGGCCATCGTGCGCGAACTGGCGCGCCTGGAGAACGACGAGACCCTGCTGGTGCAGTCGGGCAAGCCGGTGGGGGTGGCGCGCACCCACCCGTGGGCGCCGCGGGTGCTGATCGCGAACTCGCTGCTGGTCCCGGCGTGGGCGACCTGGGAGCACTTCTGGAAGCTGGAGCAGCTGGGGCTCACCATGTACGGGCAGATGACCGCCGGCAGCTGGATCTACATCGGCACCCAGGGGATCCTGCAGGGCACCTACGAGACCTTCGGCGCGTGCGCCCGGAAGCACTTCGGTGGCAGCCTGGCGGGGCGCACCGTGCTCACCGCCGGCCTGGGCGGGATGGGCGGCGCCCAGCCCCTGGCGGTGACCCTGAACGGCGGCGTCTGCCTGGCGGTGGAGGTGGACCCGGCGCGGATCCAGCGCCGCCTGGAGACCCGCTACCTCGACCGCGCCGCCCGCTCGCTGGACGAGGCGCTGGCCTGGGCCGAGGAGGCCCGGGCCGCCCGGACCGCGCTCAGCGTGGGCGTCCCCGGCAACGCCGCCACGGTGCTGCCGGAGCTGCTTCGGCGCGGCCTGGTCCCGGACGTGGTGACCGACCAGACCTCGGCCCACGATCCGCTGGGCGGGTACATCCCGGAACCGCACTCGGTGGAGTCCGCGGCCGAGCTGCGCCGGCGGGACCCGCAGGAATACCTCAAGCTGAGCTACGCGTCCATGGCCAGGCACGTCCAGGCCATGCTGGGCTTCCAGGGGGCGGGCAGCGTGGTGTTCGACTACGGGAACAACATCCGGGCGCAGGCGCACCGGGCGGGGGTGGAGCGGGCGTTCGACTTCCCTGGCTTCGTGCCCGCGTTCATCCGACCACTGTTCTGCGAGGGCAAGGGACCGTTCCGCTGGGCGGCGCTGTCGGGAGAGCCGCGGGACCTCTACCGCACCGACCAGGCGGTGCTGGAGACCTTTCCGGAGAACGAGGCGCTGGGGCGATGGATCCGGCTGGCCCGGGAGCGGGTGGCCTTCCAGGGGCTGCCCGCGCGCATCTGCTGGCTGGGGTACGGCGAGCGCGCCGAATTCGCCCTGGAGATGAACCGCATGGTGGCCGCGGGCAAGCTGCAAGCGCCCATCGTGATCGGCCGCGACCACCTGGACTCCGGCTCGGTGGCCTCGCCCTACCGCGAGACCGAGGCGATGCGCGACGGCAGCGACGCCATCGCCGACTGGCCGGTGCTCAACGCGCTGGTCAACGCCTGCTCGGGGGCCTCCTGGGTCTCGGTGCACCACGGCGGCGGGGTGGGCATGGGCTACTCCCTGCACGCCGGGATGGTGTGCGTGGCCGAGGGCACCGAGGAGTCCGGCCGGAAGCTGGAGCGGGTGCTCACCAACGACCCGCTCACCGGGGTGCTGCGCCACTCCGACGCCGGCTACGACGAGGCGCTGGGCTTCGCGCGCCAGGCGGGGGTGCGCATCCCCACCCGGGAGCGCTGAGGTGGGGGCTCGGGTCCGGGCCACCGGGCTGCTGCGGCACGCCGGCCAGCTGGCCACCTTGGCGGGCGGGGAGGGCCCGCTCGCCGGGCAGGTGCGCGACCCGGGCCTCATCGCCGACGGGGCGGTCGCCTGGGAGGGCGCGCGGGTGGTGTGGACCGGCCCCAGCGCGGCGGCCCGGGCGCACGTGGAGCTGGCCCCGGGGGCGCGGGAGTTCGACGCCGGGGGCCGGGCGGTGGTCCCGGGGCTGGTGGACCCGCACACCCACCTGTTGTTCGCGGGCAGCCGCGAGGCGGAATGGGAGGAGCGGCTGCGCGGGGTGTCCTACGCCGAGATCGCGGCGCGCGGCGGCGGGATCCTGAGCACGGTGCGGGCCACCCGCGAGGCGTCCCCGGCGGCGCTCAAGGCGCAGACCGAGGCGCGCCTGCAGCGCTGCCTGGAGCACGGCGTCACCACCGTCGAGATCAAGAGCGGCTACGGGCTGTCGCTGGACTCCGAACTCAAGTGCCTGGAGGTGCTGGCGGACATCGCCCGGGAGGGCCGCTTCGAGGTGGTGCCCACCTTCCTGGGGGCGCACGAGGTGGGCCCCGAGTTCCGCGGCCGGCGCGCGGACTTCGTGCGCGAGGTGGCCCGCCACTGGATCCCGGAGGTGGCCCGCCGCGGCCTGGCGGATTTCTTCGACGTGTTCTGCGAGCGGGGCGTGTTCGAGCTGGAGGACTCGCGCACCCTGTGCGAGGCGGCCGCCGCGGCGGGGCTGCGCCTGAAGCTGCACGCCGACGAGCTGGCGCCGCTGGGCGGGGCGGGGCTGGCGGCCGACCTGGGGGCGGTGTCGGCCGACCACCTGATCCACGCCTCCGAGCCCGATCTGCTGAAGATGCGCGGCGCGGGCACCCTGCCGGTGCTGCTGCCCGGGACCTCGCTGATGCTGGGCGCGCCGTGGGCCCCCGGGCACCGGATGCTGGAGCTGGGGCTGCCGGTGGCGCTGTCCACCGACTGCAACCCCGGCACCTGTTACTGCGAGAACCTGCCGCTCATGGGCAGCCTGGCGCTGGGGGCCTACCGCATGCCCCCGCTCACCGCGCTGGCGGCGGTCACCCGCAACGCGGCGTACGCGGTGGGGCGCGGGGACCGCCTGGGGCGGCTGGAGCCGGGCTACCAGATGGACGCGGTGCTGCTGGAGGAGGAATCGCCGGCCGCGCTGTTCTACCACGTGGCGGCGCGCCACGCGCGGGCGGTGTGGAAGCGGGGAGAGCTGGTCTACTCAAAGGAGCCTGCATGCAACCCCTGATCGAGTGTGTCCCGAATTTCAGCGAGGGGCGCCGCCCCGAGGTGATCTCCGCCATCGTGGGGGCCATCACCGCGGTGCCCGGGGTGACCCTGCTGGACCGCGAGATGGACGCCAGCCACAACCGCTGCGTGGTCACCTTCGTGGCGCCGCCCGAAGGCGCGGTGGAGGCGGCGTTTCGGGGGATGCAGAAGGCGGCCGAACTGATTGACCTGAACCACCACCAGGGCGAGCACCCGCGGATGGGCGCCACCGACGTGGTGCCGTTCGTGCCGCTGGGCTCCGCCAGCATGGAGCAGTGCGTGGAGCTGGCGCGGGAGCTGGGCCGGCGCGCGGGCCAGGAGCTGGGAATCCCGGTGTTCCTGTACGAGGCCGCCGCCACCCGGCCGGAGCGGCAGAACCTGGCGGAGGTGCGCAAGGGAGAGTTCGAGG
>DATKKS010000109.1:0-8145 GCA_035542815.1 Saccharimonadales bacterium (SeqCode) | reverse complement strand
ACCGGCCCGGGGCGGCGTGCCGGATGCGCCCTGGCGGGCGCATCGCCTGAAGGCTCTACTTGCCGCCGCTCTTCACGTACTCCACCAGGGCCTTGGCCTCGTCCTCGGTCACCCCGCCCGGCACGATCATCTGGACCTTGTACTCGGCCAGCAGCTGCTTGGAGGCCGGATCGTTCTGGGTCATGAGGTCGGGATGCATCATCTGCGCCATCATCCACGCGGCCGTCCGCTGCTTGGCCACTGGGCTCAGCGGCGGGCCGATGATCTTCTTGTCGAAAGCGTGGCAGGTGTAGCAGGTCTTGCCAGGGTTGGTGGCGTCCCCGAACAGGACCTTGCCCTTGGCCGCCAGGGCCGCGTCCACCGGGGTGTCCGCGGCGCGCGGGCCCTTGTCCAGGTCGGCGTAGTTGATGGCCGCCGGGGCGGCGGCAGTGCCCGCGGGAGCCGCGGCGCTGCCCGCGGCCTCGGTGCCGGTCGTGGCGCCCGTCTCGGCCTTCTTGCCGCAGCCCGCCACCGCCAGCACGCAACCCACCAGCAGCAGCACCCCCACGAGCCTCAGGATCCGGATCATGCACGTCCTCCTTGGATGGTTACAGGCTCAGCTCGGCGATGGTCTTCTTGACCGCCTCGCCGCTCTTCTGCAGCAGGCCCATCTCCTCGGCCGAGAGCTTGAGCGGCACGATCCGCTCCACGCCCTTCGCCCCCAGGATGATGGGCACACCGATGAACAGGCCCTTCATGCCGTACTCGCCCTCCAGCAGCACCGAGGCCGGCAGCAGCCGGCGCCGCCCGGTCAGGAGGGCCTCCGCCATCTGGGCCGCCGAAGCGCCCGGGGCGTAGAAGGCGCTGCCGGTCTTGAGCAGCGCCACGATCTCCGCGCCACCGTTGGCGGTGCGCTTGCTCAGCGCGGCGATGGTCTCGGCCGGGAGCAGCTCGGGGATGGGGATGCCGCACACCGTGGTGTAGCGCGGCAGCGGCACCATGGAGTCGCCGTGCCCGCCCAGCACCATCGCGTCCACGTCCTGCACCGACACCCCCAGCTCCAGGGCCACGAAGGCGCGGAAACGGGCCGAGTCCAGCACCCCGGCCATGCCCAGCACCCGGTTCTTGGGGAACCCGGTGACCTTCCAGGCGAGGTAGGCCATCACGTCCAGCGGGTTGGTGACCATCAGGACGTAGGCGTTGGGGGCGTGCTTGCGGATGGCCTCGGCGGCGCCGCGGGCGATGTCGGCGTTGACCTTGAGCAGGTCCTCCCGGCTCATGCCGGGCTTGCGGGCCACCCCGGCGGTGACCACCACCACGTCGGAGCCCTCGATGGCGCTCAGTTCGTGGCTGCCGCTGAGGTTCACCGAGAAGCCCCGGACCGGCGCGCTCTGCAGGAGGTCCAGCGCCTTGCCGGCCGCCAGGCCCTCCACCACGTCCACCAGCACCACGTCCGCCAGACCCATCTCCGCCAGGTACAGACCGCACGAGGCACCGACGTTGCCCCCGCCGCCGATGATGCTCACCTTCTTGGCCACGATCGCCCTCCTCCCCCGTCAGCCGCGGGGGGCGCTTCCCAGGTTCCTGCCCCGATCCGGATGCCGCGGCGCTCGGGCCGCGGCCGCGATAGTGCGCCAGATCGGGAGCGTCCGCAAGATGGGTGCAAAAGCAAGGAGGCGGGTTGCCCCGCCTCCAGCTGCCTCGATCTCAGAGCGCGCCGGCCCGTGCCTTCCGCCGGCCCGGGCGGGGGTTCAGTTCTCCTCGGGCAGGACCGAGACGCGCTTGCGCGCGGTGCGCGCCACGTTCTCGAACACCACCCGCCCCGAGGCCAGGGCGAACAGCGTGTCGTCCTTCCCGATCCCGACGTTGCGCCCGGGGCGGAACACCGTGCCCCGCTGCCGCACCAGAATGCTGCCCGCGAGCACCTGCTCGCCTCCGAAGCGCTTGACCCCCAGCCGCTGGGCGTGCGAGTCGCGGCCGTTCTTGGAACTCGACTGACCTTTCTTGTGAGCCACTCTGCTTCACCGTCCTCGGACCGCCGGCGGCGCGAGCCGCTACGCGGAGATGCGGGTTATGCGCAGCACCGTCTCGTCCTGACGGTGACCCTTCTTCCGGTGGTAGTCCCGCTTGCGCTTGAACTTGCCCACCGTGACCTTGGCGCCCTTGCGGTGCTCCAGGACCTCGGCCTCGACCGTCGCCCCGGCCACCACGGGCCGGCCGACCTTGACCGCCGCGCCCTCGCCCAGGAGCCTCACCGAGTCGAAGCTGACCTTGGCGCCGGGCTCGCCCACCCGGAGGGGCACCACGATGCGCTCCGCCTCGTGGACCGGGTACTGGAGCCCGCCGATCTGAACCACTGCAAACGCCATTCCAACCTCCTCAAGAACCGCATCGTTTTCGGCACAAACATATGATTACTACCACAGCCGGCCCGTGGCGGTCAACCAAGCACCGGGCCAGCTGCGTAACTCTATGGAACCGAACAGATTGCGCGCCGAAGCCGGCCCACCCCCGGGGCCCTGCCCCCGGTCCCCGCTACTGCTCGAACTGCTTGGTGATGTCGTTGCCGGTCTTGGCCTGGATGATGCGTAAGTCCTCCCGCTTGAGCTGCGGGTCGTCCTTGAAGTCGATCCGCAGCTTGTACTGCTTCTCCAGGGCCTCGATCCGGTGGTTGTTGTCCTCCAGCACGTACACCGCCACCTCGGGGTTGAGCTTAATCTGGATGGTGCGCTCCCGGCTGCCCACCCCGACCCGCCGCAGCAGTCGCTCCAGGCGCCGCAGGATGGACTCCAGCGAGTACACCTTGCCGCTCCCGCCGCAGGTGGGGCAGTCCTCGGTGAAGTAGTGGAACAGGCTGGGGCCCTGCCGCTGCCGGGTCATCTCCACCAGCCCCAGGGCGCTCACCTCGAAGGTCTTGGTGCGGGAGCGGTCGCCCTTGAGCGCGCTGCGCAGCTCGTCCAGCACCGCCCGCTTGTTCGCCTCCACCTCCATGTCGATGAAATCGATCACGATGATCCCGCCCAGGTCGCGCAGGCGCAGCTGCCGGGCCACCTCGCGGGCGGCCTCCATGTTGGTCTTGAAGATGGTGTCTTCCTGGTTCTTGCGCCCGGTGAAGCGGCCGGTGTTCACGTCGATGGCCACCAGCGCCTCGGCCTGGTCGATGGTCAGGTAGCCGCCCTTCTTCAGCCACACCTTGCGCTGCATCAGCTTCTCGATCTCGGTCTCGATGCCGAAGTGGTCGAAGATCGGCTTGCCTCCCTTGAACTGCTTCACCCGGGAGCGCAGCTCGGGCGAGAAGGTCTTGAGGTAGTCCAGCACCTGCTCGTAGACCTCCTTGCTGTCCACCGTGACCTGGTTGACGTCCTCGGTGAACAGGTCCCGGATGAGCCCGATGGACAGGTCCATCTCGCTGTTGATGACCACGGGGGCCTTGGCCAGCACCGCCTTCTTGTCGATCTTGGCCCACAGCTTGGCCAGGTTCTTCACGTCCGAGCCGAAGTCCTTCTTGCTCTTGCCCTCCCCGGCGGTGCGCACGATCAGGCCGGCGTTGGGCGGCTTGATCTCGGTGATGATCTGCTTGAGCCGGGTGCGCTCCTCGCGGCCCTCGATCTTGCGCGACACCCCCACGTGGTCCACCCCGGGCATGAACACCACGAAGCGCCCGGGCAGCGAGATCTGCTGGGTGACCCGGGCGCCCTTGGTGCTGATCGGCTCCTTGGTCACCTGCACCAGGATCTCCTCGCCCTTCTCCAGGAAGTCCTCGATCTTGAGCTGGGAGGCCTTGCGCTTGCCCCGGCGGCGGTGCTCTTCCAGGTCGCTCAGGTCGTCGATGTCCTTGAGCGACTCCGCCAGGTCGGACACGTGCAGGAAGGCGGTCTTGGGCAGGCCCAGGTCCACGAAGGCGGCCTGCATGCCGGGGAGCACGGCGTTGACCTTGCCCTTGAAGATGTCGCCGACCATGTGCGGCCGGTCGGCGCGCTCCACCAGGATCTCGGTGAGCTCGCGGTCCTCCAGGACCGCGACCCGCGTCTCGTGCGGGTCGGCGTTGATGACGATTTCCTTGAACATTCAGGACCAATCCGTGGCTGCGGCCAGCACGCCCGGGTGGGACGGGATGGCCATGAGCGGCGTGAGCCGCCGCGTGCCGCTGGTCACCCACTGCCCGGTGCGCTCCACGCGCACCAGCCGCGGGTCCAGCTCGTCCAGGCCGGTCAGGCGGGCGGCGAACCACTCGGGCCGGATTCCGCCCGTGACCGGGGTATCGAATCGAATCTCGGGAATCTCGGCGCGGCACTCCACCACCGCGCCGCGGGCGGGCACCCGGGCGTCCGCGGTCCGGGCGTCGGGAGCCGGCCGGCAGGGCCAGAGCACCGGCACGGCGGACGCGCGCAGCCCTTCCAGCGCGCGGCTCCAGCGGGCCGCCACGGCCCCGGCGTCCAGGCCCGCCTCCTGCAGCAGGAACCCCGGCAGCCAGGCGCGCCAGGACAGCACGTCAATGACCGCGGAGAGCGCCGCCGGCCGGCCGGCCAGGACCGCCGCCGCCTGCACCGCCAGGCCCGGGCCCAGCGCCGCGTTGAGTTCCTCGGTGAAGCCCTCGTCCACCGAGCGGGTGAACTCCAGATCCAGGTACTCGGCGCGGCTGGTGAAGCCCAGCGGCAGGGGCGGCCCCGAGGACAGCCGGGCGTGCGGAGTGTGCCCCTGCGAGTAGGCCAGCGGCAGCCCCGCCCGACGCACCGCGCGCTCCAGCGCCCGCACCAGCTCCAGGTGGGCGGTGAAGCGCACCGGCTCGCCCTTGGCGTACTCCAGGCGGAAGCGCAGCCCGCGCTGCCAGGCACTGCGCGCCGGCGCGCGGCGGGGCTTGCGCCCGAACCACCGCGCCGCGGCCGCGGGCGAGCCGTTGGCGGGTCCGGCCGCGGCGGCGGCCGGGGTTCCGGCGCCCGCTGCCAGCGCTGCGGCCGGGCCGGGCGAAGCCGCATCCCAGGCGCGCGGATCGCGGAACATGTCCCAGGGCAGCGGCTCGTCCGGCGCGAACGCCGCCCGCGCTGCGGGCTCGTCCACCCCGGCCTCGGCCAGCGCCCGGCGCCACCGCTCGATCCAGGCCGGCTCCCCCAGCGAGTTCACCCGGCAGCCCAGCTCGTGGGCGCGCCGGAGTGCTCGCCCCATGCGCCGGTCCCCCCGCGCGAGCAGCCCCTCTACATACGCCCGCTCGGGGTCCCCGCGCCGCGGCTGCGGGCGCCCGCGCGGGAGCTGGCGGCGGACCCGCGCCAGCCGGGCCCGCAGGTCCTCCAGGTCCGGCAACGCGGCGCGCTCGAAGCGCGTGTGCGGCCGCGGGACGAACACCTCCAGCGCCGCCGACACCGCCACCCCACCCGGGTGCGCCGCGTCCGCGGGCGCCTCGCGGGCCGCGGCCTGCGCCCGGCGCGCCAGGGTGCCGGCGGCGTCCAGGTCGGCCTCGGTCTCCTCCGGGAGCCCCACCGCGAACTCCAGGCGCACCGAGTGCCAGCCCTGGCGCTGCGCGCCGCGCACCGCCGCCAGCAGCCCGGCCTCGTCCGCCGGGAGGCCCACCGCCGCGCGCAGCCGGGCGCTGCCCGCCAGCGGCGCCAGGTGCAGCGGCCCGCGGCGCACCCGCGACAACCGCTCGGGCGCCGGGCCGGCCAGCTCGCCTCCCCACGCCCCCGACACCGACACCACCACCTGCCGGCCCAGCAGCGCCCGGTCGAGCTGCTCCAGGATCGGCACCAGCTGCGCTCCGGGCGCGCCCGCGGGCAGCACCAGGCAGGCCTCCTCCCAGCCGGTGGCGTCCAGGCCGCGGAGCACCTCCGCCGCGACGGCGTCGGCGTCCCGCGGCGCCCAGGCGCGGTGGGGCGAGCCGTGGCGGCAGGCGTGGCAGCCCTCGGAGCAGCCCCGGGCCAGCTCCACCTCCAGCCGGTCCTCGGACAGCTCGGTGAGCGGCAGAAGCGGCGCGGCCTCGGCCGGCGCCGCCGCGTCGCCGCTCCACCGGGGGACCACCGCCGCCGGGGCGCCGGAGCCGGCGCGCGGCACCGGCAGGAGCCGCCCGCGCGGCCCCGGCCGGACCTCGTACAGGGCGGGCACGTACAGCCCCGGCCGGCCCGCGGCGGCGCGCAGCACCGCGGCGCGATCCCCGCCGGCGCGGCGCTCCAGCGCGGTCTCCGCCAGCGCGTCCAGGCCGGCCTCGAGGTCGCCCAGCGCGAACACGTCCACGAAATCCGACAGCGGCTCCGGGTTGAAGGCTGCCGGACCGCCCGCGGCCACCAGCGGGTGGGCGTCGGTGCGGTCCGCCGCCAGCAACGGCAGCCCCGCCAGCTCCAGGCACTCCAGCAGCCCGAGGGCGAGTCCCTCGCGCGCTAGGTGCACCACCAGCAGGTCGAATTCCGGGACCGGCGTGTGGCTCTCCAGCGAGAACAGCGGGAGCGCGCGGGCGCGCAGCTCGGCGGCCAGATCGGGGGCCGCCGCGAAGCCCAACTCGGCCGCCGCGTCGCCCCGTGCGTTCAGCCGGGCGCGCAGGCGCGCCGCGGGGGCCAGGGGCGAATTCTCCAGGAGGTCAGGGAACAGCAGCAGGACGCGCAGCCGGCCGGCCGCGGGGACGGGATCGAGGTGCAGGATGTTGCCGAGATAACGGTTGGGCTTTTCGACCCGCGGGAGGACGGCATCCTCCAGCAGGCCCGGTGTGACCCGCATGTCCTGTCCTTGCAATATCGGGAGCCGTGACGCGGCCTGGGCTCGGGAGCGCAGGCGCGCGGGCGGATTCAGGCGAAGTCCGGGTGTGCCGCGGGCAGGGCGTCGCGAGGCGTCGCGGGAAGCGACAGGGCGGGCCGAGCCAACAGAATACGATAGCACGGCCGGCCGGCGGCTGACCACCGAGAAAGGGCCCGCGGCCCCCGGAGCGGCGGGCTCAGCCGCGCGCCGCGCCCCCGCCGCCGCGCCCCAGCGCCGCCTTCAAGAATGGGGCGGTCCGCGACTCCGGGCTGGCCGCGACCACTTCCGGCGGGCCCTGGGCCACGACCCGGCCGCCGCCCTCGCCGCCCTCCGGCCCCAGGTCCAGCAGCCAGTCCGCGTGGGCCAGCACGTCCGGGTGGTGTTCGATCACCAGCACCGTGTGGCCGCGGTCCACCAGCCGGTCCAGCACCCCCAGCAGCCCCCGCACGTCGGCCGGGTGCAGCCCGGTGGTGGGCTCGTCCATCAGGTACAGCGTGGGCACCGCGCCGCCGCCGGCCAGCTCGCGCGCGATCTTCAGCCGCTGGGCCTCGCCGCCCGAGAGGGTGGGCGCGGACTGGCCCAGGCGCAGGTAGCCCAGGCCCACCTCCCGCAGCACGTGCAGGCGCGCGGTCACTGCGGTCGCCCCGGCGAAGAAGCCCATGGCCTCGTCCACCGTGAGGTCCAGCACGTCGGTCACGCTGCGCCCGCGGTACTTCACCTCCAGCATCTCGGGCTTGAAGCGCAGCCCGTTGCAAGCCTCGCACGGCAGGTACAGGTCCGCCAGCATCAGCATCTCCACCTGCACCTGGCCCTCGCCCTCGCAGGTCTCGCACCGGCCGCCGGGCACGTTGAACGAGAAGGCCCCCGGGAGGTAGCCCCGCTCGCGCGCCAGGCGCTGGCTGGCGTACAGGGTCCGCACCGGGTCCCACGCCTTGAGGTAGGTGGCGGGGTTGCTGCGGCTGCTCTTGCCGATGGGCGACTGGTCCAGCAGCGAGACCGCCTGGAGCCCGCCCAGCCCGGCCAGGCGGCTCCAGCACTTCTCGGCGCCGGTGGGCTGGCCCAGGGCCTCCGACACCGCCGGATACAGCGCCTCCTCCACCAGGGTGCTCTTGCCCGAGCCCGAGACCCCGCTGACCGCCACCAGGAGCCCGGTCGGGATCTCCACGTTCAGCCCGCGGAGGTTGTGCCGCTCGACCCCCAGGAGCCGCAGCCGCGCGCCCCCGGGCGCCCGCCGCGGGCGGGCCGGCCGCACCTCGAGCCGGCCCGACAGGCAGCGGCCGGTGAGCGAGTCCGGCGCCGCCGCGAGCCCCGCCAGCGGCCCGCAGTACAGCAGCCGCCCGCCCCGCTCGCCGGCCCCCGGCCCCAGGTCCACCACCCAATCGGCGGCCAGGATGGTGTCGTCGTCGTGCTCCACCACCAGCAGGGTGTTGCCCAGGTCGCGCATGTTCT